>CAINOV010000035.1 GCA_903851655.1 uncultured Caulobacterales bacterium
GCTTGCCGATCGCGGGGTCTGGCTGCTGGGTCCCACCGGCGTCGCCTGCCGGATCGGCGAGGGCGGCCGTCCCACCCTGTCCCCCGACAACGCCCGGGTCGCCTGGATGAGCCGGGGACGCCTATGGGTCGCCCCGCTGCTGGACGAGTGCGCGGCGATCCAGGGGGCGGCGTCGGAGATCGCCGGCGGCGGCGTGGTGGCGCCGGTCTGGTCGCCGGACGGGCGCGCCCTGGCCTTCGAGACGCCGATCGGTCGCGCGCGCAGGGTCGGGCTATGGTCCGCGGCGACGGGCCTGCGCTGGATCGACAATCGCGACCAGCTGGACGTGGCGCCGGCCTGGTCGCCGGACAGCGCGCAGCTGGCGTTCCTGCGCATCGATCCCAGCAGCGACGCCACGGCCAACCAGTTCGACGAAGACCCCCCCGCCCCGTTCTCGGTCATGCTCACCCCCGTGGACGCCCTGGCTCCGCGCGCCGTGTGGCGCTCCCCCGGCGCCGACGGCTTCGCCCGTCAGTGGCGCTCGCGCACCACCGCGCCGCTGATGTGGCTGGACGGCGCGCGGCTGGCCCTGCTGTCGGAGCATGAGGGCTGGCAGCACGTCTACGCCCTGTCCGGACTCGCCGTCGACTCCCCCCCTGGGATCACGGACCTGACGCCCGGACGCTGCGAAGTGGACTATGCCGACCTGATGGCGGCCGCAAAGCTGGTCGTGTCCGACAACTGCGCCGGGGTGGATCGCCGCCGGCTGGTCCGGATCGACAGCGGCACGGGCGCCGCCGCGGCGCTGACCCCGGCGGACGGCGTGGCCATCCAGCCCATGGCCTTCGATCACGGCCGTCGCCTGGTGTGGCGCGCCGCCGCGGGTCAGGCGCAGACGGTGCAGGTGGAGTCGGACGGACGCATCCTGGCCCCCGAGCCACAGCCCGTGGACCCGCATCCGGAGGTGACGGAGGAGAGCCTCCAGCTGACCGCGTCGGACGGCGTGGCCACCAACGCCCAGGTGTTCCGCCCCCCCGGACGCGGCCCCTTTCCGGCGATCATCTTCCTGCACGGCGGGCCGCAGCGGCAGACCTTCGCGGCGGCGGCCACCTCGGCCTTCTACAGCCGCTTCGGCTGGATGAACCGGGCCCTGGCGGCGCGGGGCCATGTGGTGATCCAGCTGAACTATCGCTCCGGGACCGGCCAGGGCCGGGACTTCCGCCGGATCCGCGGCGTGGCGCGCAACGGCGCCGGGGAGTTTCTAGACGTGCTGGCGGCCCGGGCCTGGCTGGCGGCACAGCCGGACGTGCGCCGGGACCGCATCGGCGTGTGGGGCGACAGCTGGGGCGGTTGGCTGACCGCGCTCGCCCTGGCGCGGCGCTCGGACCTGTTCCGCGCCGGCGTCGTGGTGTCAGGGGTCTATGATCTGTCCCAGACCAGTTTCGGCCCGGGCCTGCCCCCCGACGCCCGGGCGCTCGCCCGGGCCAGCTCCGCCGCCGGGTCCATCGATCTGTGGCGGTCGCCGGTGCTCATCGTGCATGGGGAGCTGGACAACACCGTGCCCGTCTCCCAGGCCCAGGCCATGTCTGCGGCCCTCGGCCGACGTCACCGGGACGTGGAACGGCTGACCTTCCCGCGGGAGGGGCACGCCCTGCAGCTGGAGCGGGACTGGACCACCCTGTTCGACCGCACCGTCGCCTTCTTCGCCCGGACCCTGCGGCCCTGAGCGCCTAGCGGTCCCGCAGGCGGCCCGCCGCCAGGTCGGAGGCGAACCGGTCGAAGGCCCGGTCCGCATCCGTCCAGGTCGTGGCGCCGATATCGTCCCGCAGGTTGGTTCCATAATCTTCCAGAACGAACGGATGCTCGGCCCCGTCGGCGCTGATCAGGCGACCCGTCACCCGCGCGCCTCCCAGGGCGAGACTGCGAATGGAGAGGGAGGGCTCCCGGTTCAGTCGGGCCATGGTCGGGCGGTTCGCGCGGGCGTCCTCCAGCACGATGTCCACCCGAACCGCGTGCAGCGCCCCGCCGTTCGACCGGGCAAGGGCGCGGGCGACCGAGGCGGTCAAGTCCGCGCGCAGGGTCTCCAGGTCGCTCCGGTCGAGCTCCTGCGACCGGGCGAGCAGGCCCTCCGACACCGTGACGCGGATCTCGGGGGCGCCGTCCGCAAGCGCCGGGCCAGCCGCCAGGATCGCCGCGCCCAGGGCGGCGGCGACGGTCAACACGGTGGCGGTCTTCAGAGTCGCATCACGTCCCATGATCATCCTCTTCCAGAAGGCTGCTGTGAAACTGACACGGCGCCGGCGGCCGCCTCCGGCGGCGGCATCCAGGCCGGAGGGGCGACCGCGACGGAGCGGCCGTCGGCCGTCGACAACGCCCCGAGGCGATCCAGCCGGATCAGAGCCAGAGCCGCCCCGTCGGCGGAGGCCAGCACCTCGCCCGCCCGCAGCTCGCCGTTCAGCAACTCGTCCCCGGCGGCCAGGTCCCGGCCCGCTGCCACCGTCACCGGCAGGATCCGGCTGCGGATCCCGTTGCGCCGCTTCATCCGCGAGGTCGTCTCCTGGCCGACATAGCAGCCCTTGTGGAAATCCACCCCGTTCAGCAGGTCCAGATTGGCCTCGGTGACGTAGATCCGGTCCGACAGTCCGTCGGCGGCGGTCTCCGCCACGCCAAGGCGCCGGCGATGGCGGACATAGTCGGCGCGGCTGGCGTTCAGCGGCTGCGGCGGCGCCTGGCCCAGCCAGCGCTCGCCCAGATCCGCCAGCCGGGGATCCGCGGGCGCCCCGGCGCCTCCGCCCGCCCCGTCGCCCCAGACGGCGTGGACCGGTCCGGCCAGGATCTCCAGCCGGACATCCGCCCGCAGGCGATACAACCCCAGTCGGGCCACCAGCCCCTCGGCCCCGGCGGCGTCCACATCCAGCCGCACGCCACCCTCGCTGCGCTGGACCAGCATGTCCGCCAGCAGCCGGCCCTGCGGCGACAGCAGGGCGGCGTGACGAAGCCCGCCGGGGGCCATGTCGGCCAGGGACTGGGTCACCAGTCCCTCCAGCCAGCTGAGCGCATCCCGTCCGGTCACGGACACCAGAGCGCGATCGTCGAGTTGGGCGGCAAACAGTGTCATGTGCTGAGATGTGGCGATCAAGCCGCTCTTTCGCCAGCATAATTTACCTTTTGCATCACTCGGAGTATGTCATCGGCCGCAATCCGCGAGAAACGCGCTATAACCCATCGATGCCGGCTTCCAGATTTCCGATTCTGTTCATCACCTCGACGCGGATTGGCGACGCCGTTCTCGCGTCCGGGCTGCTGCGCCGACTGATCGAAGAGATCCCGAACGCACGCTTCACCATCGTCGCGGGTCCGATCGCCGCCCCCCTGTTCCGCGAGACCCCCGGTCTGGACGCCCTGATTCCGCTGCCGAAGGAAAAGCACGGCATGCACTGGCTACGCCTGTGGGGCCGTCTGCGGCGGCGGCGCTGGGGCCTGATCGTGGACATGCGCAACTCGCCCGTCAGCCGGTTCCTGCAGTCCCAGCGCCGGGCCATCAAGAAGTCCTCCCACAGCCTGCCGGCGCCGACGCACAAGGTGATCGAAGCCGCCCGCGTTCTGAAGGTGGAGGACAGCCCGCCCGGCCCGCTGCTGTTCACGTCCCTCGAGACCGAAGCCGCCGCCGACGCGCTGATCGGTCGGGGCGGCCCGATCCTGGCCATTGCGCCGGCCGCCAACTGGGTCGGCAAGACCTGGCCGGCGGAGCGGTTCGCCGTGGCTGCGGCGGAGCTTCTGGGCCCCGGCGGCCCTCTGGCGGACGGCCGGTTGATGGTGATCGGCGGGCCGGATGACCGCTGGGCCACCGAGGCCGTCTCGCGGGTCATCTCCCGGGACCGGCTGATCGACCTTGTGGGCCGCACGGATCTGCTGACCATCTATGCGTGCCTCAAGCGGGTGCGGCTGTTCATCGGCAACGATTCCGGCCTGATGCACATGGCCGCCGCCGCCGGGGCGCCGACGCTCGGTCTGTTCGGACCGTCGGACGACCGGCTCTACGGCCCCTGGGGCCGGCACGCCCAGGCCCTGCGCGGCCCGCGGGACTTCGAGAGCCTGAAGGACGCCGATCCGGAGCTGAACCAGGCCGTCTGCCACATGCTGGACCTGCCGGTAAACTGGGTGGTGCGCGCGTCCCGCGAGCTGTTCGCCAGCTCCGACGCCGACTGGCGCGCCGAGCACACGCTCGAGGAGCCGTTTGCGTCCGCGCCGCTCGCCGGGGCCGACATCATCCGGATGACCCCGGCGACGGAGGCGGCGCCGGTCGACCCGCCTCCCCCGGTCGCGCCGCCAGCGGCCCGCCGTCGCGCCACCGTGTCCCGGCGCGTCCAGGCGGCGGCGGCGATCGCCGATGACCTGCCCGCGCGTCTGGACCCGGACGACGCCCCCTCCGAAGCCTGAGTACGAGCCCTGCATGTCCGAGACCTTTGATCTGATCGTCCGCGGGGGCGAGGTGGTGAACCACGCCGGTCGCGGCCCCGCCGATTTGGGCGTCCGCGACGGACGCATCGTCCGGGTCGGCGATCTGGGCCAGGCCCATGCGGGCGAGGTCATCGACGCGACCGGGCTGACGGTGATGCCCGGCGTCATCGACACCCAGGTCCACTTCCGCGAGCCCGGCCTCGAATGGAAGGAAGACCTGGAGAGCGGATCCCGCGCGGCGGTGCTGGGCGGGGTGACCGCCGTGTTCGAGATGCCCAACACCGAGCCCGTCACCACCAACGAGGCCGCCCTGGCCGACAAGCTGGTCCGCGCCCGGCGCATGGCCTGCGACCACGCCTTCTATGTGGGAGGCACGCATGAGAACGCGGATGTCCTCGGGGATCTGGAGCGCCTGCCCGGCTGCTGCGGCGTGAAGGTGTTCATGGGCGCCTCGACGGGCTCCCTGCTGGTCGCCGACGACGAGGGCGTGGCCCGGGTGCTGGCCAGCATCCGCCGCCGCGCCGCCTTCCATTCCGAGGACGAGTACCGCCTGGTCGAGCGCCGACCCCTGGCCCGTACCGGCGACTGGACGAGTCACGAGGAGGTGCGCGACGCCGTCAGCGCCATCCAGAGCACCCAGCGGCTGGTGCGTCTGGCGCGTCAGGCGGGCAAGCGCATCCATGTGCTGCACGTGACCACTGCGGAGGAAATCGAGTTCCTCAGCCACAACAAGGACGTGGCCAGCGTCGAGCTGACGCCCCAGCACCTGACCCTGACCGCGCCCGAGGCCTATGAGCGGCTGAAGGGCTTCGCCCAGATGAACCCGCCCATCCGCAACGCGCATCACCAGGCGGGCCTGTGGCGGGGAATCACCCACGGGGTGGCCGACGTCCTGGGCTCGGACCACGCCCCCCACACCCGGGAGGAGAAGGCCCGCCCCTATCCGGCCTCGCCCTCCGGCATGCCCGGAGTTCAGACCCTGCTGCCGGTGATGCTGGATCACGTGGCCCACGGCCGGCTGTCGCTGGAGCGGCTGGTGGACCTCACCAGCCACGGCGCCCAGCGGGTGTTCGGCATCGCCGGCAAGGGCCGTATGGCGGAGGGCTATGACGCCGACCTGACCCTGGTGGACCTGAAGGCCACCCGCACCCTGCGGCACGAGGACATGGCCAGCCGCTGCGGCTGGACCCCCTTCGACGGCATGACCGTCACCGGCGTTCCGGTGATGACCGTCATCCGCGGCCGCGCGGTCATGCGCGAGGGCGAGATCCTGCTGCCCGGCCAGGGCCGGCCGGTGCGCTTCCAGGAAACCCTGACAGACTGAGCCCCCCGGCGCGCGCCGCTATTCGCAACCCGGCGCGCCGGCGTAGTGGGCCGCGCCCGGCCCCTTGAGCCCCTTCCAGAGCGCCCGATTGAACTTCGCCGTGTCGAGCTTGTCCTCGGACGAGAAGTCCTGACCGGCCATGGCCGTTTCCCAGTACCGGGCCGAGTGCTTCGGCCGGGCGACGCAGGCGCTGGGCGCGGGCGGCAGCGGTAGGGCGGTAGAGCGCAGCACCGGCGGCACCAGGGGGTGATAGGTCCAGCTCGCCTGCGACACGTCGAACACGTCGCTCATCGGCTCGGCCATGGCGTCGTTCAGCCCGAGGGGGTCGAGCCCCAGCACGTCGACCATGGTCCGGATCACGTTCACCGTGGTGTAGCGCTTCGAGATGACCGCTCCCTGCTTGACATAGGGCCCGACCACCAGGGCGACGGACCGGTGGGCGTTCACATGGTCGGCGCCGTCCTGGGCGTCGTCCTCCAGCACGAAGATCAGGGTGTCCTTGGCGAAGGGGCCCTTGGCTACCGCCTCCGCCACCAGGCCCAGGGCATAGTCATTGTCGGCCATCTGGGTCTCCACCGTATTGATCCCGTCGATGGCCTCCTTGAAGCTGCCGAAGTGGTCGTGGTTGATCCGCAGGAGGGTCAGGCGCGGCGCCTCACCCTTGGCGGCGTAGGCGTCGTATTCGCGCTTCCATTCCTGGAACCGGTAATAGTCCGGGAAGGCCTGGTCGAAGCTGCGGAAATAGGGGTCGGACACCTTCAGCAATGACGCCTTGGTGGGGAAGGCCACCGTCAGGCCGGTCTTCCAGGGCTCCCGCTCCAGTGGGATCTTGGCGTCGCCCACCTCGCCCTCATAGCGGACCAGATCCTCGTAGAAGCCATAGTTGCGGACGCTGAGCCCCTTGGCCAGGGCGGCGTCCCACAGATAGCCGCCGCCTTCCCGCCCGTTGGGTCCGTCCGGCGCGGCCACGTCGCGGACGCCGGGCAGGATGTCGGGATCCTCCGGCGAGACCGGATTGGCCACGCGCCGCTCCGCCGAGGTGGCGTGAGCCATGTTGACGTTCCGGTTCGAGCCCTCCTGGTCGTACTGCAGGCCCCGGGCGCCATAGTTCACCGGCGCCTCCCGCTCGGTGAAATCGGTGGTGCGGGCGGCGGTGGACCAGTTCCAGCCGGTGTTGGAGCTCTCGCCGCTGTCGAGGAAGTTGTCGAGGGTGACGAAGTTGCGGGCCAGCGCGTGGTGATTGGGCGTGATCGGCTTCGGGAACAGGGTCAGCCGGGGATCGCCGTTCCCCGGCTGCAGATCGCCGAGGACCTGGTCGTAGGTCCGGTTCTCCTTCACGATGTAGATCACATGGCGGATATGGGTCCGCAGGAAGGCCATGGTCTCGGCCGCCGCCGGATCGGGCGTGGCGAGGAAACGGTTGTTCTCCGCGACCTGGCGGCTCAACTGGCCCAGCACCGCCGGCGCCGGGGTCGGCACGGTCAGGAAGCCGGCCTTTTCCAGCTGCCAGACATACTGGTTGGATCCCTGGCACTGCTCCTTGGTCAGGGCGGCGTCGCCACGGCAGTTGCGGACATTGGGGCCCGGGTCGCTTTTGCCGTTGACCACATAGATCTGCCGGCCGTCGCCCCGCATGGCCACCGCCGTCGGATACCAGCCGGTGGGGATCAGCCCCACCACTTCGGAGCGCGGCGCGTCGTCGTCATCCCGCGCCCGGCCCTTCGCGCCGCCCCCCGCCGCGCGGTCCGACAGGCGGACCACGGCCACGGCGTTCTCACCGCCGTTGCTGACCAGCAGCGTCTTGCCGTCCGGCGACAGGGCGAGGGCGTTGGTCCCCGCCCCGCCCAGCTTCAGCGGATTGGCCAGCAACGTCGCCGGCGCCGCGGCGGCGAAGGTCTCGATCACCTTGTCCGTCCGGGTGTCGACCACGGCGATCCGATCGGTGTTGTCGAGGGCCACATAGAGCCGCCCCACGGACGGATTGGCCACGAGGGCGTTGGGCTGGCCCGCCACGTGGATCCGCTTTTCCAGCGTCAGACCGCCGTCCGCCGCCACGCCCACCACCACCAGCTCCCGGTCCCGGAGGCTGGACACATAGGCCTTGCCGTCCGCGACGAAGGCGACGCCCCGGGGGAAGGTGCCGCCGGACGTGCCGTGATCCTCCGCCTTGTGCGCGCCGGGACGCAGGTCCAGCTCGGACACCACCTTGCCGGTCTCGAGATCCACCCGGCTGATGCTGTCGTTCTGCAGGTTGGCGGCCAGCAGCACCCGGCCGTCGGCGCGGATCGCCAGGCCCGCCGTCTCCGGCTGGACCTTCAGGCCCAGCCCGCCCTTGTGCCCGAGGGGGATGGCTGGCCGGGACACGAAATGGTCTCCCTCCCGGGCGAACACGGCCACGGTGTCGTTGACGCCGCCCGATGCGTAGAGCCGCGCGCCGTCCGGCGCCCAGGCCAGGCCGATAAAGGCGTTGGGCAGGCTCAGCGCCTGCAGCTTGCGCGGCTGGTCGCCGGTGATGTCGTAGAGGAACACGAATTCGCTCGACCCGGCCAGGATCACCTTGCCCTTGTCGTCGCGGTTCCGGTTGAAGCCGCTGGTCAGTATCGCCAGCGTCCGGCCGTCCGGCGAGATCGCCATTCCCGAGGCCTGGCCGACCACATAGTCCGGCAGGGCCGGAAGCTCGGGATTGAGGGTCTGGAACACGGCCCCGGGCGAAGCCAGCGGGGTAATGGCGGCGCCCGTCGGAACATAGGTGGGCGCGACCGAGGTCGAGGACAGCGCCAGCGCCAGCAAAAGACCCGTCATAAGCATCCATCCCATCCGCGAGGGCGTTGTTTTCGCATGAGTCCGTGACGAACAGGCGTCACTGGCAACCCCTTGTTAGCGAGTTTCGTCACAAATCGACGCCGGAGACAATTGGAGTGGATGCAGAATGGCGGTTCCCGACGAACGCCGCAGGGCGCCCCGCCGACGGACCCGGCTGACCGTGACTGTCGCCTGGGGCGAACCGCCGGAGCTCGTGCGCGGGACCTTCAAGGATCTCAGCGATGTGGGCGGCCGGATCCTCCTGGACGAGGAGGTCCAGTTGCCGGACGCGTTCGACGCCATCCAGCTCACGGCCGGAACCCTGCATGAATGCCGCGTCGTCTGGCGGGCGGAGCCCTATGTGGGCGTCGCCTTCAACCGGTCTGTGCCGCTCAAGGGCGCCAAGGAGCCCCGGCTGATGAAGCGGGCGCAACTCTGGATCCGGCTGCTGAACCGCTGATGCGGCGCCCGCCCGGCGCCGGCTAGAACGGACCGTGCAGGGTGTTGCCCGGGGGCGGAGCCGCCGGCTTCGCGACGGGACGGACCGGTTCCGCCGGGTCCGGCGCGGCGGGCGCAGCGGGAGACGCAGCGTCCGGCGGATCGGGAGTGTCATCCATGGTGTTGTCGGCGTCGGCCTGGGCGCGACGGGCCCGGGCCCGGGCGGCGGCGGGATCGATCGCGCCGTTGGCGGCGGCGGGGTCCAGCCCGGCGGCCTGGGGCACGCCCTGCAGGTTCATCGTCCGGCCCGTGTTCACCGGCAGGGGAAGCGGCTGCTGCTCGGTGGGCGGGCGCTGGCCCTGCTGCAGGCCCAGCGCAAACCCCAGCGCGCCGAGCGCCACGATGGCCAGGCCCACGCCCCTGATGATCCGCTGGTCCGTGAGTCTCATCCAGACACCCTAGAGCACGGTTCCAGAAACTTGAAAACCGGCCTGCGCGCGGCAGACCGGTTTTCGGAGTCGGGCCCAGGCCCGGCGCAACCCGGCGTCCGGGCGGCCGAGGATCAGGCGGCCCGGGATCAGGCGGCCCGGGATCAGGCGGTCGGCTTGGCCGCGCGCGGCTTTGCGGTCTTGCTGGCGGCGGGCTTGCGTCCGCCCTGGCCCAGGCCGCTCTGCTTGGCGAGGTTCGAGCGCGCAGCGGCGTAGTTCGGCGCCACCATCGGGTAATCCTTCGGCAGGTTCCACTTGGCGCGATACTGTTCAGGCGTCAGGTCGTACTTGGTCCGCAGGTGCCGCTTCAGGGACTTGAACTTGCGACCATCCTCGAGGCAGATCAGGAAATCGGGAGTGATGGACTTCTTGACGGAGATCGCCGGAGTCTGGGCCGGAGCCACCGGCTCGGCTTCGACGCCGGTGGCGATTTCCGCCAGGGTCTTGTGGACCTGATGGATCAAGCCCGGGAGATCGGCCGCCGCCAGCGTGCTGTTGCTGACAAACGCGGACACGATGTCAGTCGTCATTTCGATGAGGTCTGGCGAGCTGGACAACAGAATTACTCCTTCTAGATGGTCAAGGCCGTCCAGCTGACGCGGACGGCACGCGGGTTGTCGCTTCGAGTTCAGTCAAAAAGACCGCGACTCCCGAGAATGACCATGCAAACTCGGTATTTTCGCGTTGAACTTCGTCAGCGACGACTATGGTTGATCTCTGCAAGGCCAAACCGATCGCTCGATATGCGGCACTCAAAGAGGGAAACAAATAGCGCTGTGCATGTGAATCAGCACGCATCGTCTTGCCACGGCGATATAAGAAATGAAACCCCAATTACAACATGAATCGAATTCTTCAATTGCCGCGATTGATCCAGTTCGCAGTGTTGCGGACTAGATCAAGATGCCTTTCAACTGCAGCGGCAGTCATGTTCGGCGTGATTGCACCAAAATGGATATGGTCAACGACCGTCAGCCCGCACACTTTTGCAAGGTGGGTGTCGAACAGGGTCCGCACGGCGTTCAGCGCGCCGGTGTCGACCACCCAGTGCCGCGGCGCGCCGGACGAGGTGAAGCTCAGCAGCCGCCGATCCGTCCGCCGCGGACCTTCGCCCTCGCCCTCGGGTGAGAAACCGAAGCCGAAGCCGAGCACACGATCAATATAGCCCTTCAGAATGGCCGGCGGCGCATTCACCCAGAACGGGTAGACCAGGACATAGAGCCCGGCGTCCGCCAGCCGCGCCCGTTCCTCGGCCACGTCGGGGCGAATGCGATAGTCCGGCGCGGTCGGGATCTCGTCCGCCTTCAGGCACGGGTCGAAACCCATCTGATAGAGGTCGCGGATGAGCACGGTCCCGCCCTCGGCCTCGGCGGCCGCCGCATAGGCGCGGGCGACGGACAGGTTGAAACTGTCGGGACTGGGGTGGGCGACGATGACGGCTTGCAGCATGGGACGGCTCCGGATCTGGCGCGTCAGACTAAGGCGCCTCCTGCCCTCCGCATTGCGCCGCCGCAACCGGATCCGTCCACAGGCGCGATCCACAGGTCCCACAGATCTGGCGCGCCATCTGATAGGACACTATCTGATGGTGGCGCCCATCCTTAGGCTGCTATTTGCTGATCCGGGTCAGGGTGTAGCCCACCAGGCCCGGCAGGGTCGTGAGGCTCCGGGCCATCGTCCCCAGGCTGTCCTCGCGGCGGGTGCGCAGGACGCCGGAATATTCCAGCACCTGGCCGTTCTCCTCGAGGGCGTAGCTCATCTCGTCGAAGTCCACCCGGTGGCGTCCCAGCACCGCCAGTAGGTCCGCCTCGCTGGGGGCTGAGTCGATCCGGAACCGGAAGGCCGCCATGGCGTAGGTGTTGACGGTGAGTCGGCCCTCCACATAGCGCAGCGCCGTCAGGGTCAGCAGCACGCCGGTCGCGGCGACGGCGCCGGGGACCCAGAGGCCCAGGCCGAACATCGCCCCGAACGCCGCCGTGGCCCAGATCGAGGCCGCCGTGGTCAGCCCCTGGATCGAGACCCCTTCCTTGAAGATGACGCCGGCGCCCAGAAAGCCGACACCGGTCATCACCCCCTGCAGCAGGTGGGTGGGATCCAGCATGCCGGGCGCACCCGCCGCGAACAGTCCGGGCAGGAAGCCGGGCGCACGAGCCGCCAGCATGACCGTGGCCGCGGCGAGGCTGACGAGGGCGTGGGTGCGGAACCCGGCCGCCCGCCCATTGATGCTGCGCTCGAGCCCGACCGCCATGCCGGCGAGCCAGGCCGCGCCCAGGGCCGGAACCACGACGAGAAGTTGCTGATCCATCCGTCGCAGACTGAGCCCGTTCGGGCCGGTTGGCTAGACGCCGACCGGCCCGGGTCTGGCTCGACAGTCTCCGGCTCAGGCCTTGACGACGGGGAAGCTCGTGACCGGCTTGCCCGTGGCGGCGAACAGGGCGTTGGGCAGGGAAGCCATGATCACCGGCGTCCCCGGCTCGCCCACCCCGCTGGGCGGGTTGGCCGACGGCAGGATGTAGGTCTCCACCCGGGGCGCCTCGTTCTGCCGCAGGACCCGATATGTGTCGAAATTGGTCTGCTGCGGCTGGCCCTTGTCCAGGGTCACCTGGCCGAACAGGGCGGCTGAGAGGCCGTAGCACGTGCCCCCCTCCATCTGGGCGGCGATCTGGTCGCGGGCGATGGCGATGCCGCAGTCGACGGCGACGGTGACCTTGCGGACCTTCGGCTCCCCGTCCACCACCTTGGCCTCGCAGACATTGGCGACCACGGTGCCGAAGCTCTCGTGCACGGCGACGCCGCGGGTCCAGCCATCCGGCAGCGGACCCCAGCCGGCCTTTTCCACCGCGAGGTTGAGGACGGCCAGATGCCGCGCCCCGGCCTCCCCGGCCCGGCGATAGAGCTCCCGGCGGTATTCCACCGGGTCGATCTTCGCCCGCGCCGCCAGCTGGTCGATGGTGTGCTCCATCACCGGCGCGGTGTGGGTCGCGCCCACCGAGCGCCACCACAGGGTCGTCACCGGGCTGTGCGGCGTGAACACCTGGGCGTCGACCACCGGCGTCGCCGCCAGATAGGGCGAGCCGGCCGCCCCCTCCACCGTCGTGGCGTCGACATTGTTCTTGACCATCATCGAGGCCATCATCGGACTGGCCTTGGCGAAGGACTGGATCACCACCCGATGCCGCCAGGCGGCCGGGTAGCCGTCCTTGCCCACCTTCACCGCCACGGCGTGATGCGCCATGGGCCGGTAGTGGCCCGCGGTCATGTCATCCTCGCGGGTCCAGACCAGCTTCACCGGCCGGAACTTGCCCACGTGCTTGGCGATCTGCACCGCCTCGACCACATAGTCGGAATCCCAGCTGGAGCGGCGGCCGAAGCTGCCCCCGGCGAACAGGGTCTCGATGTCGATGGCCCCGGGCAGGTTGAGCACCACGGTGGCCGCCGCCATCTGGTCCAGGGAATGGCCCTGGGCCCCATAGGTCAGCTTGCACTTGGAGCCGTCCACCTGGGCCACGCAATTCATCGGCTCCATGGTGGCGTGGGCGAGATAGGGGAAGTCGTAGGTGGCGTGCAGCACGTCAGCGCCGTCGAACTGACCGGCGGCGTCGCCCTTCACCGTGAACGGCGCCCACTTGTCGTCGGACGGCGTCAGCTCGCCCCGGGCGATCTTGTGGTAGTCGGCCAGCATCTCGGCGCTGGAGCGGCTCTCGGCCTTGGCGTCATCCCACTGGACCTTCAGCGCATCCCGGCCCTTGCGGGCGGCGTAGACGCCGTTTGCCACCACCGCCACGCCGGTGGCGATGGCGAACACGTCCACCACGCCGGGCACCTTGCGGGCCTCGGTGGCGTCAAAGCCGGCGACCTTGCCGCCGAACCGGGGCGCATGCGCCACCACGGCGGTCAGCATGTCCGGCAGATAGACGTCCTGGGTGTACTGGGCCTGGCCCGTGGCCTTGGCCAGGCTGTCCTTGCGACGGACGCGGTCGGAGCCGATCAGGGTGAAGTCCTTGGGGTCCTTCAGCTTGACCGAGGTCGGCGGGGTCACCTTGGCCGCCTCGGCCAGGAGGTCGCCGAAATGGGCGGACTTGCCGGACGGATGGCTGACCACCCCGTCCTTGACGGTGATCTCGGCGGCGGGGACCTTCCACAGGTTGGCGGCCGCCTCGACGAACATGGCCCGGGCGCCGGCGCCGGCGTTGCGCAGCTGCATCCAGCTGTTGGCGATGGCGGTGGACCCGCCCGTGCCCTGCACGCCCATCAGGCTGTTGGCGTAGACCTTGGCGTTGGCCACGGACTGCCGCACCTTCACCGTGGACCAGTCGGCGTCCATCTCCTCAGCGACGATGGCGGCGAGGCCGGCGTGGTTGCCCTGCCCCATCTCCTGGTGCTTGTTCATCACCGTGACCGCGCCGTCGGCGTCGATCTTGATGAAGGGGCCAAAGGCGCCGAAGTCGGTCTTCGGCGCGCCGGAGCCCATGATGTCAGCGGGAGAGCAGCCGACGAGCAGCGATCCGCCCACCAGGGCGGCGCCGATGATCAGGTCGCGGCGGCGGGCGCCGGAGGCAGACCCGGAAGGCGCGGGCTCGGACTTTACGGGAGCAATGTACATGACGGGGTCCTCCCTCAGGCCTTGGCGTTGACGGCAAGTTCGCCGGAGGCGTCCTTGATGGCGTCGCGGATGCGCTGATAGGCGCCGCAGCGGCACAGATTGCCCGACATGGCGCCGTCGATGTCGGCGTCGGTCGGCTTGGGCTTTTCCGCCAGCAGCGCGGCGGCGGACATGATCTGGCCGGACTGGCAGTAGCCGCACTGGGGCACGTCGTGCTTCACCCAGCTGGCCTGCAGCGGATGGGCGCCGCCCAGCCCCTCGATGGTGGTGATCTTGCCCGTCCCCACCGCGCCGATGGGCGTCTGGCAGGAACGCACGGCCTGGCCGTCCAAGTGGACGGTGCAGGCGCCACACTGGGCGATCCCGCAGCCGTACTTGGTGCCGGTCATGTGCAGTTCGTCCCGCAGGACCCAAAGCAGCGGCGTATCCGCTGCGGCGGCGACCTGACGCCGCACCCCGTTGATCTCAAGCTCGATGGCCATGGAACGAAC
>CAINOV010000036.1 GCA_903851655.1 uncultured Caulobacterales bacterium
CGCTTTCACCCATCACCGGGGTGGTCACGTCCACCGGACCGCCCGAAGCGGCGGGCGCCGGAGCCGGAGCCGGAGCCGGAGCCGGAGCCGGAGCCGGAGCCGGAGCAGCGGCGGCCGGAGCCGCAGCAGCGGGCGCCGCCACGGCAGGGGTCGCCGCCGCGCCGGCGACATTGGACACCGCGCCCAGCTTCTGGCCGGGGGTGACGGTGGCGCCTTCGGCCGCGGCGATCTCGGTCAGGACGCCGTCGGACGGGGCGGCCACTTCCAGGCTGACCTTGTCGGTCTCGAGCTCCACCAGGACCTCGTCCTTGCGCACGACCTCGCCGACCGACTTGGTCCAGCGCGCGATGGTCGCCTCGCTGACGGACTCGCCCAGCGTCGGCGTCATGATATCGGCCATCAAACAAGCTCCAGTGTTCGTCTTCGCCGGCCGTGCGTCGGGCCGTCAGGTGGGGTCTAGGCGAAAGCCTCGGTGGTGAAGGCTTCCAGTTCCTTGAGGTGGCGGCTCATCAGACCCGCGGCGGTGGAGGCGGAGGCCGGACGGCCCACATAGCGGGCCCGCTTGGCGGCGATCCCCACCTTTTCGAGGGTCAGTTCGATCCACGGGTCGACAAAGGTCCAGCCGCCCATGTTCTTGGGCTCTTCCTGGCACCAGACCAGCTCTGCGGTCTTGAAGCGCCCCAGCTCCTTGCGCAGGGACTGCATCGGCCAGGGATAGAACTGCTCGAGCCGCAGGATGTAGACGTCGTTGACGCCCTTCTTCTCCCGGGCCTCGAGCAGGTCGTAATAGACCTTGCCGGAGCACATGACCACGCGGCGGATCTTGTCGTCGGGGACCAGGGTGATCCCGCCGGCGATCTCGGGATGGCGCTCGGCGTCGTCCCACAGCAGGCGGTGGAAGGACGAGCCGTCCGCCAGGTCCGCCAGCTTCGACACGGCCTTCTTGTGCCGCAGCAGGGACTTGGGCGTCATCACCACCAGGGGCTTGCGGAACGGCCGGTGCAGCTGGCGGCGGAGCGCGTGGTAGTAGTTGGCGGGCGTTGTGGCGTTCACCACCTGCATGTTGTCCTCGGCGCACATCTGCAGATAGCGCTCCAGACGGGCGGACGAATGCTCCGGTCCCTGGCCCTCATAGCCATGGGGCAGCAGCATGGTCAGGCCGGACATGCGCAGCCACTTGCGTTCGCCGGACGAGATGAACTGGTCCACCACCACCTGGGCGCCGTTGGCGAAGTCGCCGAACTGGGCCTCCCACATGACGAGCGTGTCCGGGTCGGCGAGGCTGTAGCCGTATTCGAAGCCGAGCACCGCCTCTTCCGACAGGGCGGAATCGATCACCTCGAACTCCGGCTGGCCGGGCTTGAGGTTCTGCAGGGGGACGTAGCGGGCCTCGGTGGTCTGGTCGACAATGCCGGAATGCCGCTGGCTGAAGGTGCCGCGGACGCTGTCCTGCCCGGACAGGCGGATGGGGTGCCCCTCGTCGATCAGGGTGGCGAAGGCCAGCATCTCGGCGGTGGCCCAGTCCAGGCCCTCCCCCGTTTCGATGGCGATGCGCCGGGCCTCGATCACCCGGGCGACGGTGCGGTGCATGTCGATGGACTTGGGGATGTCCGTGACCCTGGCGCCCAGCTCCTTGAGCCGGGCCAGGGACACGGCGGTGTCGCCCCGCAGGTCGGACTGGCGGGTGCTTTCGAAGCCCGCCCACTTGCCGTCCAGCCAGTCGGCCTTTTCCGCCTTGAAGGACTTGGCGGCCTCGAACTCCGCGTCGAGGAAGGCCTCGAACTCGGCGATCCACTGGGCGGAGTCGGCCTCGGTGATCACGCCCTCGTTCACGAGACGGCGGGTGTAGAGCTCGCGGGTCGACGGCTGGTCCTTGATGATCTTGTACATCAGGGGCTGGGTCATGGTCGGATCGTCGCCCTCGTTGTGACCGAAGCGGCGATAGCAGAACATGTCGACCACCACGTCCTTGCCGAACTTCTGGCGGTATTCCGTGGCGACCTTGGCGCAATAGACCACGGCCTCCGGATCGTCCCCGTTGCAGTGCAGGATCGGCGCCTGGACCATCAGGGCCACGTCCGACGGGTAGGGGGTGGAGCGCGAGTTCCGCGGGCTGGTGGTGAAGCCGATCTGGTTGTTGACGATCAGATGGATGGTGCCGCCGGTGGCGTAACCCTTCAGCCCCATCAGGGCGAAGCACTCGGCCACCACCCCCTGTCCGGCGAAGGCCGCGTCCCCGTGCAGCA
>CAINOV010000037.1 GCA_903851655.1 uncultured Caulobacterales bacterium
CCGCCGCCGGGATCACGGCCGAGACATCGGGCTACGGCCAGACCGGGGTGGTGACCACCGTCGCTCTGGCGCGCCCGCACGAGGGGACCGCCTGGCAGCATTTCATGCCCGCCGGCCCGCTGGCGATCCTGCCCCTGACCGGCGATCGCGCCTCCCTTGTCTGGACCGAAGGGGATGCGCGGGCCCGGGCGCTCCAGTCCATGCCGGAAGACGCCTTCACGTCCCTGCTGGCGCGGCGGTTCGGGGACGATCTGGGTCGTCCGACGGTGATCGGCCCGCGGTTCGCCTATCCGCTCTCGCTTCAGCGGGTCAGCGCCGTGACAGGGCCGCGGATCGCCCTGGTAGGGGATGCGGCCCACGGGCTCCATCCGATTTCCGGCCAGGGGCTCAATCTGGGACTGAAGGACGTGGCGGCTCTGACGGAAGTCCTGTCCGACGCCCGGGACCTGGGCGAGGACATCGGCGGCAGCGTGGTCCTGGATCGGTATGCGCGCTGGCGTCGCCTGGACGTGGCGGGCGCCGTGACCGCCGCGGACGTCATTGCCCGGGTCTTCTCCAACGACCATGACAGCCTGCGCTGGATTCGCGGGCTGGCCCTGGCCACGGCGGACCGGTCGTCCCGCCTTCGCGGCGTGCTGGCGCGGGAGGCGGGCGCGTCCGCCGGAGACCTGCCCCGGTCCCTCGCCCTGGGCTGATGGTCACCGTCCGACGCTGGCCCGGGCCTTCTGGCGGCGGGGGCGGGTTGAGGTCGGCTCGGGCTCCCCCTCCTGCACGATGGCCAGCAGCGACTCCCGCAGATGGCTGATGCGCCGCGGCTCCTCCAGCTTTTCGCCATCCAGCGTCGCCACATAGAAGGCGTCGACGGCGCGTTCGCCATAGCAGTCGATGTGGGCGGACTGGATCGTCAGCTCCGCCGTGGCGAAGCAGCGGGCCAGGGCTTCCAGCAGGCCGGGGCGATCCCGGCCGGACACCTCGATCACCGTGGCGCTCTCTGAGGCGTTGTTGTCCATGGAGACCGTCGCCGCCACGGAAAACGCAGCCGCGCGGCCCGGATCGGCCCATCGCACCGCCTCGACCCGGCCCGGTTCGCCGCGGCCGGCGGCCTCCAGCGCCTCCAGCAGCCGCGCGGTGCCCTGGGGATGGTCGCAGCCGAACGGGCCGCCCGCCATGTCCTGGACCAGGAAGATGTCGAGGGCCTGTCCCGCGCTGGAGGTGTAGACCCGGGCGCCGACCACATTGGCGCCCATGCCGGCCATCACCCCCGCCAGATCGGCGAACAGACCCCGCCGGTCGAGGGCGGCCACGGACACCTCGGCGACGGGGCTGTCCCGCCGGATCTCGGACGACGCCGCGGCGCCCCCCTGGGTTCCGGCCCGGCGGATCAGGGCGTAGTGCCGCATCTGCTCCTCCGGCGAGAAGGCCATGAAATAGGCGTCCTCCATCTGCTGCGCCCAGACGCGCAGCTCCGGGGTCGCGTCGCCGGCCCAGCTGGCCAAGGCGGCCCGGGCGCCGTCGGCCTGGGCGCGGCGCGCATGCTCCGCCGCCGCGTCGGACCGGCCGCCGCGGAATGTCGCCTCACAGGCGGCGTAGAGATCGCGGAGCAGCTGGCCCTTCCAGCCGTTCCAGACGCCGGGACCCACCGCGCGGATGTCGGACACGGTGAGGATCAGCAGGGCGCGCAGGCGCTCGGGGTCCTGCACGATCCGGACGAAGTCCGCCACGGTCCGCGGATCGGTCACGTCCCGCTTCTGGGCGAAGTCCGACATGACCAGATGATGCTCCACCAGCCACGCAACCGCCTCGATCCGCGCGGGCGACAGACCCAGTCGCTCGCAGGCTGACCGCGCCGCCCGGGCGCCGGCCAGCTCCTGGCCCCCCTCCCCGCCCTTGCCCGTGTCGTGGAGCAGCATGGCGAGGAACAGGACCTCCACATCCTCGATCATCGGCGCGATCGATACGGCGAGGGGATGATCCTCCGCCAGCCGGCCGGCCATGATGTCGGCCATGACGCCCACGGCCCGCAGGGTGTGCTCGTCCACCGTGTAGGAGTGGTACATGTTGAACTGCATCTGGGCCACGACCCGCCCGAACTCCGGCAGGTAGCGCCCCAGGACACCGGCCTCGTTCATCAGCTCCAGCGTCTTCACCGTGTGCCGGCCCCGGGCCAGGATATCGAGGAAGACCTCCGCGGCGGCGGGATCCCGCCTCAGCCTCGGCGTGATCAGGTTCAGCGACCGGCTGACGGCGGAAAAGGCGTCAGGATGCAGGTCGTGGTTGGTCTTGTCCGCCAGGCGGAACAGGGCGAGCATGTTGATCGGATCATTGGCGAAGACCGAGGGGTCCTCGATGGTGAGGCGGCCCGCCTCCTCCAGAAAGCCCGGGGCCACCACCTTGCGTCCGCCGCGGAACCGTTGCGGCAGGAACCGGGACAGGCCCTGAGGACTGCGCTTGGCCTGATCCGCCTCCAGCTTGGCGCAGAACACCCGGGTCAGGGAGCCCACCTCCCGCGCAATCAGGAAATAGCGGCGCATGAAGCGCTCGACCCCGGTCTCGAGGGGCTCTGCGCCCCCGTCCCGGGTGGGGCGGTCGAGATACCCCATCCGCCGGGCGATCTCCGGCTGGAGGTCGAAGGACAGGCGCTCCTCCGCCCGGCCGGTGGCGTAGTGCAGGTGCGCGCGCACCGCCCAGAGGAAGTCGAAGGCGCGGAGGAAGGCCTTCAGCTCCCGGGTGGTGAACTCCTCCAGCCGGATGAACTCGGCGGGACGATCGGACGGATGCAGATACTGGGCGATCCAGAACAGGGTGTTCAGGTCCCGCAGGCCGCCCTTGCCCTCCTTGACGTTGGGCTCGACCATGTAGCGCGAGGCGCCGGCCCGGGCGTGGCGGTCGTCCCGCTCCTTCAGCTTGGCGGCGACGAATTCGGCCCCGGTTCCCTCGGCCACGTCCTTGCGGAACCGGCGGCGCAGGTCGGCGCTCAGGGCTTCGTCCCCGGTCAGGTGACGCGCCTCCAGAAGGGCCGTGCGGATGGTGTAGTCCTCCCGCGCCAGGCGGACGCATTCCTCGACGGTGCGGGAGGCGTGGCCCACCTTGAAGCCCAGATCCCACAGGGCGTAGAGCATATACTCGATCACGCTCTCCGCGTGGGGCGTCTGCTTGTAGGGGCGCAGGAACAACAGGTCCACGTCGGAGAAGGGCGCCAGCGCCCCGCGGCCATACCCCCCCACCGCCAGCAGGGCCAGACGCTCCCCCTCCGTCGGGTTCCGGGCGCGGAACATGTGCACGGTGGTGAAGTCGTAGAGGGCCGTGATCACCTCGTCGACCACGTGGCTCAGCAGCTGGGCGGTCTCGATCCCACCGGCGCCCGCCTCCAGCCGTTCCTTGGCGATCATCCGGCCGCGGAACAGGGCGGCGCGGAGGACATCCAGCGCCCGGCGCCGTTGTTCGGCCTCGTCTCCCAGGGCGTCCAGGGCGGCGGCGGTCAGCTGTGCGCGAAGACGGTGGCCGTCGACGACGTGTTCGATGCGGGTGGGGCGGAGGCGACGGGCCATGGGTTCAAGTTAGGCCCGTTTGCCCCGGGCGCAATGGCCGATCCACGGGGGAGCGGTCATGCCTCGCCCAGGATCGCCCGCAGCCGATAGAGGGCCTCCAGCGCGTCCCGGGGCGAGAGGCCGTCCGGGTCGAGGGAGCGCAGGGCCTGCTCGACCTTCGAAGGCGGCGCGGCGGCCGGCGGCGCGCGCTCTGCGAACAGGGGCAGGTCGTCCAGTCGCGCCGGAGAGGTCGGCTCCCGCTCCAGACGCTGCAACACCTCCCGCGCCCGGGCGACCACCGCCGGGGGCACCCCCGCCAGTCGGGCGACCTGCACGCCGTAGGAGCGGTCCGCCGCGCCCTCCACCGCCTCGTGCAGGAACACGAGATCGCCGTTCCATTCCCGGGCCCGCAGGGACAGGTTGCGGACATGGCCGAGCCGGCGCTCCAGCTGGGCGAGTTCATGATAGTGGGTGGCGAACAGGGTCCGGCAGCAGTTGATGTCATGCAGAGCCTCCGCCGCCGCCCAGGCGATGGCCAGACCGTCATAGGTCGCCGTTCCCCGGCCGATCTCGTCGAGAACCACGAGGGAGCGCGGCGTCGACTGGGTGAGGATGGCGGCGGTCTCCACCATCTCCATCATGAAGGTGGATCGCCCGCGGGCCAGGTCGTCCCCGGCGCCCACCCGGCTGAACAGCCGGTCCACCAGTCCGAGCCGGAACCGCCGCGCCGGGACAAACGACCCCGCCTGAGCCAGCACCGCCAGCAGGGCGTTCTGCCGCAGGAAGGTGGATTTGCCGGCCATGTTCGGGCCCGTGACCACCGCCAGCCGGGCGCCCGTCTGACCCGATCCGTCCAGCCGGCAGTCGTTGGGGGTATAGGGGTCGCCTGCGCGGCGCACGGCCTGCTCCACCACCGGATGCCGGGCGCCCTCCGCGTCGAACACCGTCGACTCGTCAAGCTCCGGCCGCACGGCGTCCGCCTCGTCGGCCCATTCGGCCAGGGCCGCGGCCACATCCAGCAGGGACAGGGCGAAGGCGGCCTGGCGGATCGGCTCCGCCAGCTGCTCCGCCCGGAGGCGGAACGCCTCGAAGGTCTCCAGCTCCATGGCCCGGGCCCGGTCCGCCGCTTGGGAAATCCGCGCATCGAGGTCCGCCAGCTCTGCCGTCGTGAACCGCACCTGGTTGGCGGTGGTCTGACGGTGGATGAAGCCGGTGTTCCAGGGCGGCTGGAACAGGGTCTCGGCCTGCTTGGCGGTGGTGTCGACGAAATAGCCGAGCACGGCGTTGTGGCGGATCTTGAGCGCCAGTCCCGTCTCCTGCTGCAGCCTGGCTTCCAGCTGGGCCACGACCCGGCGGCTGTCGTCCCGCAGGGCCCGGGTCTGGTCGAGGTCCGGCCGGTAGCCGCGGGCGACAAAGCCGCCATCCCGCGCCAGCTGCGGCAGATCCGCCTCCAGGCCGATCGCCAGCTCCTGCGCCAGATGGGCGAGGTCGGGATCCCGGGACAGGGTCAGGTCGTCCAGGGCGCCCGCCAGCTCCGCCGGAAGCGGGGCCAGGGGGGAGCGGTCCGAGGCCACGCGGGCGCAGATCGCCTCCCCGGCGGCCAGGCCGGCGCGCAGCACGCCGAGATCCCGCGGTCCGCCGCGCCCCAGCACGAGGCGGGACAGGCTCCTGGCCATGTCGCCGGCGGCCTTCAGCCCGGTGCGCAGATCGTCGCGCAGACGGCGGTCGGCGCGGAGGAACGCCACGGAGTCCAGGCGCGCATTGATGGCCTCCACCGACATCAGCGGCCGGGAGATCCGGTCCGCCAGAAGACGGGCGCCAGGCGCCGTGACCGTCCGGTCGATGACCGACAGCAGCGACCCTTCCCGGCCGCCGGTGGTGGTCCGATCGATCTCCAGACTGGTCCGGGTGGCCGGATCGATGGCCATGGACTGGGCCCCCGCCGCGCGCCGGGGCGCGGCCAGGGCGGGCAGGCGTCCCGCCTGGGTCATGTCCAGATGCGCGGCGATCAGGCCCAGGGCCACGACCTCCGCCAGGGCGAGGCCGCCG
This sequence comes from uncultured Caulobacterales bacterium, assembly GCA_903851655.1. Lineage (GTDB taxonomy): Bacteria > Pseudomonadota > Alphaproteobacteria > Caulobacterales > Caulobacteraceae > CAIMFV01. The sequence goes on from CAINOV010000037.1 coordinate 5,577, forward strand.
AACCCGTCCAGGGTGTCGACCCCGTAGAGGCGTCGCACCCGGGCCTCGGAGGCCGCAGGGTCGGCCAGGGCGCCGGGCATGGGCTGCAGCACGCCGCCCCCGGCCTTCACGGCGGCGCTGACCTCCGCATCCGCCAGCAGCCGGTCCGGAACCAGTGTCTCGGTCGGCCGCAGGCTGGCGAGCATCGGGGCGAGAGCCTCCCGGTCCAGCAGGAAGGACCAAACCTCCCCTGTCGAGAGCTCCGCCGTGGCCACCGCGGCCTGGCCGGCGCGAACGGCCACGGCGGCCAGCCGATTGGATCCCCGGGCGTCCAGCAGGGTTTCCTCGGTCAGGGTGCCGGGGGTGACAACCCGGACGATATCCCGCCGGACCACGGCCTTGGAGCCCCGCTTGCGGGCCTCCGCCGGGTCCTCCAGCTGTTCGCAGACGGCGACCCGGAACCCGGCGCGGATCAGCTTGGCCAGATAGGCCTCCGCGGCGTGGACGGGCACGCCGGCCATGGGAATGTCCTCGCCCGCATGCTTGCCGCGATAGGTCAGGGTGATGCCGAGGGCTTCGGCCGCCTGGCGGGCGTCATCGAAGAACAGCTCGTAGAAGTCGCCCATCCGGAAGAAGATCAGGGCGTCCGGGTGGCGCTGCTTGACGTCGAAGAACTGTTGCATCACGGGCGTGGCGCCCGCAGGGCTGATCGGGGCCGAAGCCGGTCCGGGGTCGCTCATCCGGGCCTCAGCGCGCCGACCGGAGGGCCTCGATCCGGTCCCACATGATCGCGGTGGCGTCGACGCCGGTGAACCGCTTCAGCTGCTGGGCCCCCGTGGGCGAGGTCACGTTGATCTCGGTGAGATAGTCGCCGATCACGTCGACCCCGACGAACATCAGCCCTTGCGCCCTGAGGGTCGGGCCGATGATCCCGCACAGCTCCCGGTCCCGCGCCGTCAGCTCCACCGCCTCGGCCGAGCCGCCGACCCGGAGGTTCGAGCGGATCTGCCCCGCCGCCGGGACCCGGTTGATGGCGCCCACGGGATCGCCGTCGACGATCAGGATCCGCTTGTCCCCCTGGGTGACGGCGGGCAGGAAGGCCTGGCAGATCACCGGATCGCGGTTGATGGCGAAATGCAGCTCGAGCATGGCGTCGAGGTTGCTGTCATCGGGCTTGAGCCGCGCCACCCCGGACCCGCCGCCGCCGTAGAGCGGCTTCAGGATCATGTCGGGATAACGGTCGCGGAAATCGAGGATGGCGTCCATGTCCCGGGTGACCAGGGTCGGCGGCTGCACGCCGGGAAAGTGCGTGACCAGAAGCTTTTCCGGCGCGTTGCGCACCGCCGCGGGGTCATTCACGACCAGGGTCGACGGATGGATGTGTTCGAGGATGTGGGTGGCGGTGATATAGGCCAGGTCGAACGGCGGGTCCTGCCGCATCAGGATCACATCGAACTCCGCCAGTTCGAGGATCTCGAGATCCCCTTCCCGCACCGCCGGAGTCTGACCCTCGAGGACCTCAAGGCTGCGGCCGCGCGCCGTGACCCGGCGGCCTTCCAGGGCCAGCCGGTCCGGCTGGTAGGTCCACAGCCGATGCCCGCGGGCCTGGGCGTTCAACGCCATCAGATAGCTGGTGTCGCTGAGCGGATTGACCGCAGCGACAGGATCCATCTGGATCGCGACCTTCAGAGCCATGCCTCATCCTTCGGGGTTTCGCGGCCCATCTACGGTCATTCAGCCGTCCTTGGAAACCACCAGAGCGGATAAATTTCAGCGCTCCTGCGCCTCTGGCGGTCAGCCTCGCGTCCGCCAGGCGTCGGGCACATGGACCGGCCATCGTCCGGGAGCCAGGGCCACGAGATCCAGACGCACGTTCGCCTCCCGCCACCCGGGACGTTGCGCGCACAGGGCCGCCGCCGCGCGGGCCAGGCGTTGCTGCTGGGCCGGACCGAGAGCGGCGAGGGCGTCGTCAAGGGAAGACCGCCGTTTGACCTCGACCATGGCCAGGACGCCGCCCCGGCGGGCGATCAGATCGATCTCCCCCAGGGGCGTCCGCACCCGGAATCCGAGGATCCGCCAGCCGTGCAGCATCAGCCAGGCCGCGGCCAGCCATTCGCCCTTGCGACCGTCCCGTCGCGCCCGCGCCCCCCGGATCTGGCGGGCGGCGGTCATGGCCGGTCCTGACGGCCCTGGAGGTCAAGGGCGCGGCGGTAAAGCTCCCGGCGGTTCAGACCAAGCGCCTTGGCCACGCCCGCCGCCGCCTCCGCCGGGCCGCTGCGCGTCAGGGCGTCCAGCAGCGCGGCGTCCGCGTCGGCTTCGGTCGCCGCCGGCGACTCGCCCGGACCCAGCAGGATGACGATCTCGCCCCGCGGCGGTCCGCTGGCGAAGGCCGCGATCAGGGCCGAGATCGGTCCCCGCACGACGGTTTCGTGCAGCTTGGTGAGCTCCCGGGCCACCACGGCCTCCCGGTCGCCGAACACGGCGAGCATGTCGGCGAGGCTGTCCGAGAGCCGGGGTCCGGTCTCGTAGAGGATCAGGGTGGCCCGGATCGGGACCAGCTCGGCGAGGAAGGCGCGCCGCGGGCCGGATTTCGGCGGCGGGAATCCCGCGAACAGGAACCGGTCCGTGGGCAGTCCCGAAACGGCGAGCGCAGCCAGGGCCGCCGAAGCGCCGGGGGCGGCGAACACCGCGACGCCAGCCTCCGCCGCGGCCCGGACCAATCGGTAGCCCGGATCGGAGACCAGGGGCGTTCCAGCGTCCGAGACCAGGGCCACCCGGGCGCCCTCCGCCAGCTGCTGCAGGATCTGCGGCCGCCGGCGGGCGTCGGTGTGATCGTCATACCGCTCCACCCGGGCCTTGAGGTCGTATGCCGACAGCAGCTTCGCGGCCACCCGGGTGTCCTCGGCCAGGACCAGATCGGCGCCGGCCAGGATGTCGATCGCCCGCAAGGTCATGTCGCGCAGGTTGCCGATCGGCGTGGCGACAATGTATAGGCCGGGCGCGAGCGGAGCCGTCGAGGGTTGGGGCGGGGGCGGACGCATGGCTCGATATGACCCCTTTGCGGGCGCGCGCCAAGCGCCCTCGACGTCGCAGGGCCTATGACGGGTGGCGCTCGTCCCGCGCGCGGCGGATGGCGTCCTGCAGCTCGCCGGCCAGACGCGTCCGGGCCGCCGGCCCCACATGCGCGCCGAGCTCGAGATACCGGCCCGCCGATGCGAGGCGCAGACGGGGCAGGTCCGCGTCCGGGTCCTCCAGCACGACCCGGGTGAAGCCCGGAGCGGTGCTCCAGACCGCCGCGGCCGCTCCGGCCCGGTAGACCTCCACCCAATCGCTGGTCACGGTCACCCGCTCCGCGCGCAGGGACCGTCTCCGGTCCATGATCCAGAACGCCGCCGTCACCGCGATCATGTCCGCGCCGAGGAAGATCGGGGCGGGATAGGCGCCGATGACGATCATGAAACCGGCGGTGAACAGGTTGAAGACCAACAGCACGCCGAGCACCACCAGCATGCCCTGCCGGGACAGGGAGCGGTTCGGTTCGACCGCATGATCCAGATACACGACCGGTGCGAAGGGGGAGGTCTCGAGGGCGGGTTCGATTGTTTCCGACGGCATGCGGCTGATATGGGTCGGTCACCGGCGGGGCGCCACCCCGTCCCGATCACACGCCACATGGGAGCTGACCCTGACTCCGACCCAGATCCGGACCCTGTTCTCGCGCTTCGAAGCCGCGGACCCTTCGCCGAAGACCGAGCTGAGCTACACGTCCCCCTACACGCTGGTGGTCGCCGTCGCCCTGTCGGCGCAGGCGACGGATGTGTCCGTGAACAAGGCGACAGCGCGCCTCTTCGCCCTCGCCGACACCCCCGAGGCCATGGTGGCCCTCGGCCTTGAGCAGGTGACCGACCAGATCCGGACGATCGGGCTGTTTCGCAACAAGGCCAAGAATGTCATCGCCCTTTCCCAGATCCTGCTGGATCGGCACGGAGGAGAGGTTCCGCTGGAGCGGGAGGCCCTGCAGGCCCTCCCCGGCGTCGGACGCAAGACCGCCAGCGTGGTCCTGAACGAGCTGGGCGTGGAAGCGGCCGTCGCCGTCGACACCCACGTCTTCCGGGTCGCTCATCGCCTGGGCCTGTCAAAGGGCAAGACGCCGGACGCCGTCGAGAAACAGCTGAAGGCCGTGATCCCGAAGCCCTGGCTGCAGCGCGCCCACCACTGGCTGATCCTGCACGGGCGCTATGTCTGCGTGGCGCGGAACCCGAAGTGCGACATCTGCCCGATGGCGGACCTCTGTCCCAGCCGCGCCAAGCCGCCGCCGGCGCGTCCGAAGACGCGAGCCTAGCGGCTGGTCAGTCGCTGGCAGATCTCATCCAGCTGGTCGAGGCTGTCGTACCGGATCCGCAACTCGCCCTTGCCGTCCCGGTAGACCAGCTGCACGGCAAGGCCCAGGGCGTCGGTCAGGTCCTGCTCGATCGCCGCCACGTCGGCGTTGCCGGTCTCCGCAACCCGCGGCGCCCGGGTCGAGGGCCGCGCCGGGCGGTCCATGGCCTTGCGCGCCAGCTGTTCGGCCTGGCGGACCGAAAGACCATGCTTGACGATGGCCTCGGCCAGCGCCCCCGGGTCCGGCGCCGAGGCGATGGCGCGGGCGTGGCCGATGCTGATCCGGCCTTCGGCGAGGTGGGTCCGGACAACTTCCGGCAGGTTCAGCAGGCGCAACATGTTGGCCACGTGGCTGCGGCTCTTGCCCACTGTCAACGCAACGACATCTTGTGTCCGACCGAACCGCTCGATCAAGACCTTGTAGCCGTTCGCTTCTTCCAGGGCATTCAGGTCCGCCCGCTGGACATTTTCGATGATGCCGATCTCGAGCACGTCAAGATCGTCCAACTCTCGCACCAAAATGGGCACATTGTGCAGGCCGGCGCGTTGAGCCGCCCGCCACCGCCGTTCTCCCGCCACAATCTGGAACTCGCCGGGGGCGCCGGGCGCTGGCCGCACCAGAATCGGCTGGAGGATCCCCTTCTCCCGGACCGAGGCCGCCAGCTCCTCCAGATCCGCCTCGTCGAAATAACGGCGGGGCTGATCCGGATTCCGGCGGAGCAGCTCGATGGAGACGTCATGCGGCGGCCGCGCGTCCGCCGCCGATGCGGCGTCCGGCGTCCCGAGCGCCGGATCGCTTTCGCCCAGCAGGGCCGAAAGTCCCCGACCCAGTCCGCGTCGTCCCGCCTGTTGCTCCGCCATGTCGATGTTCCTCAGGCCGCCACACGGCGGGCGCGCTCGCGGCCCACCACTTCCCGGGCCAACCGGAGATAGGCCTGGCTGCCGGCGCACTTCAGGTCGTAGATCAGCACGGGCTTGCCGAAGGACGGCGCCTCGGACACCCGGACGTTGCGCGGTATGACCGCGTTATAGACCTTGTCTCCGAAGTGGCTCCGGACGTCGGCGGCCACTTGTTCCGACAGGCTGTTGCGCCGGTCATACATGGTCAGCACCACGCCCTGGATCTCCAGCCGCGGATTGAGGCTTCCCCGCACCAGATCCACCGTCCGCATCAGCTGCGTCAGTCCCTCCAGGGCGAAGAACTCGCACTGCAGCGGCACCAGCACGGCGTCCGCCGCCGTCATGGCGTTCACCGTCAGCAGATTGAGCGACGGCGGGCAATCGATCAGGACATAGTCATACCCGCCGGCGTCGGAGGGCATGGCGTCGATGGCGTCCCGAAGCCGGTAGGACCGGCGGTTGGCGTTTCCGAGCTCGATTTCCGCGCCGGACAGATCCGCGTCGGACGGCATCAGGTCCAGCCCCGGGACGGTGGTGTGGACCACCGTGTCGGCGATCCCCGCGCCCCCCACCAGCACGTCATAGATGGTTCGCGCGCGCTGCTCCCGACGCACGCCCAGACCCGTTGAGGCGTTGCCCTGCGGATCGATGTCGATGATCAGAACGCGCTCGCCGACGGCGGCCAACGCCGTGCCGAGATTGATGGCGGTCGTGGTCTTGCCCACTCCGCCCTTCTGGTTCGCAACGGCGAGAACCCTGGGGCGTCCACGGGAAACAGAGGGTGCGTCAGACACGGGCGAGCCTTTCCAGTCTTATGATCCGGCCGTCCGCCCCACTGATGCTGGGCAGCAGCGACGCCGTGAAGCGCCAGGCCTTCCGGGCCTCCGAAAGTTCTGTCTCAGCCTCCCGGCCCTTGAGGAACAAAGCGACGGCGGGGCCTTTGAGCAGAGGGCGAGCATACTCCAAAAGTCGCGGGAGCGGGGCGCAGGCGCGGGCCGTCACCACATCGACTGGGGATAAGTTGAGCGATTCGGCCCGCGCGTTGTGGACTTGTGTGGGCAGATTGAGCGCGACGGACACGGTCCGGAGAAAGTGGCAGCGCTTGGCCATACTCTCAATGAGATGCACGGCCACACCGGGTCGGTCCTGGAGAAGAATGGCCAGGACCAACCCGGGAAATCCGGCGCCGGCGCCGATGTCGGCCCAGATCCGCGCCTCGGGGGCGTGGTTCAGCAGTTGCGCGCTGTCGAGGGCGTGCCGCTCCCAGAACTCCGCCAGGGCGGAGGGGCCGACCAGGTTCATCCGCCCGCTCCACGTGGCCAGCAGGGTCAGGTAGGCGTCCATGCGCGCCATCGCCGCCGCATCCGCGCCCGTTTCCCGCTGAAAGCGGTCCCGCGCGGCGGTCTGGTCGGGCGCCGATTCAGGCGGCATGGGATGTTCCACGTCGAACGTGGCCCAGCAACGCCGTCAGCGCGCCCGGCGTCACCCCCTCGATCCGGGCCGCCTGGCCCAGGGTCAGCGGTCGGATGGCGGACAACTTCTCCATCGCCTCGTGGCTCAGACCGCCGACCTTGCGATAGTCCAGATCCGGATCGAGGCGGAGGTCCTCGTCCCGGCGGAACGCCGCCACGTCTGCGGCCTGGCGATCCAGATATCCCGCGTAGAGCGCGTCGATCTCGATCTGCTCCCGGGTCATATCGCTCCAGGCGCGGATCTCCGGCCAGATGCCCGCCAGGCGGTCGAGGGTGACACCCGGACATCCCAAAAGCTGGGGAACGTTGCGTCTTTGCCCGTCGGCGTTCACCGCCAGTCCGTGGTCCCGCGCCGCCTTGGGCGTCAGGTTGAGGCTGGCGGCCAGGGCCCGCGCCGCGGCGAGGTCGGCAAACTTGGCGGCGAAGGCGGTGCGCCGTTCCGACCCGACAAGCCCGAGCCCGACGCCCCGGGGCGTCAACCGCTGGTCGGCATTGTCCGCGCGAAGCAGCAGACGGAACTCCGCCCGGCTCGTGAACATCCGGTAGGGCTCGGACACCCCTCGCGTGACAAGGTCATCGATCATCACGCCGAGATAGGCTTCATCCCGGGCAAAGCTGACGGCGGGCTGGCCGCCGGCGCGGCGGGCGGCGTTCAGCCCCGCCACAAGCCCCTGCCCCGCCGCTTCCTCATAGCCGGTCGTACCGTTGATCTGTCCCGCGAGAAACAGCCCGGGCAACCGCTTGCACTCCAGCGACGGGAGCAGCTCCCGCGGGTCCACATAGTCGTATTCAATGGCGTAGCCGTACCGCATCACCCGGACCTGCTCCAGGCCGGGGATCGTCCGCAGGAAGGCGTCCTGGGTCGCCTCGGACACCGAAGTGGAAATCCCGTTGGGATAGACCGTCGGGTCCTCGAGGCCTTCCGGCTCGAGAAAGACCTGGTGGCTGGTCTTGTCGGCGAAGCGGACGACCTTGTCTTCGATGGAGGGGCAGTAGCGGGGCCCGACGCCCTCGGCCTTGCCGCCATAGACCGCCGATTCTGTCAGGCGCTCGGCAATGATCCGATGGGTCTCCGCATTGGTCCAGGTGACGCCGCACGCCACCTGAGGCCGGGAGATCGGTCCGGAGAGGAACGAGAACGGCGCGGGGACGTCATCGCCCGGCTGCATGTCGAGGCCGTCCCAGCGGATGGTCCGACCGTCCAGGCGGGCCGGCGTGCCGGTCTTCAGGCGTCCCAGTCTCAGGCCTGCGGCGTAGAGCCGGTCGGCGAGACCGACAGCCGGCGCCTCCCCGTGACGTCCGGCCGGGATGCGGTCATCACCGCGCAGGATCACGCCGCGCAGAAAGGTCCCGGTGGTCAACACCACCGCCGGCGCGCGGAACTGGCGGCCGTCGGCGAGAACCACGCCGGCCGCATGTTCCACGTGGAACATCAGGTCTTCCACGGCCCCGGCGATCACGGTGAGGTTCGGGTAGTCCTGCAGCAGGCTCCGCGCCGCGCGCCGGTACAGCGCGCGGTCGATCTGCGCCCGCGGGCCGCGGACTGCAGGCCCTTTCGACCGGTTGAGCATGCGGAACTGTATCCCGGCCTCGTCCGCCATCCGGCCCATGAGCCCATCCAGAGCGTCGATCTCCCGGACGATGTGCCCTTTCCCCAATCCGCCGATGGCCGGATTGCAGGACATTTCCCCGAGGGTGTCGGTCCGGTGTGTGACCAGCAGGGTCCGCGCCCCCGCCCGCGCGGACGCGGCGGCGGCCTCGACGCCCGCATGGCCGCCGCCGATGACGATGACATCCCAGGTCGGGGACAGGTCCGAAGTCGGCGCGTCGAGGATCATGGCGTCCAGTGAACAGATGTGGTGGAATTCCCGGGCCGGGGGGCGTGCTTTAGCCTGTCTGGGGCTTCAGGTCGAGTGCCTGACCGGCCCGACCCTGTTTCACGTGAAACACTACTTGCCGATGCAGAACGCCCCGAACACCCGATCGAGCACTGCTTCGGAATCAATCCGCCCTGACAGGCGCTCCAGGGCCCGGGCCGTGAGACGGACATCCTCCGCCACCAGCTCCGGCGCTTGCCCGAAACCGGCCAGGGCCCGGGCCAGACAGGTCCGCGCCTCGGAGAGGACATCCCGGTGCCGCGCCCGCGTGATCGCCGGGAACTCCCCGCCGGACAACTGCGTCGACACGTGCTGAGCGAGATCCGCCGCCACGCGGTTCACCTGGTCGCGGTCTCGCGTGTCCAGCCGGTAGATGTAGGGCCCTGTAGGCAGGTCGGCGCCCGGCCCGCCCTTGTCTGCCTTGGTCAGGATCCACCAGTCCGCTGGCCCGACCTCGGGCGCCTGTTCCACGTGAAACGTCTCGTCGGTCAGCCAGAGCCGCAAGCCTGCGCCCTTCGCCCAAGCGCGCGCCCGGCGCACGCCTTCAGCCTCCACGACGTCGTCTGTCTCCCGCAGGCCGGCTGTATCGGCAATCCGCACCAGGTAGCCGTTCAGGCTGATATCCGCCTCGATCACATCCCGGGTCGTCCCGGCGACCGGCGTCACGATGGCTGCTTCCCGGCCTGTTAAAGTATTGAATAAACTTGATTTACCCGCATTTGGCGGACCCACGAGAGCCACCCGGAAGCCCTCGCGTACGAACTCTCCCCGCGCCTCACCCAGGGCGGCCTCGAGATCGGCGTCGAGGGCCTGAAGCGCCGCCGCCGCCCCTGCCGCCAGGTCTGCCGGCAGGTCCTCATCCGGAAAATCAACGGCCGCCTCCAGCAGCGCCAGCGCCTCGATCAGCCCGGCCCGCCACCTGGAGAAGCGATGATCCAGCGCCCCGCTCAGCTGCTGCAGCGCCTGCGCGGATTGCTGGGCGGTTTCCGAATCGATCAGGTCGGCGATCCCCTCGGCCTCCGCCAGGCTCAGCCGACCGTTGGTGAAGGCCCGGCGGGTGAATTCCCCGGGCGCGGCGGCGCGACACCCCTGAGCCGCAAGCGCCTCCGCCGTCGCAGCCACCACGGCCGCGCCCCCATGCAGGTGGAGCTCGACCACGTCCTCCCCGGTGAAGCTCGCCGGGCCCCGGAACCAGACGACCAACGCCTTGTCCAACAGCCGTCCGGATGAATCCCGGAGGTCCCGCAGGCTGAGGGTGCGCGCAGACGACGGCGGCCGTCCCGTCATCTCCGACAGAATACGTCGGCTGTCCGGGCCGGACAGGCGGATCACGGCCAGAGCCGCGCGCCCCGGCGCCGTCGCCAGCGCATAGATGGTGTCGCTCATCGCTTGGGCGAGGTCGCGCCCGACATTCCCGCCGTGGCCGCGGCGGTCATTAGTTTCCGGAACTGCTCCGTCGCCTGGCCCCCGTAGGCCATCCAGGCCTTCATCAACTCGTCCGGCTGAAGCAGATTCATGTTGGAATCCATACGCTTCTTCATCTCGTCGATCAGATGCGCGTTCAGTCCGCTGACATCCGGCAGACCGAGAAAGGCCCGCGCCTCCTCCGGGGTGCAATCCACTTCGATCTTGAGATTCATGCGCAACGCTCCCTCAACACCCCTCGAGCCCGTGATGGGCCCTCGACATTCCCTTGAGGCTTACCCAAGTTCGGAGCCGAGGACGAGAGTCCATCATCAGTTCGAGGACCTGCATGACCGCCACCCATCAGACGATCACCACTCCCGACGGCGACTTCACCGCCTATGTGGCGCGACCGGTCGCCCCCTCCGCCCCCGCCATCGTGGTCATCCAGGAGATCTTCGGCGTCAACGGCGTGATGCGCGACATCGCCGATGGGCTGGCGGCGCAGGGCTTCGTGGCCATCGTGCCGGACCTGTTCTGGCGGATCGAGCCTGGGATCCAGCTGACGGACAAGTCCGAGGCGGAATGGAAGCGCGCCTTCGAACTGTTCAACGCCTTTGACGTCGACACCGGCGTTGCCGACATCGCCGCCACCATCGCCCAGATCCGCCAGGCCCCGGGCGTCAATGGCAAGGTCGGCTGTGTCGGCTATTGCCTCGGGGGCCTGCTGGCCTACCTCACGGCCGCGCGGACCGACGTGGACGCCTCGGTCGGCTATTATGGGGTCGGTCTGGACAAGCACCTCGCCGCCGCGGCGGATATCCATCACCCGCTGTTACTGCACGTCGCCGAACTCGACGGGTTCTGTCCTCCGGCGGCCCGGGAGGCGATCGTCGCCGGCCTGACCGGTCGGCCGAACGTGGAGCTTCTGATCTATCCCGGCCGCGACCACGCCTTCGCCCGGGTCGGCGGCGAGCATTACGACGCCGCTGACGCCGCCCGCGCCGACGCCGCCACCCTCGCACTGTTCCGGAAGGCCCTCGTCTGATGCGGGCCATCCGACTTCACGCCGTCGGCGCACCCGACGTCCTGCGCCTCGAGGACGTCCCGACCCCCATTCCCGGACCGGGCGACGTCCTTGTCCGCCACGCCGCCGTGGGACTGAACTTCATCGACATCTATCAGCGGACCGGCCTTTACCCGATCCCGCTGCCCGCGACCCTGGGCCTTGAGGCGGCCGGGACCATTGAGGCCGTCGGCGATGGCGTGACACGGTTCCGGGTGGGGGATCGGGTCGCCTATTGCAGCACCCTCGGGGCCTATGCCGACGCCAATGTGGTCAAGGCCGACCGCGTGGTCCGCCTCCCGGACACGATCAGCTTCGGCACGGCCGCGGCCGGTCTGCTCAAGGGCCTGACGGCCGAATTCCTCGCCCGCCGGATCTGGCCGATGACGTCCGGAGACACGGTCCTGGTCCAGGCGGCGGCCGGCGGGGTCGGGCTGATCCTCTGCCAATGGCTGAATCATCTCGGCGTCCGGGTCATCGGCTGCGTCGGGTCCGACGACAAGGCGGTCCTGGCGCGGGCGCATGGATGCACAGACGTGATCAACTATGCGTCGGAGGATATTGTCGAGCGGGTCCGGGCTTTGACGGACGGAGCGGGAGTCGCGATCGCCTACGACTCCGTCGGCCGGACCACCCTGGACGCCAGTCTCGCCAGCCTGTCCCGCCGGGGACTTCTGGTCAGCTTCGGCAACGCCTCGGGACCGCCCGCGCCGGTGGATCCCCTGCGGTTGTCCCGGGGCGGCTCCCTGTTCCTGACCCGGCCGACCCTGTTCGACTACGTGGCGACCCCGGACGCCCTCGACGCGGCTGCGGCGGCCCTGTTCGCCGTAATCGGCCAGGGTCACGTGGCCGTGGAGATCGGCCAGTCCTTCCCGTTGGAGGATGCGGCCGCCGCCCATTCGGCCCTGGCCGCAAGGTCGACCACCGGCGCCACGCTGCTGCGGCTCTAGGGCCAGGCCGCCGGGGCGGAACCCCGGCGGCCGGATCTCAGGTGTTCATCGACTGGAAGAAATCGGCGTTGTTCTTGGACTGCCGCAACTTGTCCAGCAGGAACTCGATCGCGTCCTGGGCGCCCATGGGGTTGAGGATCCGTCGCAGCACATAGGTCTTTTGCAGCTGGTCCTTCGGCACCAGCAGTTCTTCCTTGCGGGTGCCGGACTTCAGGATGTCCATGGCCGGGAACACGCGCTTGTCCGCCACCTTGCGGTCGAGCACGATTTCCGAGTTACCGGTGCCCTTGAACTCTTCGAAGATCACTTCATCCATCCGGCTGCCGGTGTCGATCAGCGCGGTGGCGATGATCGTCAGGGACCCGCCCTCCTCGATGTTCCGCGCGGCGCCGAAGAACCGCTTCGGCCGCTGCAGGGCGTTGGCGTCCACCCCGCCGGTCAGGACCTTGCCCGATGATGGAACGACGGTGTTGTAGGCCCGGCCGAGGCGGGTGATCGAGTCCAGCAGGATGATCACGTCGCGCTTGTGCTCCACCAGGCGCTTCGCCTTCTCGATGACCATTTCCGCCACGGCCACGTGGCGGGTCGCCGGTTCGTCGAAGGTCGAGGAAATCACCTCGCCCTTCACCGTCCGCTGCATGTCCGTCACTTCCTCGGGTCGTTCGTCGATCAGCAGCACGATCAGATAACATTCCGGGTGGTTCGCGGCGATCGACTTGGCGATGTTCTGCAGCATCATGGTCTTGCCGACCCGGGGCGGCGCCACGATCAGGCAGCGCTGGCCCTTGCCCAGAGGCGACACGATATCGATGATCCGCCCCGACCGATCCTTCAGCGTGGGGTCGAGCATCTCCATCGACAGCCGCTCGTCGGGATAGAGCGGTGTCAGGTTGTCGAAGTGCACCTTGTGCCGGACATTGTCCGGGTTCTCGAAATTGACCTTGTCCACCTTGGTCATGGCGAAGTAGCGCTCGCCTTCCCGCGGCGCGCGGACCGGGCCATCCACCGTATCGCCGGTGCGCAGGCCATATTTCCGGATCATGGTGGGGGAGACATAGATGTCGTCGGGGCCCGCCAGGTAGTTCGCTTCCGGGCTCCGCAGGAAACCGAACCCGTCCTGCAGCACCTCCATCACCCCGGAGCCCGAGATTTCCACGCCGTCGTCGGCCAGTTCCTTCAGGATCGCGAACATCATGTCCTGCTTGCGCATGGAATTGGCGTTCTCGATCTCGAGACTTTCCGCGAAGGCCAGAAGGTCGGCGGGTGATTTTTCCTTCAGTTCCTGCAGCGACATCCGGGTGACGCCCAGGGACTCAGCCAGATTGGGCTCCGCCGCGCCGTCCGCGGCGTCGGCGATGTCAGCGTCAGCGGCTGCGGCGATTTCGATTTCGTCGGTCATGGAGCTTTACTCGCAAGGGGCCGCGGCCGCGGGCGCCCGCCAGGACGTCCTGATCGGACAGGGCCGAGAAATGTGGTGAACACAGACGACCCGTAGGGGCCACGCGTTCGATGGAAACTGTGGGGACCGATGTTCGCGCGAGGACCGCACGCGGCCGTAAGACGAAGGCGGAGGCCGACTGGCGCCCGCGCGTCTGGAAACCACAGGCAAACCATACCGTAACCCTCAGGTCAAGGCGTCAGTCGAGGAACTTGGTGGTCACGGACAGCACGATGACAATGGCGGCCGCGAAGGGAATCTCGTTGGTCATGCGCCAGAACCGCTCGCTCCGGCTATTGGCCCCCGCCGCGAACCGGCGGCGGCTGGCGGACAGAAAGCCGTGGTACCCGAACAGGACGACCAGCCCGACAAGCTTGAGCAGCATCCAGGGCTTCAGCAGAAAGCCCCACCCGCGGATCTGGCTGTCGATCCCGATCAGGGTCAGACCAAGCAGCAGGGCCACGACCATCGCCGGGGTCATGATGAGCTTCGAGAGCTTGCGCTCCATTTCCTGCAGGGTCGTATCCAGCTCGCCGCCCGGGATCGCCCGCGTATGATAGACAAACAGACGCGGCAGGTAGAGCAGACCCGCCATCCACGCGATCACGGCCAGGATGTGGAGTCCGCGGATCAGATTGTAATGTTGGGTCACGCTGAAATCCTGTCGGTGTGAGCCACAGCCTCTCCAGGACTGCGACTGCGCGGACATTGCCGATGGCAGCCGTCGCAGCCCGTCCAACGGTGCGGGGCGACGCCGGGGACACCCAGCGCTGAGGTCACGGCGTCCGCCAGCGTTTCGACGAAGGCGGCCGTCACGCCGAGGGCCGGCGCGCGCAGATAGGGCGACACCCCCTGCTGTTCCGCCAGCTCCGCATATTCATGATCGAGCTCGACCAGGGTTTCCACGTGTTCCGACACGAAGGCGATAGGCGTCAGCAGAACCCCCTTGCCATCCGCCGCCGCAGCGGAGATCGCGTCGGTCGTGGAGGGGCCGATCCACTTCAGCGGCCCGACCCGGCTCTGGTAGCACACTTGCCAGTCCCAGCCCGGTCCCAGGCGTGCGGCGACCGCCGCGGCGGTCAGTTCGATCTGCGCCTGATACGGATCGCCTTCCTTGATCACCTTTTCCGGCAGACCGTGGGCCGAGAACAACAGGCGCACATTGCCAGGCGAACCGGCGCCCTTCCAGCATTCCAGGATCCGTTGGGCGTGGGCCTCCACAAACCCGTCGGCTGTCGGATAGCAACAGACCGTGTGCACGGTCCCGGGGCCGCGATAGGCCCGGTTCCAGGCCTTGGCGGATGAACCGGTGGTCGTTGTCGAGAAGTGCGGATAGAGCGGCAGCAGAACCACGTCATCCGGCTTGAAGGCCGCCACCTCCTGCGCCGTCGTTTCCGTGAAGGGTTTCCAGTACCGCATCGCGATGAATGTCCGGTACTCCGTTTCCGGATCCACGGCGTCGAGCCTTGCCTGCAAGGCGTCGGACTGGGCGCGGGTCTCCGGCAGCAGCGGGGAAGCGCCGCCCATCATGGCGTAGTTCAGCTTCGCCGACGGCGCCCGCGTCGTCGAGATCAACGCCGCCAGCGGAAGGCGCACCAGGCCCGGGGCGCTGATGATGGCCGGATCCCGGAACAGATTGAACAGAAAGGGACGAACCGCATCCGGACCGTCAGGCCCTCCGAGGTTGAACAGGACCACGGCGACACGGCGGCGTTGCAGGCTCACGATCTTACGGTCCCTTCATTGAATGCCGACGACGCCGGAGAGTGACAGAGTGCGATGTAGGGATGAACAGCGCCCAACGCGAGACCGCATATCCTCTCCGATGGGACTTCGATACGGGCAATAGCGGCTCTCTCCAAGTCCGTCATCTGTTTGTCGGCGCCCTCTGCCAGCAACTGGTCAACCGCGATGCGGAACGGTCGCCCGGAAGGACGCCGCTGAAGCATAAGGCCGGTCCCGCGCTCCGGCTCAAGACGTCGGTCCGCGGCCATACCCACCGTTCGTCGACCGGCTTCTGTCTTTCTAGAAAGACTCTTGTAAGGAAATTTGGAGGTGGCGGTAGGACCGGGGAGACCGGGGACAGACCCGGGTAGGGCGCTCGAAAATGACAGGTGATTAACAGGTCATTAACCGTTTCACGGTTCTACCCGCGCTGTGGGCAAGGGCTGTTAAGACTTTATTAACCTGCTGGAAAACATTCATAAAAAATTAACCACATGGATGGGCGCCGCCAGCGAATCTCCGCCGCCGTCTGACCTCCGCCCCCCGATTGTGAAAAAAGATCTCCCCGGGCGGCCGAGGCGGTGGAAAAATGCACCGCGTCGTCAAACCTCCTCCACCGGGCTCTTGGCATCCGCCGCAAGAACGCGTCTTGTCGCGGAACGTCCCCAGATGGTCACCGGTTCATCCTCAGAACTGTCCACCGGTTTGTCCGAGTTCCGTCCGGGGTCGAACCCAAGTCTGACCCGGCCCCGATCGACGGGCCGATAATCCTGGAATTCGAACATGGTCGCTGTCGCCCGGCTGGCTACCTACTTCCACGTGCACCTCGTGTCCGACTCCACGGGCGAAACCCTGAACGCCATCACCAAGGCTGTCTGCGCCCGGTTCGACGGCGTGTTGCCGATCGAACACATCTACCCCCTCGTTCGATCGACACGGCAGCTGGACCGGGTGCTGCGCGAGATCGAGGACGCGCCCGGCATGGTTGTCCATACCATCGTGGACCGCGACCTTCGGACCGCGCTGGAAGATGGCTGCCGGACCATGATGACCCCCTGCGTCGCAGCCCTTGATCCCATGACGGCGGCGCTCGGCCGTTATCTGGGGGCCCAGCTGTCGACCCGGGTGGGGGCCCAGCACGCCCTCGACACGGATTACTTCAACCGGATCGAGGCGCTCAACTACGCCATCGGCCATGATGACGGTCAGGGCGGCCAGAATCTCGACAGCGCCGATGTGATCCTTGTGGGTGTCAGCCGGACGTCGAAGACCCCGACCTCGATCTATCTGGCCCATCGGGGCGTCCGGGCCGCCAATGTGCCGCTGGTGCCTGGCGCCCCGTTGCCGGACATGCTGTTCCGGACGACCCGTCCCCTGATCGTTGGACTGATCCTGTCCCCGGATCGCCTCATTCAGATCCGCCGCAACCGGCTTCTGTCGCTGAACGAGAACCGAGAAAGCAGCTATGTGGACGGGGACGCGGTCCGCGAGGAGATCGTCCAGGCGCGACGTCTGTTCGAACGCCAGGGCTGGCCGGTGATCGATGTCAGTCGTCGCTCCGTCGAGGAGACGGCGGCGGCGGTGATCAACCTCCTGAACGCCCGGCAGGCCGGCCGGTCCAGTGATGTGGGCGGCGTCCCGTGATTACCCTTGCGTCCACCAGCCAGACCCGCCGGCGGATGCTGCAGGCGGCCGGGGTCGACGCGGCCTACGCCGCGCCCGGGGTCGATGAAGACGCGGCCAAGGGCGCCCTGTTGCAGGATGGCCGAAACCCGCGGGACATCGCCGACGCTCTGGCGGAACTGAAGGCGGTCCGCATCTCGCAGCGGGTCCGCGGTCTTGTGCTGGGCGCGGACCAGACCCTCGATCTGGATGGCCGCCTGGTGGACAAGGCCGCGGACGCCGCCGGGCTGCGACAGGTCCTGCTCGACCTGCGCGGCCGGAGCCACGTGCTCCACTCCGCGGCGGTGATGGCGGAAGACGGCCGGCCCGTCTGGCGGGCCTTGCGAAGCGTCCGGCTCCAGGTGCGGTCGTTTTCCGACGCCTGGCTGGACGCCTATGTCGCCCGCAACGCGCCGGACGTCCTGTCGTCGGTGGGCGGATATCATCTGGAGGCCGAGGGGTCGCAGCTTTTCGAACAGGTCTCCGGCGACTATTTCACCGTGCTGGGCCTGCCGCTGCTGGATGTGCTCCAGTATCTGCGAGAGAGGGGGGAATTGATCGCTTGACCGACCTGCAGTCCTGCCCTCCGTCCCGAGACGGTCTCCTGTCCGGCGCCGCACGCCTCGCCGGCGTCGTCGGATCGCCGATCCGCCATTCCCTCAGCCCCCGACTGCACGGCGCGTGGATCCGGGCCCTGGCCCTGGACGCCGTCTATGCGCCCCTGCCGGTCCATCCGGACGATTTTGATCAGACCGTTCCGCATCTGGGCCGGCTCGGCTTCCGCGGAATCAACGTTACCCTGCCCTTCAAGGAGCGCGCACTGAAACTTGCGGACTCGGCGACGGAGCGGGCGCGGCGGGCCGGCGCGGCCAATGTTCTGCTCTTCGAACCGGATGGCGGCGTCATCGCCGACAATACCGACGGGGAGGGTCTTCTTTACGCCCTGCATCGACAGGCCCAGGGCTGGCGCGCGGATCTTGGCCCGATCACCATACTAGGGGCCGGCGGCGCGGCGCGGGGCGCCGTGGCGGCGCTCGCGGCGGCGGGCGCGACGGACATCCGCATCCTCAATCGGACCCGCGCGCGCGCCGACGCCCTGACCGAGGCGGCGCCGTGCACGGCGTTCAGCTGGGACAGGGCGGCCGCGGCGTTCGACGGCGCGGCGACCGTGATCAACGCAACCTCCGGCCAGTTGACCGGCGACGCGCCCCTGCCCTTGCCGC
>CAINOV010000038.1 GCA_903851655.1 uncultured Caulobacterales bacterium
CTTGTCATTCCCGGGCGAAGACCCGGGAACCTTGATCCGGATGAAGCGCCATATCCGGACGGAGGTTCCCGCCTCAGGGGCGGGAATGACGACTATAATTTGTAGCTGTCATTCCCGGGCGAAGACCCGGGAACCGCGTTCCGGAAAAGGGGGGCGGGGTGGGGCGTGGAGGCGCCCTTCGCCGGCGAGGGGCGGCTGAGGCCCCCGCCGACAAGGTCCCCCGGGACCTAGTCCTTCTTCGGGTGCTCGAGCTCGTCCTTGGCCTTTTCCAGGCCGTCCTTGACCTTGCCGACGGCTTCCTTGGCCGCGCCGGCGATCTTGTCGCCAAGACCCTCGGCCCGGAGCTTGTCATTGCCGGTCAGCTTGCCGACCGCGTCCTTGACCGCGCCGACGCCCTTCTGGGCCGCACCTTCGATTTCATCTTTGTTCATCTGCAGATCCTCTGGAACGCTGAACGCCGCGCCCGTAGAAGCAGTATGAATGCGGCAGTTTTTCGCGCCATTGTCGGAAAACACTTACGCCCTTGAAGCGAACCGGCGCCAAATAGCCGCAGGGCGCGGGGTCCCGGCGGCATTGGCGCTGCCGCCGAACGGCTGTACGACGATCACTCAGGTGTCGGCGCCGTTAGTGTGAGTCAGGTTCGCGGGACCGCGCCATTCGGGGGAGGGTCCGGACATGTTCGCCGCATTGCCGCTGCTGGGCCTGCCCGTGGCCGTCTACGTCCTCTACGCCCTCACCTTCCCCGGCGGCGCGACGGACCTGCCCGAAGCGCATATGGGCCAGGTGCTGTTCAGCGTGCAGATGGCCTCCCGGGTCAGCTGGCCGGTGCATGCGGGGGACCTGTTCGTCTTCGCCTCGGTGGTGATCCTGTTCATCGAGCTGCTGAAGGCCACCCAGTCCGGCCGGGTGGCGATCATCAATCACAGCCTGTCCATGCTGCTGTTCATCGCCTGCCTGGTGGCGTTCCTGCTGCAGCGGAACTTCGCCACCTCCACCTTCTTCCTGATCACCAGCATGGTGCTGCTGGACGTGCTGGCGGGCTTCATCGTCTCCATCGCCGCGTCCCGGCGGGAGATCGACGTGGTCAGGTGAGCGCCGAGAACACCAGGGTCGCCAGCGCAATGTCGATCAGCCGGAAGATGAAGGTCGCGCGCATCGGGATCCCGCCACAGGGTTAAGACCCGATTCACCTTGCAAGGATGGCGCCACAGGCGCCGGGGCAGGGTTAGGGGGGATGGGGTATGGGCCACTCCCCCGGCAGTTGTGAAATGTTGACAGTGTTTAGATGGCGGCTAGACTGGGTCTGCTGAACTGGCGGGAGTTTTCCATGGGCCGCACCTTCCTCCTGACCGGACCGACCCGGGGTCTGGGGCTCGCCACGGCCCGGGCCCTGCTGCGGCGGGAGCCGGACGCGACCCTGATCCTGGCCGGACGGGACGAGGCCGCCCTGGCCCGGCTGGCCCAGCGGCTGGGCAAGGCCCGCCCCCGGGCCCGGCTGGAGACGGTCGCCCTGGACCTGCAGTCCGCCCCCTCGATCCGCGCGGCGGCCGCGGCGGTGCGCGATCGGGCGCCGCAGGGGATCGACGCCCTGATCCTGTCGGCGGGCCTGCAGTTCACCACCGACGGCCTGACCACGGCGGACGGCGTGGACCTGACCTTCGCCAACAACCATCTGGGCCATTTCCTGCTGGCCAACCTGCTGGCGGGGGACGTGGTTGCGGACGGGCGCATCCTGTTCGTCTCCAGCGGGACCCACGACCCGGCGCAGAAGACCGGCATTCCCGCGCCGGACCTCCGCACCGCCCGGGACGCGGCCTTTCCGCCGGCCGCGGGCCGCGGCGAGGCGCCGGGGACCGCCGCCCGCCGGGCCTATTCCACCTCCAAGCTGTGCAATGTGCTCTGCGCCTATGAGCTGGACCGCCGCATCCAGCTGTGCGGCCGGTCGGGGCCCGGCGTGCTGGCCTTCGATCCGGGCCTGATGCCCGGGACGGGCCTGGCGCGGACCTATCCGCCCCTGCTGCGGGCCCTGTGGTCGTGGGTGCTGCCCAACATCATCCCCCTGCTGCGGGCGATGATGGGGCCGAACATCCACAGCGCCGCCGTGTCGGGGGACAATCTGGCGCGGCTGGCGGTGGATCCGTCCGTCCACGGATGGACCGGGGTCTATGTGAGCGGCCGGGCGGCGATCCGGTCGTCGGACGCCTCCTATGACCGGGCCCTGCAGGCGGAGTTGTGGGCGCTGAGCGCGGAATTGACGGGCCTGTCCCCCGCGGAGGCGGAGTTCGCCTGGAAGGCCGTGTCCCCCGGCCCGCCCGTGCGACCCGGGCCGGAGCCTGAGGCGTTCACGACGTTGCGGCTGCCGGCGTGAGGGTGTTTTCCGGTGGGAGGTTCCCGGCTCAAGGCCGGGAATGACGACTGTTGAAAATACAAAACCCATAAATGAGCTGTCATTCCCGGGCGAAGACCCGGGAACCTGGGTCAGGATTTAGCGCCCCATCC
>CAINOV010000039.1 GCA_903851655.1 uncultured Caulobacterales bacterium
AGCTTCAGGGTCTGGGCCACGGCCTGGTGCAGCCGCCAGCTGTCGATCAGGGCCCGCGCCGCGGTCTGCGACAGACGCCCCTCCTCCGCTGCGGCGGTCAGCGCGCCCGGGATCGACGGCGTCAGCCGCCCCCCGCCGGCGGCGCCCAGGATCTGCAGGGTCTGGGCGGCGAACTCCACGTCCACCAGACCGCCCGGCGCCAGCTTCAGGTCCCAGAAGCCCTGGGCCGGACGCTCCCGCCGCATCAACGCGCGCATGTCGGCCACATCCCGCCGGGTGGCCTTCGGCTTGCGCGGCTGGCGGAGCGCGGCCTCCACCGCCCCGCGGCAGGCGCCGGCGAAGGCGTCCGAACTGGCCCAGACCACCCGGGCGCGGGTCAGGGCCAGGAACTCCCAGGTCTGGGCGTCGTGGGCGTAATAGGCCTCGAAGGCGGACAGCTTCACCGCCACCGGGCCGGACGTGCCCGAGGGCCGCAGGCGCATGTCCACCTCGTACAGCTCCCCCTCCGCCGTGGGCGCAGACAGGGCGGCGACCAGGCGCTGGGTGAAGCGGGCGAACCAGGTGTCGGCGGCCCAGCCCTTGAGCTCGGACTGGGCGTCGGCGGGGGCCGCATAGACCGTCATCAGGTCGAGGTCCGAGCCGGCGGTCATTTCCCGCGACCCCGCCTTGCCCAGGGCCAGGACACAGACCTCGCCCCCGGGCAGCGGGCCGCCCAGCCGCACGGTCTCGGCGACGGCGACGGGCGCCAGGGCGGCGATGCAGGCGTCGGCGAGGGCGGCGAAGGCCTGTCCCGCCTCCTCCGGCCGCGCCATGCCCGACAGCACCTGCACGCCTACGCGGAAGGCCTGGTCCCGGTGAATGCGCCGGGCGGCGTCGAGGGCCGCCTCATAGCCCTCCGCCCGGGCCACGGCGTCGGCCACGGCGGCGGCGACCTCGTCCCCGTCGATGGGCGCGAAGAAATCCCCGTCGAGCAGGGCGTCCAGCGCCGCCGGACGCCGGGCCAGGGTCCGCGCCAGCTCCGGCGAATAGGCCATCACCCCCACCACCAGCTCGAACAGCCGGGGCTGGGCCAGGAACAGGGACTGGATCTGCACCCCCGAGGCCAGTCCGGAAAAGAACTCGGCAAACCGCACGAAGGCCGTGTCCGGGGCGCCGGTCGCCCGCGCCGCCTCCAGCAGCTGCGGGGCGAGGCGGGTGAACAGCCCCCGCCCCCGCTCCGTCCGGGTGGCCGCGATCCGACCATGATGCCACGACCGGATCGCCCCGGAGACGCTGGCCGGTTGGGAAAAGCCCATCCGCTCCAGCGTCTTCAGCGTTTCCGGATCGTCGTCAACGCCCGTGAAGACCAGATTGCCGAAGGACGAGGACAGGGGCTCGTCATCGGCGAACAGTTCGCCATAGCGACCGTTCACCCGGCGCAGGACCGTTTCCACCTGCACGTCGAAGGCGGCGAGATCGGCGAAGCCGGCCAGGGCCGCGACCCGCTGGCGGACCGCGTCGTCCTCCGGCAGCACGTGGGTCTGCTCGTCGTCGAGCATCTGCACCCGGTGCTCCCACCCCCGCAGGTCGTCATAGGCCGCGGTCAGGTCCGCCGCGCAGGCCGCGCTCACATGCCCCGCCCGCCGCAGGGCCGCCAGCGCGTCCAGGGTGCGGGGCGCGCGCAGGGCGTCGTCCCGGCCGCCGAGGATCAGCTGCTGGGTCTGGGCGAAGAACTCGATCTCCCGGATGCCGCCCCGGCCGAGCTTGAGATTGGCGCCGGGCGTGGAGAGCCGGTCATCCACCTTGTAGGTGTGGATCTGCCGCTTGATGGCGTGGATGTCGGCGATGGCGGCGAAATCCAGGCTGCGCCGCCAGATGAAGGGCTGCAGGGCGGCCAGGAAGGCGGCGCCGGCGCCGCGATCCCCGGCGCAGACCCGGGCCTTGATCATGGCCGCCCGCTCCCAGTTCTGGCCGACGCTTTCATAGTAGTCCAACGCCGCCGCCACCGGCATGGCCGCCGGCGTCGAGGAGGGGTCCGGCCGCAGGCGCAGGTCCACGCGGAACACATAGCCGTCCTCCGTCCGCTGCTGCAGCAGGTCGGCGAAGGTCCGGGTCAGCCGCAGGGCCGCGGCCTCCGGCTCCACGCCCGGCGCCACGGGCAGGTCCTGCGGGGCATAGAAGACCGACACGTCGATATCGCTGGAATAGTTGAGCTCGAAGGCGCCGTGCTTGCCCAGGGCGAGGCAGAACAGGCCCGGGACCGGACCGCGGCTGGGGTCCGACGGCGCCAGCAGCCGTCCGCGGGCCTGCTCCGCGCCGGCGGCGACGGCGAGGCTCGCCTCCACCGCAGCGTCGGCGAAGCGGGCCAGGGCGCCGGTCACCTCATCCAGCGACCACAGGCCGCCCAGGTCGCACAGGGCCGTGAGCAGATGCAGCTCCGCCTTCAGCCGGCGCAGCGCCGGGCGGGCCGCCTCCAGCTCCAGCCCGCCCGCGTCCCGGGTCCGGGCGAGGAGATCTTCCAGCCGCGCGTCCGGGTCCGCGGCGAGCAGGTCCGCCAGCAGACGCGGCGCCCGCCGCATGAGGCCGCCAAGATAGGGCGAGGCCCCGGCGATCGGGGCCAGGGCCGCCCGCACGGAGGGATCGGCGACCGCGTCCGCCACGCCCCCCTCCAGCACCCGGGCGGCGAGGGCCGGATCGGCCACGGGGCCACAGGGGCGGAGACGGTCTGCGAGGCTCATCGCCGCAGGGTAGGCGCAGCCCCTAGAGCTGGTCCAGTCCGTAGGCCGCGTGTAGCGCCCGCACCGCCAGTTCGGTATAGGCCGCATCGATCAGCACGCTGATCTTGATCTCCGAAGTGGAGATGACCTGGATGTTGACGCCCTTCTCGGCCAGGGCCTTGAACATGGACTGGGCCACGCCCGCATGGCTGCGCATGCCCACGCCGACCACCGACACCTTGGCCACGTCGGCGTCCACCTCCACGTCCTCGAAGCCGATCTCGGCCTGGGCGGCGCGCATCAGCTCCAGCGCCCGCTGGGCGTCGCGACGGCCGACAGTGAAGGCCATGTTGGCGTGGTCGGCGGTGCGGGCCTTGGACTGGACGATCATGTCCACATTGACGTTGGCTTCGGCCAGGCAGGAGAAGATCTTCGATGACACGCCCGGCGTGTCCGGCAGGCCGAACAGGGTGACCTTGGCCTCGTCCCGGGAGAAGGCCACACCGCTGACGATACGCTTTTCCATGATTTCTTCCTCGTCGCAGACGATGGTTCCGGTGTCGTCCGAGGCGTCCCCCGGCTCGATGAAGCTCGACAGCACCCGCACGGGCACGCGCTGGGACATGGCCAGCTCGACGGAGCGGGTCTGCAGGACCTTGGCGCCGAGGGAGGCCATTTCCAGCATTTCCTCGTAGGAGATCCGGGCCAGGCGCCGGGCCCGGCTCTCGATCCGCGGGTCGGTGGTGTAGACGCCGTCCACGTCGGTGTAGATGTCGCAGCGCACCGCCTGCACCGCTGCGGCGATGGCCACCGCGCTGGTGTCCGACCCGCCGCGGCCGAGCGTGGTGATCCGGCCCTCGGGGGTGCGGCCCTGGAAGCCGGCGATCACGGCGATCTCCCCCCGGTCCATGGCGGCGATCAGGGCGTCCGGCGGGATGTCCTCGATCCGCGCCTTGCCATGGGCGTCGTCGGTCAGGATCGGGATCTGCCAGCCCAGCCAGCTGCGCGCGGCCAGGCCCATGTTGCGCAGGACGATGGCCAGCAGTCCCGCCGTGACCTGCTCGCCAGAGGCCACCACCACGTCATATTCGTCGTCGCTCTCCGGGAGCCCTGCGGCGGCGCGGCCGCCGGCGTCGGTCCAGGCGACCATCTCGTTGGTCTTGCCGGCCATGGCGGAGACGACCACGGCCACCTGATGGCCGCGCGCGACCTCGGCGGCCACCAGCCGGGCGACCCGGCGGATGCGCTCCATGTCAGCGACGCTGGTGCCGCCAAACTTCATGACCAGTCGCGTCTGGACCACTGTCGGTTCCGTTCCCTTTTGACTTGCCGGCCGGCGCAGGACCGACCATCTGCAGGAGTGGAGCGGCTTCTAGCGATCCGAAGCCGGCTTCGCAATGCGCAATGACCCAGCCGGGGATGACAGATGGCGGACGACAACACGGTGATCGACGATCCGGAGAGCCTGGCGGCCCGCGGCGCCAGCATCGATCCGGAGGACGTCGCCCGCTTTTCCCGCATCGCGGCGGAGTGGTGGGATCCCCGGGGCAAGTTCGCGCCGCTGCACCGGTTCAACCCGGTCCGGCTGGGCTTCATCCGGGATCAGGCCCTTGTCCGCTTCGGCCGCGACGGCGACGCGCCCCGGCCGTTCGAGGGGCTGCGCCTGCTGGACATCGGCTGCGGCGGCGGCCTGTTGTCGGAGCCCATGACCCGGCTGGGCTTTTCCGTCACCGGAGTGGACGCCTCGGCCCGCAACATCGGCACGGCCCGGACCCATGCCGAGGAGATGGGACTGTCCATCGACTATCGCTGCTCCACCGCCGAGGCCCTGGTGGCCGCCGGCGAGGATCGCTTCGACCTGATCCTGAACATGGAGGTGATCGAGCATGTGGCCGATCCGGCGCCGTTCCTGCGCGACACCGCCTCCCTGCTGGCGCCCGGCGGGCTGATGATCGTGGCGACGCTGAACCGGACGCTGAAGGCCCTTCTGACGGCCAAGCTGGGGGCGGAATATGTCCTGCGCTGGCTGCCGGCCGGCACCCATGACTGGTCGAAGTTCCTGAAGCCGGAGGAGATCCGCGGCTTTTTGGCGGGCGTGGACGTCTCGGTCCAGGGCCCCTTCGGCGTCGTCTACAACCCCTTGGGCGACAGCTGGCGGCTGGGGCCGGACGCCGACGTCAACTACATGATGACCGTCACAAGAGCTTTTTCGCCACCGCAAGCGTGACGGCGCCGGCGGGGGCGTAGACGGCGACCCCTCCGGCGGAGACGACCAGCAGGGGCCAGGCCAGCCGCACCAGGGGCCGGATGGTGATGCCCGCGACGATCGGCCACACCAGCAACACCAGGGCCTGATCGACGAAGGGGTGAACCCAGTTCACATAGAGCGCGCCGCCGACGGCGACGGCCCAGCTGGCCCAGCCGACCCCGCGGCTGATCCGATCATAGACACCCCGAACGTCCATATCGCCTCGACACGCGCAAAGACCCCGCCCATCGCCAGATTATCGTTAACCCCGCGCCGGGCCTAGCCCCTTCGGGTGACAGGCGTATTTGCCGCAGCGTCGCGACGTCGTCGGCGACGGCTAGTTCAGCTTCGGCCGGGGACGGAGGGGCGCCGGCAGCGGCGCGACGGGAACCCCGTCGTCGATCAGGGCCCGCACCTCCTCGCCCGTGGCCTGACCATAGATCGGCCGCTCGTCCGCAACCCCGTCATGAATGTCCCGGGCCTCGGCGGCGAAGCGGTCGCCGACGTCCTCGAAATGGGTCTCCACATAGGTCCGCATCCGGTTGATGACCTCGAGCATCACGGCGTGCACGTCCGAGGGCGCGCCGGCGGCCACGGCCTGCAGCGCCTGTTCGGGCGACGGGGCCGCCTCGCCGGACCCGGCCCGGGCGTTGACGACGGCCGGCGCCATGATCTGCTTGCGCACGGCCTTCGAGGCGCAGAAGGGGCACTCCACCAGCCCCCGCTCCACCTGCTCGTCATAGGCGTCGGACGAGCTGAACCAGGCTTCGAACGGGTGGGCCTGGTCACAGATCAGGGCGTAACGGATCATTCGGCGGCGCCGCGAACCAGGGACATCCCGCCGAGGGCCGGCGGGGCGAAGGGACGGTCATTGGCCAGGGCCGGGATCGCGGAGCGGGCCCGGTCGACCTCGGCCAGGTCGAGCTCGGCGAACAGCACGCCCGGTTCGTCATGATCCAGCCGCCCGATCACCTCGCCCCAGGGCGCGACGGCCAGGCTATGGCCCCAGGTGCCGCGGCCGTCCTCGTGGAACCCGCCCTGGGCGGGCGCCAGCACGAAGGCGCCGGTCTCGATGGCCCGGGCGCGGAGCAGAACCTCCCAGTGCGCCTCTCCCGTGGGGCGGGTGAAGGCGGCGGGGACCAGCATCACCTGGGCGCCGGCCTGGGCCAGGGCGCGATAGAGGTGGGGAAAGCGCATGTCGTAGCAGATGGTCAGGCCCAGCCGCCCGACGGCGCTGTCCGCCGCGACGGCCCGGTCGCCGGGGGTGTAGGCGTGGCTCTCCCGGGCGCTCTCGCCGGTGGGCAGGTCCACGTCGAACATGTGGATCTTGTCATAGGTCGCCGCGATGGAGCCGTCGGCGCGGATCAGCACGGACCGGTTGGCGGCCCCGCCCCCCTCCCGCCGGACCAGGGCCGAGCCGATGAGGATCTCCACCCCCAACTCCGCCGCCAGGGCGCGCAGGCCCAGGACCCCCTCGTCCTCGTCCACGGTCTTCAGGGCCGGCAGCAGCAGGGACCGGTTGCGCTGCACCACATTGGTGCATTCCGGGGTGGCGATCAGCACGGCCCCGCCGGCGGCGGCCTCGCGCACCAGCGGCGCCACGTGGGCGAGCGCGGCGGCGTGGGTGGCCGGGGTGCGTGTCTGGACGAGGGCGATCCTGGCCACGGAGGGGCGCTCCGGCTCAGGCGCCGAGCAGCGGGTCGAGCTGGCCCGCCTGCTCCAGCGCCATCAGCTGGTCGCAGCCGCCCACATGCCGGTCGCCGATGAAGATCTGCGGATAGGTGGCCGCGCCGCCGGACCGTTCCAGCATCTCCTTGCGACGATCCGGATTGAACGCCGCGTCGTCCACCTCGGTGAAGGGCACGTTCTTGGCTCGGAGCAGCGCCAGCGCGCGGGAGCAATAGGGGCAGAAGGGCCGCGTGTAGATCAGGACGGCGGGCATGACCACTCCGGACAGATGAGACGGTGACTCGTCTATATAGACAGGCCCACGCCCTCGCGCACCCTTGCAACGGTCAATAGGTCGACGCTGGCCGCGCCGGCTCCCAACAAGGCCCGGGCGCAGGCCTCTGCGGTGGCGCCGGTGGTGAAAACATCATCAACCAGCAGGATGCGCCGGCCGGCGATGGCGCCGCGCCGACCCGGATCCACGGCGAAGGCCCCTGCGACATTGGCGGCGCGACCGGCTGCGTCGCGCCCTCCCTGGCCCCTCGACGCCCGCACCCGCACGAGGCTGTCCGGCAGATAGGGCACGCCGGTGCGCCGGGCCAGCGGACGGGCGATCTCGGCGGCCTGGTTGTAGCGGCGGGCCAGCAGGCGCCGCGGATGCAGCGGCACGGGGGCGACGCCGTCCGCGCTCGCCAGCAGGTCCGCGCCGGCGCGGCGCAGCCAGCCGGCGAACAGGCCCCCCAGATCCGGCCGGTCCCCGTGCTTCAGCTTGAGGACCAGATCCCGCGACCCCTCGTCATAAATGCAGGCGGCGCGCGCCCGGGCGAAGGCGCGCGGGCGGGTGATACAGGCGGTGCAGCGGGCCCCGAGGCCGAAGTCGTGCTCGAACGGCGCCCCGCAGCCGTCGCAGACCGGCGCCTCGAGGAAGGTGATACGGGAAAAGGCCGCCGGCGAAAGTCCGGTCCCCTGGGCCGGGCGTCCGCCGTCCAGGGTCGTCGGCGGCAGGATTAGGTCGAGTCCCCGATGAAATGCGCCTATAAGCTGGCCCATCGCTGAAAGGCGCCCGCCTGCGTCCCGCTGAAGGTCCATGCCCGCAACGCCCCCCGCCCTGTTCGACCAGTCCCTGCTGCGCAGGCGGCTGGAGCGCGCCGCACGCCGCAACGACTTCGCGGGGTTTCTGCGCGACCGGGCGGCGGACGATGCCTGCGACCGGCTGTTAACCATTCTGCGACACTTTCCCGTCGCCGTCGAGTTGGGTTGTCGCGACGGCGCCTTCCGCCGGGCGGTTTTTTCCGGTCCCGCAGCGAAGTCCATCCGAACCCTGATCGAAATGGACAGCATCGCCGCCTATGCCGGCACGGCCACGCCCCTCGGCCTGGTCGGCGACGTGGAGCGGCTGCCGTTCGCCGACGGCGCCGTCGACCTGGTCGTGTCGCTGCTGACCCTGCACTGGACCAATGACCTGGTGGGCGCCCTGATCCAGATCCGACGCATGCTGAAGCCGGACGGATTGTTCATCGGCGCCCTGTTCACCGGCTCGACCCTGACGGAGCTGCGCCAGGTGCTGCTGGAGGCGGAGGCCGAGATCACCGGCGGCGCGGCGCCCCGGGTCGCTCCGTTCGCGGACGGTCCGGATCTGGCGGGCCTGGCCCAGCGGGCGGGCCTGGCCCTGCCGGTGGTCGACATCGACCGGGTGACCGTGCGCTATGACCATCCCCTCCGCCTGCTGACGGATCTGCGGGCCATGGGCGAGACCAGCATTCTTGCGGACCACGCCCGGCGTCCCCTGCGCCGGGAGGTGCTGGCGCGGGCCTGCGCCCTCTACGCGGCGCGCTTTTCCGACCCGGACGGACGGATTCGCGCCACCTTCGAGATCTCCACCCTCACCGGCTGGGCGCCGCACCCGGACCAGCAGCAGCCCCTGCGCCCCGGATCGGCCCGGGCGCGGCTGGCCGATGCGCTGGGGGTGCGGGAAGAGACGCTGAAGCCGGACGGTTCAGAGACAGTCCCGTAGCCAGGCGCAGAGCGGTTCGTCCGCCGGCGGCATGGGATAGTCGAACAGCCGGGCGGGTTTGACCCAGGCCATGTCCGCATGCTCCCGCCGGGTGACCTGGCCGTCCCAGCGGCGGAGCAGATAGAGGGGCATCAGCAGGTGGAAGTCCTCATAGGCGTGGCTGGCGAACACGAACGGGGCCAGGCAGTCCCGCCGGGCGGTGATCCCCAGCTCCTCCTGCAGCTCCCGGATCAGGCAGTCCTCCGGCGTCTCGCCGGCCTCCACCTTGCCGCCGGGAAACTCCCACAGTCCCGCCAGCTGCTTTCCCTCCGGACGCTGACAGATCAGCACGCGACCGTCCGTATCGATCAGGGCCGCGGCGGCGACGAGCAGCAGTCGGGACGCCATGGGACGCTCCAGCAGGGGACAAGGCGGCCGTCGCTCAGCTGCGATAGTCGCCGTTGATCTCCACATAGCGCTTGGTGAGGTCGCAGGTCCACATCACGGCCCGGCCGATCCCCACGCCCACGTCGATGGAGATCTCCAGTTCGGGGGCCTTCATGTAGGCGCTCATGGCCGCCTCGTCATAGTCCGGGGCCACCATGCCGTCGACGGCGGCCAGCAGAGGCCCGAAGCGGATGGCGATCCGCTCCCGCGCCACCGGCTCGTCGGCGCGGCCCACGGCCATCACCAGCCGGCCCCAGTTGGCGTCCTCGCCGGCGATGGCGGTCTTCACCAGGGGGCTTTCGCACACCGTGCGGCAGATGCGTCGGGCGGAGACGTCGCTGGCGGCGCCGGTGATGGTGACCTTGACGAACTTGGTCGCCCCCTCCCCGTCCCGGACCAGCTGCTGCGCCAGGCTGAGCAGCACCTCGCGCAGGGCCACCTTGAAATCGGCCAGCCGGGGGTCGGCCGCCTCCAGCACCGGGGCGTTGCCGGCCTTGCCCGTGGCGATGAGCAGGCAGGTGTCGTTGGTGGACCGGTCGCCGTCCACCGTCACGGCGTTGAAGGTGTCCTGCACGGCGACCCCCAGCATGTCCTGCAGGGCGGCGGCGGGAAGGGCCGCGTCGGTGGCCACGAAGGCCAGCATGGTGGCCATGTTCGGCGCGATCATGCCCGAACCCTTGGCGATGCCGGCGATGCGGACCGGGGTGCGGTCGATATGGGTTTCCACAACCGCGCCCTTGGCGAAGGTGTCGGTGGTCATGATCGCCGCGGCCGCCGCCGTCCATCCGTCCGCGGCCAGCCCTGCGACAAGGTCCGGCGTCGCCCGCTCGATGCGGGCGGCGTCCAGCACGACGCCGATGACGCCGGTGGAGGCCAGCATCACCTGATCCGCCGGAACCCCCAGGGCGGCGCCGGCGGCTTCGGCCGTGCGGCGGGCGGCGTCCGCGCCAGGCGGTCCGGTGAAGCTGTTGGCGCAGCCGGCGTTGCAGACCAGCGCCCGCACGGCGCCCCCATCCGACGCCAGGGCCGCCTGGCACCAGTCCACCGGGGCCGAGCCGACCGCATGCCGGGTGAAGACGCCTGCGGCTGTGGTCCCGGCGTCGAAGGCCATGAGCAGCAGGTCGGGGCGGTCATGCTTGTAGAAGCCGGCGCGCCCCGTCGCCAGGCGCACGCCGTCGATCACCCCCATCGCCGGCAGCGGAACCGCCAGGGGCGAAACGGCGAGACCAGGCTTGCCCGGGGTTGCGGCGGCGTCACTCATGAACGGTCTCCCGAAGTCTCAATGGGCGCCGGTCTGGGACGGACGCGCGGGGGTGGTCTTCGTCGGGGCCGCCGGCGCCGACGGCGCGCCCTGGGGGTTCAAACGCAACGGGGCGCCCGAAACCGGCGCAGACGAAGGCGCCGGGGCGGCGGCCGGCGGCGCGCTGGCGGGCTCGGTGGCGGCGCCCGGCACCTTCACCGGCGGCGGCAGTGTGATCTCCACCCGGGTCGCGGCGCGGAGCTTGGCCAGCAGGGTGCGGATCTCGTCATAGGTCAGGAAGCGGACGATCTGCGGCCGCGCCTCGTCCAGGCTGATGGGCTGCTCCGGACGGCGATCCTCGACCTTGATCACAACGAAGCCCGCCGCCGTCTCGAACGGCCCGACCAGGTCGCCGGGCTTGGCCGCCTTCAGGGCGACGCCATAGGGCTCGGGCATGGCGTCCAGGGTGAAATAGCCGAGATCGCCGCCGTTGAAGCGGGTGTTCTGGTCGGTGGAGCGCTGCATGGCCACGGCCTCGAACGAGGCGCCGGTGGTGAGCAGCTTCTTCACGCCGTCGGCGTCGGCCTGGGTCGCCACCACGATCTGGCGGGCGCGGATCTCCTCCCCGGTCTTGGCCAGGCGCTGCTGCTCGGCGTAGAGGGAGCGGATGGCGGTCTCGTTCACCGCCTTGTCCACGCGGCCCTCCACCAGCACGTCGCCCAGCACCTTCTCCCGCGCCGCCTGCACCCGGCGGGCCGCACGGGGGTCCTTGTCCAGCTTCATGCGCAGGGCCTCACGGGCCAGAAGCTTCTGGTCGATCACCTCGTCCAGGGTGGAACGGAACTGGGTGGAGGCGGGATCGAGGGGCTCGCCCTCGCTGATCACCCCCTGGGCCACGGCCTCGCGCTTCACGTCCGAGGTCCAGATCACCTCGTCGCCGACCTTGGCGACCACCTTGTCCCCCGGCTCCGGCCGGCCGTTCGGTCCGCCCCGGTCGGAGCAGGCGGAAAGCGCCAGCGCCACGGCCGCCGCGGCGGCCAGGACTGCGAATGCGCGATGGGCGGTGGGCGTCATGGTCGTCGTCCCGGCACTGGTTACGCTGACGGTAAGTCCTGAAAGACCGGAGGCTTGCCGTCCCCGCCGCCGCTGGCTTCGCGTTGACACGCCCCCGGCCGGTGCTTAAGTCTCGCGCGCGTGCAAGTCGAGCGGTTTTTGGCCGTTCGGCGGGCTGTGCGGTCGCGCCTGCAGCAGGGGATTCCTTCCAGGGGAATCAGGTTCACCTGACGCCGTACGCGACCCGGACGCCCGGACCCTCGCGCGACGGACCTACCACGCCTCGGCCGACAGCGGATCCTTGCCGGCCCTTCTCGGACTTTCGGAACCACCATGCTCTCTCTGGCGAAAAAGCTCTTCGGCAATCCCAACGAACGCAAGCTCAAGGCGATGCGCGGCCGCGTGGCCGCGATCAACGCGCTGGAGCCGTCGATGGCCAAGCTGTCGGACGCCGAGCTGGCCGCCAAGACCGTGGAGTTCCGCCAGCGCCTTGCCAATGGCGCCACCCTCGACAGCCTGCTGGAGGAAGCCTTCGCCGTGGTGCGCGAGGCGTCCAGGCGGGCGCTGGGCATGCGCCATTTCGACGTGCAGCTGGTGGGCGGCATGGTGCTGCACGCGGGGGGCATCTCCGAGATGCGCACCGGGGAAGGCAAGACCCTGGTCGCCACCCTGCCCTGCTATCTCAACGCCCTGACCGGGGAAGGGGTGCACCTGATCACGGTGAACGACTACCTCGCGCGCCGTGACGCGGAGTGGATGGGCAGGATCTATGAATTCCTGGGCATGAGCACAGGCGTGATCATCAATGGCCTGAGCCAGGGGGAGCGCAAGCGCGCCTACGCCTCCGACATCACCTATGGCACCAACAACGAGTTCGGCTTCGACTACCTGCGGGACAACCTGGTCTACGACGTGGACGAGATGGTGCAGCGGCCGCACAACTTCGCCATTGTCGACGAGGTGGACTCCATCCTGATCGACGAGGCCCGCACGCCCCTGATCATCTCAGGCCCCACGGAGGACCGGTCAGACTTCTACCGCACCATCGACGCCGTGGTGCGGGAGCTGATCGTCGATCCGGCGACCTTCGACCATGACGAGAAGCAGCGTCAGGTGATCCTCACCGAATACGGCAACGACAAGGTGGAGGAGTTGCTGATCGCCGGCGGCCATCTGGGCGAGGACACCACCGGCCTCTATGACGGCGCCAATGTCAGCGTGGTGCACCACGTCAACCAGGCCCTGCGCGCGAACGTGCTCTACCAGCGGGACCGGGACTACATCGTCAAGGCTGGCGAAGTGGTGCTGATCGACGAGTTCACCGGGCGGATGATGACCGGCCGTCGTCTCTCCGAAGGCCTGCACCAGGCGATCGAGGCCAAGGAAGGCGCCACTGTCCAGCCGGAGAACCAGACCCTCGCCTCCGTCACCATCCAGAACTATTTCCGCCTGTACAAGAAGCTCAGCGGCATGACCGGCACCGCGGCGACCGAGGCGCAGGAGTTCGGCGACATCTACAAGATGGACGTGTCCGAAATCCCCACCAACCGCCCCGTCGCCCGGATCGACGAGGACGACGAGGTCTATCGCACGGCGGCGGAAAAGAACCACGCAGTGATGCTGCAGATCCTCGACTGCTACACCCGCGGCCAGCCGGTGCTGGTGGGCACCGTGTCCATCGAGAAGTCCGAGCAGCTGTCCGAACTGCTGAAGGCCCATGAGTTCGAGCTGGACGGCAAGAAGCGCAAGGGCATCCCGCACCAGGTGCTGAACGCCCGCTTCCACGAGCAGGAAGCCTATATCGTCGCTGACGCGGGCGTGCCGGGGGCGGTGACCATCGCCACCAACATGGCCGGCCGCGGCACCGACATCCAGCTGGGCGGCAATGTGGAGATGCGCGTCGGCCGCTGGCGTCAGGAGCAGCGCGCAGCGGGCGTCGCCGTGACCGACGAGATGGTCGCCGCCGAAACCGCGCGGATCGAGGCGGATGTGGCGGTGCAGAAGGCCAAGGCCCTGGCGGCCGGCGGCCTCTATGTGCTGGGCACCGAACGCCATGAAAGCCGCCGGATCGACAACCAGCTGCGCGGCCGGACCGGCCGTCAGGGGGACCCCGGGCGCTCCAAGTTCCTGCTGTCCACCGAGGATGACCTGCTGCGCATCTTCGCCGGGGAGCGCCTGGACGGGATCATGCGCACCTTCGGCGTGGCGGAGGGCGAGGCCATCACCCACCGCTGGCTGAACTCCGCCATTGCCACCGCCCAGCGCAAGGTGGAGCAGCGTAACTACGAGATCCGCAAGAACCTGCTGAAATACGACGACGTGGTGAACGACCAGCGCAAGGCCGTGTTCGAGCAGCGCCAGGAATTCATGGTCGCCAAGGACCTGTCCGAGGTGGTGACCGAGATGCGTCACGACACCATCGAGGACTTCGTCACCCGCTTCCTGCCGCCCAAGGCCTATGCCGAGCAGTGGGACCTGGCGGGGCTGGAGGAGCGCCTGCTCTACGTGCTGGGCCTGACCCTGCCCCTGGCGGACTGGGCCCAGGAGAACGGCGTCGATCAGGCGGAGTTCCTCAAGCGCATCACCGAGGCCGCCGACCAGCGGGCGGCGGAGCGCGAGACCCTGGTGGGCGCGGAGGGCATGCGGGAGCTGGAAAAGAGCTTCATGCTGCAGATGATCGACATGCAGTGGCGCGAGCACCTGACCCACCTCGACCACCTGCGCCAGGTCATCGGCCTGCGGGGCTATGGCCAGCGGGACCCGCTGAACGAATACAAGACCGAGGCATTCTCCCTCTTCGAGAAGCTGCTGGTGGACCTGCGACACAACGTCACCCGATGGGTAATGACGGTGGAGATCACCTTCGAACAGCCCGAGGCCTTCCAGCCGGAGCCGCCCCGGTTCGAGGAGATCCACCTCGACCCCGTCACCGGCCAGAACGAGCGGGGCGGCGCAGGGTTCGGCATCGGCCTGGGCAGCATGACCGGCCTGTCGCCGGAACAGCGCGAGGCCCTGCCCGCGTCGGCCCTGCCCTCCGGCTGGGAGCACACCAGCCGCAACGCCGCCTGCCCCTGCGGCTCGGGCAAGAAGTTCAAGCACTGTCACGGAAGGCTGGTCTGAGGGCGGGCTGACCAGGCCGGCGGGTCAGGCGTCCGGCGGGTTCGGCGCGGGCGGGGCTCCGCTCCCCTCCCGCTCGGCCTCCGGCTCGACGCTTTCGATGGCGTGCTTGCTGGGAGGATCGACCAGTGCGCCCAAGCCAA
This sequence comes from uncultured Caulobacterales bacterium, assembly GCA_903851655.1. Lineage (GTDB taxonomy): Bacteria > Pseudomonadota > Alphaproteobacteria > Caulobacterales > Caulobacteraceae > CAIMFV01. The sequence goes on from CAINOV010000039.1 coordinate 14,606, forward strand.
ACAGGATGGCGCCGAGGGCGATGGCGCCCTTGGCGCTGCGGCCCAACCCGCGGCCCAGACCGGCGGCGAGCGGCACCAGCGCGATCAGGATCAGGAGCGGGACAAGAGAGGCCATGAGACACCGGCGAATCTATGCGGCGAACGGGAGCTTTCGGGCGGACTAGGGCGACGAACGTGACATCGCCACATGTTAGGCCCGTCCCGACCCGGGCGGCAAGGGACGAGAGGGCCGCAGCCCGGGCGTAGCGCAAGCCGGTCTTCGCTCCCCGTCGCCGCTCCCGATGCGGCGGCCGCTTGCCAAGCGACGCGAAATATTCTCCCCTCTTCGTCCGCCAGGGTTGTCGCGGCGGGTCGTCGGTGAGGGAGCGCATGCGGAATCTGGGGTCATGCCTGTTGGCGATGTGGCTCTTGTGGGCGACGGCGGTTGCGGCGGAGGATCGGAAGTGCGGCGTGCAGCAAATCGCCGAGCTCAAGGTCACCATGATCGGCAATCAGCCCATGATCGATGTGAAGATCAACGGCGCGCCAGTATCCTTCATGGTGGACTCCGGCGCCTTCTATTCCGTCGTCACGACCGCCGCGGCGCGTCAGTTGAAGCTTCCGCTGGAGCCCACCAACCTGCATGTCAAAGGGGTGGCGGGCGACGCCGACGCCTATCTGACGCGGGTCGAGACCCTCACCCTGGCCGAGACGCCAATCCATAGGGTGCCATTTGTCGTGGCCTCGGTGGGCGGCGGCGGCGCTGGCCTGATCGGGCAGAATGTCCTGGGTCTCGCAGACGTGGAGTACGACCTGCCCCACGGGGCCATCCGCCTCTTCAAGCCGCATGACTGCGGTCGGATCTCGATGGCCTACTGGGCCAGGGGCCGGGACGTTGCGGACATCCCGATCGATTATCCGGACGAACGCAATCCCCACACGATCGGGCGGGCGAAGCTCAACGGCAAGGACGTTCGGGTCATTTTCGACACCGGCGCGTCCACCTCGTTCCTGACGCTGGACGCGGCGGCCCGCGCCGGCGTCAAGCCAGGGGACCCCGGGATCACAAACGGCGGCGCCACCGGCGGGGTCGGCGGTCGACTGATCCCCTCCTATGTGGGCCGGTTCGACAGTTTCCAGCTCGACACCGAGGAGGTGCGCAATATCCGGATCCGCTTCGGCGCCATGACCGACCTGGCCGACATGCTCCTCGGGGCGGACTTCTTCATCTCGCACCGGGTCTATGTCGCCAACTCGCAGCACCGGCTCTACATCACCTATGAGGGCGGGCCGATCTTCTCCACCAAGGCCACGGCCCTGGAGCGGGACGCGGCGACCCACACGGAAAAGGCGGCGGCGCCGCTCGAGGATTCGGGAACCGAGCCGACGGACGCCGACGGCTTCGCCCGTCGCGGCGCCGCGCGGTTGTCCGCCGGCGAGATCGCGCCGGCGCTGACCGATCTCGACAAGGCGGTGGAGGGCGCGCCGGACGCGGACGCGTACCGGCTGCTTCGGGCCCGGGCGCGCCTCGCGAACCATCAGCCCCTGATGGCGGCGACCGATCTTGACCTGGTTCTGGAGCGACACCCGGCCAATGCCGAGGCGCGGCTGGCCCGGGCGCGGCTGCGCAGGTCCGACGGCAAACCGGATCTGGCGATGGCCGACCTGGCGGCGGCCGACGCAGCGCTGGCTGCGGAGGCCGACCCGCGTCTGGAACTGGGCGAGCTCTACGCGGACCTCGACGCCTTCGCGCCGGCCCGGGCGGCCTTCAGCCAATGGCTGAAGGCCCACCCCGACCACCCGCGGCGGGTCGTCGCGCTGGCCGGGCGATGCCGGGCGCAGGCGTTCCTCGGTCAGGACCTCGACCGGGCCGTGGGGGACTGCAATCGGGCGCTCGACATCGGCGCGCGGAATGATCTGGCTCTGGAGGGCCGGGGTCTGGCGCGGCTGCGGCAGGGCAAGCCGGATCAGGCGCTGACGGACCTTCAGGCGGCGCTTCAGGCCCGACCCAAGTGGCCGGAGGCCCAGTATCTGCGCGGCCTCGCCCGGACAGCGCTCGGCCACGGGGCCGAGGGCCGGGAGGACCAGATCACCGCCCTGTCGACCGGCCCTCGTCTCGGGGAAAGGATGAAGGCCCTGGGGCTCGCCGGACCCGGGCCCCTGTCCGCCGCGCAGTGAGACCGGCGACGCGGGCGCGCCGCCGTCAGAAATCGTAGCCGAGGCCGATGGTGGCCAGGGGATAGGTCTTGAAGTGGCTGGCGTCCCGGCTGATCCGCGCGGCCTCCGCCTGCAGGTCGATCAGGCTGACCCCCAGGCCCGAGGCGGTCAGCGTCGTCTTCGGCTGCGAGCCGAAGGCCGCGCCGAAATCGGCCTTCACGAACAGGTTCTGCGTCAGGTGCTTGCGAAGGCTGACGCCCAGATAAGGCGTGGCCTTGGTCAGACGCACCTGGCCGGTCAGGACGCCGACCTGGGCGGGCGCATAGGTCACGCCGTTGATGACGACGCTGGCGGCGGGCGTCCCCAGCAGGCCGAGGCGGCGCAGGCTGGTCTGGAAACCGGCCACCACCGACAGGCCCACGGCGCGGGAGGGTTGCCAGTCGATATAGAGCCCCGCGTCCTGCAGCTTCAGGTCGCCGGAATAGCGGATGTTGTCATAGGTGGCGTGGTCGGAATAGGTCAGCGTCTCGGCGGCCGCGCGGACGGCGATGTCGCCCCCGCCGATCAGCCGATGCAGGGCGACCTCGGCCCCGGCCCCGCCGGTGCCGGCGGTGACCGCGACGCTGACCGGATCGGCCGTGGCTGCGCCGGCGCCGACGCCGAACAGCATGACACCGATGGCTCCGATCAGAGCCCATTTCCCGCTCGATTTCGCCACCCTGTCCCCCGGACCGCCACTTCAACCGGCCCTCTGCATGCCCCGGGGGTCATAAAGGCTCGCTTAAGATCGGGACCGCGAACAGCGAAACCGCTGCGGGGATCAGCGGGGAATGGCCCCGCGCTGGTACCAGCCGCCCTGGACGCACGTCGGCGGACCGGTATCGGGGATCACCACCGTCGCCGCCCCGTCCCCGGTCAGGAAATAATACGAGCCGCCGGGCCCGGTCAGGGCCACCTTCCGGGGATGGGCGAACTGGCAGACCGGCTGGGTGGAGAGCCAGATATTGTCCTTCAGCATCACGTCCTCGCAATAGGCGTCGCCGGAATTGCGCATGAACAGCAGGTCCCCGTAGACCAGCTTCAGATTGGTCGCATAGGGGCTTATGGCGAAGGGGTCGGGAGTGCTGGAGAACACCTCGCGGCTGACAGTGCGGCACGGGGGACCGGCAATCCGCCACCGGGCCGATTCCTTGCTCAGGGTCGCATAGTGCTGGCGCCAGTCGGCGCCCATCACGCCGAGGCTGACCAGCACCCCGAACACGACGATGATCAGCGCCGCCGTCCGGCTGGCGTTTCCCCCTCGGGACCTGGTCGACATATGGCTTACTCCGGACGCTGCGGGCCCGCCACTAAAGCATGGCCGCGCCGGGGATGTCAGTCCCTTCCCGCCCCTTGAAAACCGCGCCGACCGACCCGACATAACTGCCACACTCTCGGTGCCAGTTTGGCCGGGATCCCCATGGATGGAGCGCGCGCATGATCGTTCACAAGCCTTTTGACCGTCTCGGCGGCGCCGATCACGGCTGGCTGAAGGCCCGTCACCATTTCTCCTTCGCCAACTACTACGACCCCAGGAACATGAACTGGGGCGCCCTGCGGGTCTGGAACGACGACGAGATCGCCTCCCGCAGCGGGTTCCCGCCCCACCCGCATGCGGATATGGAAATCATCACCTATGTCCGGGACGGCGCCATCACCCACAAGGACAGCCTGGGCAACGAGGGCCGCACGGCCGCGGGCGACGTCCAGGTGATGTCAGCCGGGTCCGGCGTGCGGCACGCGGAATACAATCTCGAGGCCGAGACCACCCGCATCTTCCAGATCTGGATCGAACCCACCGAGCGCGGCGGGGCCCCGTCCTGGGGCGCGCGGCCGTTCCCCAAGAGCGACCGGGCGGGCCGCTTCGTCACCCTGGCCTCGGGCCTTCCTGGGGACGACGAGGCGCTGCGGATCCGCACCAACGCCCGGGTGCTGGGCGCGACCCTGAAGTCGGGGGACGAGCTCCGCTACGACCTCGACCCGTCGCGGCACGCCTATCTGGTTCCGGCGGTCGGATCGGTGGAGGTGAACGGCCTGCGGATCGACACCCGCGACGGGGCTGCGATCACCGGCGAGCCGCACATCACCATCCGCGCCCTGGCGGACGCCGAACTGGTCATGGTCGACGCCGCCTGACCGCCCGGCGGCGGGCGTCCAACGGATCCTGGGGGTGACGCTACGGCGCCGTGGCGTCCCTCTCCGCGATCTCGTAAGCTCTTCTTCAATCAGCTTGACCGGGCTGTCCAAGACCCGGGGAAACGCGCCCGACCTGAAGGAGATCGCCATGACTGAAGCCTGGATCATCGACGCCTGCCGCACCCCCCGGGGCGTGGGCAAGGTCGGCAAGGGGGCGCTCGCCCATCTGCATCCCCAGCATCTGGCCGCCACCGTGCTCAAGGCCCTGGCGGAGCGCAACCACATCAACACCGCCGAGGTGGACGACGTGATCTGGGGCACCTCCACCCAGGTGGGCGCCCAGGGCGCCGACATGGGTCGCATGGCCGCCCTCGACGCCGGCTATGACATCAAGGCCAGCGGCATGACCCTGGACCGCTTCTGCGGCTCGGGCATCACCACGGTCAACCTCGCCGCCGCCACCATCATGTCCGGCATGCAGGACCTGGTGATCGCCGGCGGCTGCGAGATGATGAGCTATACCGCCCAGCTGCCGCCCTCCGGCGCGCCGCTGATGGACCGGGGCAACCTGCACCTGCGGGAGATCCATCCCCAGTCGCACCAGGGCGTCTGCGCCGACGCCATCGCCTCGATGGAGGGCATCACCCGGGAGGCGGTGGATGCGCTGGCCCTGGAAAGCCAGAAGCGCGCCGCCGTGGCCATCGCCGAGGGCCGCTTCGACAAGTCCCTGGTGCCGGTCTACAATCTCGACGGCACCGTGGCCCTGGACAAGGAGGAGTTTCCCCGTCCCCAGACCACCGCCGAGGGCCTCGCCTCCCTGAAGCCGTCCTTCACCCAGATCGCCGACATGCCCCTGGACGAGGCGGGCACGACCTTCCGCAAGCTGATCAACCAGCGCTATCCCGACGTGAAGATCGAGCACATCCACCATGCGGGCAACTCGTCGGGCGTGGTGGACGGCGCGGGCGCCCTGCTGCTCGCCTCCCCCGACTACGCCCGGAAGCAGGGCTGGAAGCCCCGGGCGAAGATCCTGGCCGCCATCAACATGGGCGACTGCCCGACCCTGATGCTGAACGCCCCGGTGCCGGCCGCCAGGAAGGCGCTGGAGCGCGCCGGCCTGACCGTGGACGACATCGACCTGTGGGAGATCAACGAGGCCTTCGCCGTGGTGGCGGAGAAGTTCATCCGCGACCTGAAGCTTGACCGGGACAAGGTGAACGTGAACGGCGGGGCCATGGCGCTGGGCCATCCCATCGGCGCCACCGGCTCCCTGCTGATCGGCACGATCCTCGACGAGCTGGAGCGTCGCGACCTGAAGCGCGGCCTGGTGACCATGTGCGCAGCCGGCGGCATGGCCCCGGCGATCATCATCGAACGCATCAGCTGATCCCGGGCGGCCCGCCGGCGACGACGCCGGCGGGCCGTTCTTGCACGCCACACCTATGGCGGCCTTCGCGACGCGTGCTATAGCGAGGGTTATCGGGATGGGATGACAGAGGCCGGGGGCGTGACCGCAGAGGGCAGAACGATCTTCGACGCCGCCGTCCCTCCGTCGGCTCGGCGGCGTGTGTCGGTTCATCGGCGGTCCCCGGTCCGAGGCGCATAGGTCGTGGGTCTGGTTGAGCTTGCGGTCGCCTTTTCCCTGACCTCAGCCCCGGCCCCTCCGGCCGAGCTGTCGGTCATGGCGCCCCCGGTGGTGGTGGTGTCCGCCCCGGCCCCGCCCGCAGCAGCCGCTCCCCCCGCAGCGCCGGTTGAGGCGGCCGCCGCCCCGGAGCCGCAGGCAGTCGCGCCGTCGACCCGCCTGGAAGACCCCCTGGAAGGCGCCAACCGGCGGGTCTATCGGCTGAACCAGAGCCTTGACCGCTACCTGCTCCGACCCGTGGCGGTCGCCTATCGCCGGTGGCTGCCCCGCCCTGTGCGCAAGGGCGTCCACAACGCCCTGCGCAACTGGGATGAACCCGGCGTCGTGGTGAACGACGTGCTCCAGCGCCGCTTCAGCGACGCCGGCCGGTCCGCCTACCGCTTCGGCGTCAACACTACGGTCGGTGTCG
>CAINOV010000040.1 GCA_903851655.1 uncultured Caulobacterales bacterium
CAGGACCGCCACGCCGCCGTCGGCCTCGGCCAGCAGGCCCGACTGCGCCACCAGCACGCCTGCGCCCAGGGTGGCGGAGAGGTCGAGGCCGCCCAGCAGCCGGTCTTCGCTCACATTCACGGGGATCCGCACCCGCGGCGCGTGCGGCGACACGCGTCCGTGCAGCAGCTCCAGCCAGCGGTCCCGCACCGGCCCCGCCCCCGCCCGGACAATGGCGCCGCCAAGCCCCTGCGGATCGATGGCCAGCAGGGCCGCGGCCAGGTCCGCGTCCGCCCAGGGGCCCAGCTCGACCCCGTCGTCGAGGGTGGCGATCGGCAGGCTCATGCGCCCAGCACGTCGGCCATGGCCCGCTCGATCCGGACGGACGACCCGCCCTCCTCCAGGGGATCGCGGCGCAGGCGATGGGGCAGAGCCATCAGGGCCACATGGCGCAGATGGCCGATGGTGGCTTCCGTTCCGCCCTCGAGGGCGGTGACCGCCCGGGCCGCGCGGATCAGGGTCAGCTCCCCGCGCAGACCGTCGGAGCCGACGGCGATGCACAGCCGCGCGGCGGCTTCCAGCACCGCGTCCGGCGTGGTCACCTCGCGCACGCGCTCCCGCGCCGCCACGAGGCTGGCGGTGATCCGCGCCTGTTCCGGCGCAAAGCGATCCAGGAAGGCCTGCGGGTCATGATCATAGGCCGTCCGGCGGCGGATCACCTCCACCCGCTGGGCCAGATCCGTGGGCGTCTTCACGTCCACCGACAGGCCGAAGCGGTCCAGCAGCTGGGGCCGCAGCTCCCCCTCCTCCGGATTGCCGCTGCCCACCAAGACAAAGCGGGCGGGGTGACGGACGCTCAGCCCCTCCCGCTCCACCACGTTCTCGCCGGACACGGCCACGTCCAGCAGCAGGTCCACCAGATTGTCCTCCAGCAGGTTCAGCTCGTCGATATAGAGGAAGCCCCGGTGGGCCCGGGCCAGCAGTCCCGGCTCGAAGCGCTTCTCGCCGCGGGTCAGGGCGTGCTCCAGGTCCAGCGCCCCCACCACCCGGTCCTCCGTGGCGCCGAGGGGCAGGTCGACCACCGGGGTCGGGGTCACGTCTATGTGAACCTCTCCGGCGTCGCCGGCCCGGCGGGCGCAGTCGCCGACACAGGCCGGCGGACGATCGGGGTCGCAGTTATAGGGACATCCGGACACCTTGCGGATCGACGGCAGCAGGCCCGCCAGGGCGCGAACCGCCGTGGACTTGCCGGTTCCCCGGTCGCCGAACACCATGACACCGCCGATGGCGGGGTCCACGGCGGCGATCATCAGGGCCTGTTTCAGGGCGTCCTGCCCGACAATGGCGGAAAATGGATAGACCTGGCTCATGCAACCTCAAGCGACGGGACGCCCCACGGCGCCTGCCCCGGAGTAGAGGCGCCAATCGGCAAAGCGTCAACCGGGATTGACACTTTCTCCTGTCATTAATACCGTCACCCCATGAGCCAGCTGACCGCAGACAAGGTTGCCCCCCCGATCGCCCGTCGGCTGCCGGAACCGGCCGCCGTGCTGCGCCTCCTCAAACCCATCACCTGGTTCGCCCCCATGTGGGCGTTCATGTGCGGGCTGGTCTCGTCCGGCGTGTCGCTGGCCGACCACTGGCTGCTGGCCGTGGGCGGCGTGGTGCTGGCCGGCCCCGCCATCTGCGCCACCAGCCAGGCCGTGAACGACTGGTTCGACCGCCATGTGGACGCCATCAACGAGCCCGACCGCCCCATCCCGTCGGGACGCATTCCCGGCCGCTGGGGCCTGGCCATCGCCGTGATCTGGACCGGGCTGTCCCTCGTCCTGGCCGCCTCGCTCGGCGCCTGGGTCGGCTGGGCGGCGCTGCTGGGCATGGCGCTGGCCTGGGCCTACAGCGCCCCGCCGCTGCGCCTGAAGCAGAACGGCTGGTGGGGCCCGGCGTCGGTGGCGGTGTGCTACGAGGGCCTGACCTGGTTCACCGGCGCCGCCGTGATGACCCGCAGCTTTCCGGGGGCGGAGATCCTGACCCTGGCCGCGCTCTACAGCTTCGGCGCCATCGGCATCATGATCCTCAATGACTTCAAGGCCGTCGACGGCGACCGGCAGATGAACATCCTGTCCGTGCCCGTGGACCTGGGGGTCGAGAACGCCGCATGGCTGGCCTGCGTGATCATGGCCGCGCCGCAGCTGGTGGTGGTGGCCCTGCTGGCCAGCTGGGGCAGCCCGATCCGCGCCGCCGCGGTGGCCGTGCTGACCCTGGTCCAGTGCGGCCTGATGGCGCGGCTGCTGAAGGACCCGAAGGCGCACGCCCCCTGGTACAACGGCACCGGCACCACCCTTTATGTGATCGGCATGCTGATCAGCGCGTTCGCCGTCGGCGCGCATCCGGGAGGTCACTGACATGACCCGCACCACCTCCGAACCCGCTGGCCTGGGCTGGCTCGGCATCATCAGGCTGGGCCTGGTGCAGAGCGCCATCGGCGCCGTGGCGGCCCTGACCACGTCCACCCTCAACCGGGTGACGATCGTCGAGGCCGGCATGCCCGCCATGCTGCCCGCGGCCCTGGTCGCCTGGCACTATGTCGTCCAGCTCAGCCGGCCGCACTGGGGCCATGGCTCCGATCAGGGCCGGCGCCGCACGCCCTTCATCATCGGCGGCATGGGCGTCCTCGCCCTCGGCGCCATCCTGGCCACCGATGCGGTCACGATGCTGCACGGTTCCCCCGTCGTCGGGGTCCTGATGGGCCTCCTCGCCTATTCCATGATCGGCGGCGGCATGGGCGCCGCGGGCACGTCCCTGCTGGCCCTGCTCGCCACCCGTGTCGCGCCGGAACGGCGGCCCGCGGCGGCCTCCATCACCTGGGTGATGATGATCCTGGGCATCGTCCTCTCCGCCTCGATCACCGGGGCGCTGCTCAAGCCCTTCTCCGCCCAGAGACTGGCCATGATCGCGTCCGGCGTCGCCGGGATCGCCTTCCTGCTGACCCTGCTGGCCGTCTGGCGGGTGGAGGACGCGCCGGCGATCGCCGCCGCCCCCGCGGACGACGCCCCCAGGGCCGCCTTCCGCGAGGTGCTGCAGGACATCTGGAGCGACCCGGTGGCGCGGAACTTCACGATCTTCGTGTTCGTCTCGATGCTGGCCTACAGCGCCCAGGAGCTGATCCTGGAGCCCTTCGCCGGACTGGTGTTCAACATGACGCCCGGCCAGTCGGCCCAGCTCAGCGGCCTGCAGCACGGGGGCGTGCTGCTGGGCATGATCACCGTCGGCGTGCTCGGCGCGCGGTTCGGCGATCGCAGGTCCCAGTGGATGCGCCTGTGGACCGTGGGCGGCTGCCTGGGATCGGCCGTGGCCCTTGCGGGTCTCGGCGCGGCGGCGGCGCTGAAGCCGATCTGGCCGCTTCAGCCCACCGTCTTCGTCCTGGGCTTCGCCAACGGCGTGTTCGCGGTCTCGGCCATCGGCTCGATGATGGGCCTGGCCGGCGGCGGACGCTCCCCCAGCGCCGGCGCCCGGATGGGCGTCTGGGGCGCGGCCCAGGCCGGCGCCTTCGCCATCGGCGGGTTCCTCGGCGCGGCGGGATCCGACGCCCTGCGGCAGGTCCTGCACGACCCGGCCGCCGCCTTCCTCGGCGTGTTCGCCGTCGAGGCCCTGATCTTCCTCGCCTCCGCCATCCTGGCGGCCGGCATTTCCCCCTCGCCCCGTCCGTCCGCGGCCGCCGGGCGACTGACCCTGGGAGGGGCCGGACAATGACCACGGACAGCACGATCGAGACCTTTGACGTGGTGGTGGTGGGCGGCGGGCCCTCCGGCGCCACCGCCGCCCATGACCTGGCGCGCAAGGGCCGCAAGGTCCTGCTGCTGGACAAGGCGGGCCGGATCAAGCCCTGCGGCGGCGCCATCCCGCCCCGGCTGATGCGGGACTTCGACATCCCCGAGCACCTGCTGGCCGCCCGGGCCACCTCGGCGCGGATGATCGCCCCGTCCAATCGCCAGGTGGACATGCCCATCGAGGGCGGCTTTGTCGGCATGGTCGACCGGGACGTGTTCGACGAATGGCTGCGGACCCGGGCCGCGGCCAGCGGCGCGGTCCGGCGAACCGGAACCTTCGAGCGGATCGAGCGGGACTTCGACGACGCCGCCATCGTCCTCTACCAGCCCAAGGACGGGGGACCGCCCGGCCGGGTGCGGGCGCGCATGGTGATCGGCGCGGACGGGGCCCGGTCCCAGCTGGCCCGCCAGACCATCAAGGGCGGGGACAATGTCCACTGCGTCTTCGCCTATCACGAGATCATCCGCGCGCCGCAGAACACCGCAGGCTTCGACGGCCAGCGCTGCGACGTCTTCTATCAGGGCGAGCTGTCGCCGGACTTCTACGCCTGGATCTTCCCCCACGGGGACACGGCCAGCGTAGGCGTCGGCAGCGCCAACAAGGGCTTCTCCCTGCGCGGCGCGATCAAGACCCTGCGGCGCTCCGCAGCGCTGGAGGGCTGCGAGACCCTGCGTCACGAGGGCGCGCCGATACCGCTCAAGCCCCTGAAGCGCTGGGACAACGGACGCGACATCGTGCTGGCCGGCGATGCGGCGGGCGTGGTGGCGCCGGCCTCCGGCGAGGGCATCTACTACGCCATGGTCGGCGGGCGGGTGGCCGCCGACGCCGTCGAAGCCGCCCTGGTCACGGGGGACGCCCGGGCGCTGGGCCTGGCCCGCAAGGCCTTCATGAAGACCCACGGCCAGGTCTTCTGGGTGCTGGGGATCATGCAGCACTTCTGGTATCGCAGCGACAAGCGCCGGGAGCGGTTCGTGAAGATGTGCGCCGATCCCGACGTGCAGCGCCTGACCTGGCAGGCCTACATGAACAAGGAGCTGGTCCGGGCCGACCCGGCGGCCCATGCCAAGATCTTCTTCAAGGACCTTGGGCACCTGATCGGCCTCTCGCCCACATGACCGGTTCCAAAATGATCAGGGCGGACGGGTGAGCGACGCCTCCGCACCCCGCCCGCGCCCCGGTGGCGGCTGGCTGCGGCCGGTGGCCGTCGCGGCGATCTGCGCCACGGTCACCGCCGCCATCGGCGGGACCCTGACCGACATCGGGCCCTGGTATCAGCACCTGAACAAGCCGGACTGGCAGCCGCCGCCCCCGGCCTTCGGCGTCATCTGGACG
>CAINOV010000041.1 GCA_903851655.1 uncultured Caulobacterales bacterium
CGTGCGCATGGCCTACGATACGGCCATCGACTTCCCCACGCCGAAGAACCTCAACTACTGGTGGACCTTCGGCGGCATCCTGGCGGTGTGTCTGGTGATCCAGATCATCACCGGCGTCGTGCTGGCGATGCACTATGTCGCTAACGCCGGCCTGGCGTTCAACAGCGTCGAGCACATCATGCGCGACGTGAACCACGGCTGGATGATCCGGTACATCCACGCCAACGGCGCCTCGATGTTCTTCCTGGCCGTTTATGTGCACATCGCCCGCGGCCTCTACTACGGCTCGTACAAGGCGCCGCGGGAAATCCTGTGGCTGCTGGGCTGCGTCATCTATCTCCTGATGATGGCCACCGCCTTCATGGGCTACGTGCTGCCCTGGGGCCAGATGAGCTATTACGGCGCGGTGGTGATCACCAACCTGTTCTCGGCCTTCGACAATGTCATTCCGGGCGTGGGCACGGCCATCACCACCTGGCTGTGGGGCGGCTTCGCCGTGGACAACGCCACGCTGAACCGCTTCTTCTCCCTGCACTACCTGCTGCCCTTCATGATCGCCGGCGTCGTCGGCCTGCACATCTGGGCGCTGCACGTCCCCGGCAACAACAACCCGGTGGGCGTGGACGTGAAGTCCAAGGAGGACACGGTTCCGTTCCATCCGTACTACACGGTGAAGGACGGCTTCGCGATCCTCGTGTTCATGATGCTGTTCGCCTGGTTCGTGTTCTTCGCGCCGGAAGCCCTGGGTCACGCGGACAACCAGGTGCCGGCCAACCCGCTGGCCACGCCGTCGCACATCGTGCCGGAGTGGTACTTCCTGCCGTTCTACGCGATCCTGCGGGCCGTTCCGGACAAGCTGCTGGGCGTGCTGGGCATGTTCGGCTCCATCGCCATGCTGTTCGTCCTGCCCTGGCTCGACACCTCCAAGGTGCGGTCCATGCGCTATCGCCCCATGGCCCGGTGGTTCTATTTCCTCTTCATCGCCGCGACCATCGGTCTGGGCTGGTGCGGCGGGAAGCTGCCGGACGACGTGGTCATCCCCATCGGCCACGATGCGATCACGGGCGAGGCCACCGGCTTCACCGTGGTGATGACCTCCCGGGTGCTGGCGATCTACTACTTCGCCTACTTCCTCGTGGTGCTGCCGGCCCTGGGTCTGCTGGAAAAGACCCTGCCCGTGCCTGACACCATTTCGACTCCCGTGCTCCCCAAGGGCGGCGCGGCCATGTTGAGCGGCGCCACGGCGTCGCCGGAAAAGAAGGGCTGATCCCCATGATCTCTTCCACTGTGGGGCGTTCCGGCGTCACGGGCCTGCGCGTGCTGGCCCTGGCCGCCCTGGCCCTCGCCGCGGCGAACCTGGGCGGCGGCGTCGCCCAGGCCAAGACCAACGCCAAGGAGCCGCAGGACGTCAGCTTCAGCTTCGAAGGTCCGCTCGGCCACTTCGACCAGGCGGAACTGCAGCGGGGCTTCAAGGTGTATGCGGAGGTCTGCTCGGCCTGCCATTCCATGAACCTGCTGTCCTATCGCGATCTGGCCCAGCCGGGCGGACCCTTCTGGGATCCGAAGCACCCGAACATCGCGCCGGCTCAAAGCCCGTTCGCCAAGGCCATCGCCGCCCAGTACCAGGTTCCGGACATCGATCCGGACACCGGGGACGTGATCCAGCGGCCGGCGACGGCGGCGGACCACTTCAAGGCGCCGTTCGCCAATGAATACGCCGCCCGCGCCGCCAATGGCGGGGCGTTGCCGCCGGACCTGTCGGTGATCGCCCGGGCGCGGGAAGGCGGGCCGGCCTATATCTACAGCCTGCTCCTCGGCTACGAGGACGCCCCGGCCGGCCTCACGGTTCCGGACGGGAAGTACTACAACCCCTACATGGCGGGGGACATGAGCTCGTACTGGAAGGGCCCGAAGGACAAGGTGCCCGAGGGCGGCTTCATCGCCATGGCCCGCCAGATCATCGACGACCGGGTGCAGTTCGACGACAAGACCCCGTCCACCTCGGCCAACGAGGCCCACGCCGTGGCGACCTTCCTGGCCTGGGCCGCAGATCCGCACCAGGTGGAGCGCAAGCAGACCGGCATCGCAGTGATGCTGTTCCTGTTCGTCTTCACCCTGCTGACCTACCTTTCCTATCGGCGTATCTGGCGAAACATCGCCCACTGACGCCGCCGCCGGCCCCGGTCGGCGGAGACGAGACGCTCCAAGGCCCCCGCCGGTTCGCCGGCGGGGGCTTTTTTGTGGTCTGGTCCCCGGCGCAAACGGGGCGTTTACCCTCTTCGCCCTAAGTGCGCGACGAACGGGAGCCGCCGACATGATCCGAGTCCGCACCCTGATGATCTCCGCCGCGGCCGCGGGGCTCGCGGCGGGCGGCGCGTCCTGGGCGGAGCCGCCGCCGGCGTCCGCGCCCCGCAGCTCCGGCGCGGTGGAGAGCTTCAGCGATCCCAGCCAGTCGGGACCGGCGGAGGGCGCGCAGGCGGCGAGGTCCACGGACGCCCCGGCGCCGACGGATCGTCCCCGGCCCCCCCGCCGTCCGCGCAAGCGTCACGCCCCGCCGCCCGTCGCTGCGCCGGCCCCCGCGCCCGCGGCCACCGCCGCATCGGGGCCGCCGTCCGCCCCTGACCCGGCTCCCGAGTGGCGGCCGGCGGATCCGGACAACACCCTTGTGATCGACACGAACCGCGGTGCGGTCATCGTCGCCCTGGCGCCCGCCGCGGCCCCGCAGTCGGTGGAGCGGGTCAAGCGCCTGGCCCGCCTGGGGATCTATGACGGCCTGCTGTTCCATCGGGTGATCGACGGTTTCGTCGCCCAGACCGGAAATCCCAACAATCACGACGGCGGCAAGAGCGCCGAGCCGAACCTGCCGCCGGAATTCACCTTCCGCCTGGGCGCCGACATGCCCCATGCGGTCGCCGCCCGGCCGGCGGGCGGCGCGACGGGTCTCCTGCAGACCCTGCCCTATGAGTCGGTGGCGGAGGAGCGGATGGCCGGCTCCCCCGATCATCGGATCACCGCCTGGGGGGCCTTCTGCGCCGGGGTGATGGGCATGGGCCGCGACGCCAGCCCGGACAGCGGCAACAGCGAGATCTTCTTCATGCGGGACCCGGCCCGCCGGCTGGACCGCAGCTACAGCCCCGTCGGCCGGATCCTGTCCGGGCTGGAGATCATCCGCAGCCTCGCCGTGGGAGAGCCGCCGGCGACTCCCGACCGGATGGTCCGGGTCCGGGTGCTGGCCGACATACCGGCGCCGGAACGGCCGACGGTGGAGGTGGTCGACACCGCCGGGCCGGGCTTCCGGGCGGTGATCGAGCGGACCCGGTCGCAGCGGGGCGCCGATTTCTCCGTCTGCGATCTCGAGGTTCCCGTCCGGGTGACGCCGGCGCCCGCGCCCCCGGCCCCCTAGCAACCGGGGCCGCCGGGCCCGTTTAGGGGTCGTCCGACCGGATCCCGGCGTTGCGATGGAACAGCTGCAGGGTGCGCAACCGGGCCAGCCGCGCCGCGTCCGCCACATGGTCCGACCGGCGCTCCGAGGCGAACCCGTGCCCGGCCTCATAGACATGCACCGGCAGGTCGGGGAACCGGTCGCGGATCTGCTGCACGGTCTTGGCCGGGATCGACGGATCGGTCCGGCCGAAATGGCAGATCAGCGGCCGCGCCGGCGCCTCCCCGATCAGCTCCGGAATTCGGCGGCCGTAATAGGACGAGACGGCGGCCACGCCCTCGATCCGCGCGGCGGCCAGCCAGGCGGCGGTCCCGCCCCAGCAATAGCCCACCACGAACACCGGCGGGGCCAGGGCGGCGACGCAGGCCCGCAGGTCGCCCTCCACCTCCGACCAGGGCGCGGCCTCGGACAGGGCGCGGCCCCGCGCCACCCCCTCGGCGTCGTAACCGGCGGCGAAACCCGGGGCCTGCCGGTCGAACAGGGCGGGCGCCAGCACCTCATAGCCGTCCGCGGCGAAGCCCCGGGCCAGGTCTCGGATCGGGTCCGTCACGCCGAAGATCTCCTGGATCAGCACCAGTCCGCCCCGCCGCGCCTCCGGCGGCCGGACGTGGAAGGCGTCGAAGACGAAGCCATCCAGGGGGCTGGCGAGGCGGACCGTCTCCTCCATCAGAGGGCGCCGTTGGCCTTGAACAGGGCCAGCGTCCGGTCCCGGGCCAGGGCGGCGTCCGCTGGGTCCTGGGCCTCGACCCCGTCATTGTTGAAGCCGTGTCCCGAGCCGTCATAGATGTGCACCGCAACGTCGGGGTGGGCTTCGGCGACCTTGGCCTTGACCTCGTCGGCGGGGATGTGTCCGTCCTTGCGCCCCAGATGGACGATCACCGGACATTGCAGCGGCAGGCCGGCCATGCCCGCAACCCCGCCGCCATAATAGCTGGACGCAGCGGCGAGGCCCGCAACCCGGCTGGCGGCCAGCCACGCCATGGTGCCGCCGTAGCAATAGCCGACGATGAACACCGGGCCCCGGGGGGCCAGGTGCGCGACGCAGGCGGCGATGTCGCCCATGGCGTTGTCCGGTCCGTTGGCGGTGGCGTACTTGACCCCGGTCTGGAAGCCGTCCGGGTCATGGCCGGCGGTGTAGCCCGGCTCCTGCCGGTCGAACATGGAGGGCGCCAGCGCCTCGAAGCCCAGGGCCGACCAGCGGGCCACGTCCTCGTGCACATAGCGGTCGAGGCCGAAGATCTCCTGAATGATGATCACCCCGCCGCGGCGCGCGCCTTGGGCGTCAGCGTGGAGGGCGGTGAAGCTGAAGCCGTCATGGGGGGCGGTCAGGTGGATGATTTCGGACATGCGATGGTTCTCCCTTGGCGCTGGAACATCTAACGCCGCGGCCCTGCGGGCGCCAGCGCCGCCGGCTCCGGGGATCGCCGGATTTAACCCGCCATTAACCGAAAACGCGGCTTCCCCTAGGGGCCGATGCGGTGGAAAGTGCGGAACACATGAAGAACACGAATCGGCTTTGCATCCTCGGGCTGGATCCGGGACTGGTCCGCACCGGCTGGGGCGTGATCCAGTGCGAGGGCTCGCGCCTTTGCCATGTCGCCCACGGGGAGATCGCCCCGCCCAGGACCGCGGACTTCGCGGACCGGCTGCTGTTCCTGTTCGAGGCGGTCACCGCCGTGATCGCCGAACATGCGCCGCACGAGGCGGCGGTGGAGGAGGTGTTCGTCAACATGAACCCGTCCTCCACCCTCAAGCTGGGACACGCCCGGGCCGCCTCCCTGATCGCGCCGGCCAGGGCGGGACTTCCCGTGGCGGAGTACAATACCCGCCTGGTGAAGAAGGCGGTGGTGGGCGCCGGCGGGGCGGACAAGGGGCAGGTGGGCTTCATGGTCCGGCGGCTGCTGCCCGCCTGCGGCGATCCGGGGGAAGACGCCGCCGACGCCCTGGCGGTGGCCATCGCCCACGCCCATCTGCGGGCGGCGCGGCTGCGGGGCGCGGCATGATCGGGCGCCTCAGCGGCGTGTTCGCCGACACGGAGGGGGACGACGCCCTCATCGACGTGGGCGGGGTCGGCTATCTGGTGCGCTGCGGCGCCCGGACCCTGGCGCGGATGCCGCCCCTGGGGGAGCCGGTGGTGCTGCAGATCGAGAGCCAGACCCGGGAGGACGGCACCCGCCTGTTCGGCTTCCTGTCCCGGTCGGACCGGGCGGCCTTCGTCGCCCTGCAGGCCATCCAGGGGGTGGGGCCCAAGGCGGCGCTTGCGGTGCTCGACATCCTGCCGCCGGCGGAGCTGGCCGCCGCCGTGGTCCGCGACGACAAGGCCGCCGTGGCCCGGGCCAGCGGGGTGGGCCCCAAGCTCGCCCAGCGGATCGTCACCGAACTGAAGGGCAAGCCCCTGTCCGCCGGCCTGTCACTGGGCGCCGAGACGCCGGGCGGCGCGCCGCCCCCGTCGCCGGTGGTCCGCGCGTCCGGCGAGGCGGTGGCCGCCCTCATTGGCCTGGGCATCCCTGAGCCGTCCGCCCGGCGGGCGGTGGAGACGGCGGAGCAGCGGCTGGGCGACGACCCGGCCCTCAGCGCCCTGATCAAGGCGGCGCTGCAGGAGGTGGGACGATGACTCGGCTGATCTCCGGGGAGCGGGAGGCCTTCGAGACGGCGGACCGCGCCCTGCGGCCCCAGACCCTGGCGGAATTCGTCGGCCAGCCCAACCTGAAGGCCAATCTCAAGGTGTTCATCGACGGCGCCCGAGCCCGGGGAGAGCCCCTGGACCATGTGCTGCTGTTCGGTCCGCCGGGGCTGGGCAAGACGACGCTGGCCCAGATCGTCGCCCGGGAGATGGGGGTCAATTTCCGTGCGACCGCCGGACCCGTATTGGCCAAGGCGGGGGACCTGGCGGCCATCCTCACCAATCTCGAGGCCAATGACGTCCTGTTCATCGACGAGATCCACCGCCTGCCGCCGGCCGTGGAGGAAATCCTCTATCCGGCGATGGAGGACCATGTGCTGGACCTGATCATCGGCGAGGGGCCGTCCGCCCGCTCGGTCCGGATCGACCTGGCGCCTTTCACCCTGGTGGCGGCCACCACCCGGGCGGGCCTGCTGGCCACGCCCCTGCGGGACCGGTTCGGCATTCCCCTGCGGCTGGAATTCTATTCGCCGGAGGAGCTGTGCCAGGTGCTGGCCCACGCCGCCCGCAAGATGGGCGCGCCCCTCACCGCCGACGGCGCCGCCGAGATCGCCGGCCGGGCGCGGGGCACGCCGCGGGTGGCGGGCCGGCTGCTGCGCCGGGTCCGCGACTTCGCAGCGGCCGAGGCCGCCGCCACCATCGACCGTCACGCCGCCAGCCGCGCCCTCGCCCGGCTGGAGGTGGACGAGCTGGGGCTGGACAGCCTCGACCGCCGCTATCTTCGTGCGCTGATTGAAACCTATGGCGGGGGGCCGGTGGGGGCTGAGACACTGGCCGCCGCCCTGGCTGAGGCGCGGGATTCGGTGGAGGACGTGATCGAACCCTATCTGCTGCAACAGGGCTTCATCCAGCGCACGCCCCGGGGCCGGATCGCCGGCGGGCTGGCCTACCGGCACATGGGCCTGGCTGCGCCGGACGTCGCCGCGGCGCCGATCCCGCCCGCCGGACCGGACGATCGGGACCTGTTCGGAGACGATGACGCATGAGCGGTCCGCCAGACGACACCTCCCCCACGGCCGGCTGGTTCGTGGGCCGCGAGCATTTCCTGCCGATCCGGGTCTATTACGAGGACACCGACTTCACCGGCCTGGTCTATCACGCCAACTACGTGCGGTATTTCGAGCGCGGCCGGTCGGACTTCCTGCGCGCCATCGGGGTGGGCCACAGCCTGCTGCTGGACCGGGCCGATCCCGCCGCCTTCGTCGTCACAAGGGTCGAGGTGGACTACAAGCTGCCGGCCCGGATCGACGACGCCCTGCTGGTGCGCACCACCTATGACGCCTTCCGCGGGGCCAAGCTGACCGTGCGTCAGTCGATCCTGCGGGGGGAGGCGCGGCTGGCGGACGCTGTGGTCTACGCCGCCTGCATCGATCTGGCCGGCCGCCCCCGCCGCCCGCCGGCGATCCTGGTGGAGAAAGTGCGGCCCTGGCTGGCGCCGGGCGACTGAAATGATCGGCGAACCCCGTTCAGCCTGTGAAACCAGTGCGGATTGGGGCCATAGTTTTGTCACGCTGCCGCCGTTAAACGCAGCAACCAAGGACGGAGCCCGTAATGTTTGACAGCCTGGCCGTGACCCCCGACAGTTTCGGCGTCGTTGCGACTTTCCTGCGGGCGGATCCGGTGGTGAAGGGCGTGATGATCGGTCTGGCCGGCGCCTCCCTCTGGTCCTGGACGGTGATCATCGACCGGACCTTCCGCCTGGGCGCCCTGAACCGGGAGGCGGACCGTTTCGAGGGCGAGCTGGCGGAGGGCCGGTCGCTGGAGGACGTGGCCCGCAGCGCCGGGGACAATCCCCGCCATCCCCTGCCGCAGATGCTGCAGCTGGCGCTCCGCGACACCCGCAGCCGCAGCGCCGACCCGAACCTCACCCTGGTGGCCCTGGACCGGGCGCTGGAGAGCCTGATCTCCGGCGCCGTGCGACGGGCGGAGGACGGCCTCGGCGCGCTCGCCATCGTGGCCACGGCCTCGCCCTTCGTCGGGTTGTTCGGCACGGTCTGGGGGATCATGAACGCGTTCCGCAACATCGCGGTGATGAAGAACACCAACCTGACGGTGGTGGCCCCCTCCATCGCCGAGGCCCTGTTCGCAACCGCCATCGGCCTGGCCGCCGCCATTCCGGCCTATATCGCCTACAACAAGTTCACCATCGACGCCCAGCGTTTCAGCGGACGGCTGGAGGCCTTCTCCGACGATCTGGCCTCCGCCGTGGCGCGGCGGCTGTCCGAGCGCGGAGGGGCCTGATCCATGGCCGCATCCCTGTCCGGCAGCGGAGGGCGCGGGCGACGCCGCGGCCGCCGCGGTCGCACCGCCCTCAGCGAGATCAATGTCACCCCGATGGTCGACGTGATGCTGGTGCTGCTGATCATCTTCATGGTCTCCGCGCCCCTGCTGACCGTCGGCGTGCCGGTGGAGCTGCCCAAGACCGACGCCGCGGCCATGGACGAGCAGAGCGCGCCGCTCACCGTCACCATCCGCCGGGACGGGGCGATCTTCGTACAGGACAAGCCCGCCGCCCTGGACGAGGTGGCGCCGCGGCTGATCGCCATGTCCGGCGACGGACCGAAGAAGCCCGTCTATGTCCGGGCGGACGGGGCGGCGGTCTATGCGGTGGTGGCCCAGGTGATGGCCAAGCTGTCCACCAGCGGCTTCGCCAGCATCAACCTCGTGACCGACACCGGGGCCGGGTCCGCGGCGCCGGCGCCCGTCCGACCTGCGTCCTGAGGGGATGCCGGGCATGGGCGCCGCTCCGCACATGACCCGTGAGAGCCGCCTGCCGGCCGTGCTGGCGGCGGTGCTGCTGCACGCCGGTCTGGCGGCGCTCGGCTGGTTCAGCTTCCTGTCGGCGCCGCCTCCCGTGGCGGTGGAGGTCACGCCCATCTCCCTGGTCTCCGCCTCCGACGTGGCCAACGCCCGCGCCGCAATCGAGGCGCCCGCGCCGCAGCAGGCCCAGGCCCCGGCGTCGGACGCGGGCCCGCCCACGCCGCCGGCCGCCCCCGCGCCGCC
>CAINOV010000042.1 GCA_903851655.1 uncultured Caulobacterales bacterium
GACCGAGGTTCCCGCCTCAAGGGCGGGAATGACGGCTATTTTTGTGTTTTAAATCCCTGTCATTCCCGGGCTTGACCCGGGAACCCCCCGCCGGAGGATCCTCAGATCACCCCGCCCCCGTGCTGGAAACTCTCCACCAGGGACCCGGCCACCAGCCGCCAGCCGTCCACGAGCACGAAGAAGATCAGCTTGAAGGGCAGGGACACCGTCACCGGCGGCAGCATCATCATGCCCATGGACAACAGCACGCTGGCCACCACCAGGTCGATCACCAGGAACGGAATGAACAGCAGGAAGCCGATCTGGAAGGCGCGCTTCAGCTCCGAGATCATGTAGGCGGGGATCACCACCTGCAGGGGCGTGGCCATGGCGTTGGCCGGCTTGGGGATCTTGGAGAGCTTGATGAACAGGCCCAGATCGTCCCGGTCCACCTGGTGCAGCATGAAGGCCTTCACCGGCCCCGACGCCGCGTCGAAGGCCTGGGGCAGCTCCATCTTGTGGTCCATCAGTGGCTTGATTCCTGCAGCATAGCTGGCGTTGAAGGTCGGCGTCATGACGATGGCGCTGAGGAACAGGGCGAGGCTGATCATGACCGCATTGGGCGGCGACTGCTGGGTTCCGAGGGCGGTGCGCAGCAGGGACAGCACCACCACGATGCGCACGAAGGACGTGGTCATCATGACGATGGACGGGGCCAGCGACAGCACCGTCATCAGGGCCACCAGCTGCACGACCCTGTCGGTCAGGCCCGCCCCCGACCCCAGATTGACATTCAGCGACTGGGCCAGGGCCATGTTCGGCCAGACCGCCGCCGACAGGGTGGCGAGCAGGGCCAGGCCCGCCGCCTTGCGCCAGTCGTCCGCCGTCATGGCCTTCAGGCCGGAGGTGAGGGAACGTAACATGTTGTCAGCTCTCGGTTTTCTGAGGCGGCGCCGCGAGTTCGCGACCCTCCCCCAGCAGGATCAGCCGCTCCCGCCCGTCGCAGCGGACCAGCACCAGCCGGCGGGTGGCGTCCAGGTTCAGGCTCTCGACAATGCTCAGCCGGCGGTCGGCGCCCACCTGCAGCTGCAGCAGCCCCTTGGGGCCCCAGCGGCGGACGGCGTAGACCCCGAGGCCGAACAGGCCGAGCGTCAGGGCCAGGGCGAACAGGGCGCGCAGCAGATCCATGAACATGGTCGGTCACTCGCAGGACGGCTGACAGGTTCCCACGTGCCCCGATTCGGCGGTGGTCCGCGAGGCGCGTCTCCTCCGGCGGGACCTAACGCCCCGTTAACCATGCACTGGGCAAAGTCTTCCCACCGGGGGGACGAATCGCCCGTCCGGAAAGGTCCCATCCATGCCGATGCTTGAAGATATCGCCGTTTTCCAGGTGCTGAAGGCCAAGATGGACTATTCGGCCGAGCGCCAGCGCCTGATCGCCCAGAACGTGGCCAATGCCGACACGCCCAACTACACGCCGTCGGACCTGTCGCCCTTCGCCTTCGACAAGTCCCTGCAGCAGGCCATGACCCTGGCGCCGGCCGGGCGCAGCGTCATCGGCGGCTCCCGCAGCGTGGAGAGCCTGGGGGTGGGCTCTGGCGGCGGGGGCGGCGGTCCCTCGGGATCCGGCTCCGCGACCCTGGACCTGCCGGCGCCGGGCCACATCCTGGGGTCCGCCGGTCCCTATCCGGTGAACCTCAAGGCCGATTCCGAGGCCCGGGTGGACGGCAACCAGGTGGTCCTCGAGGACCAGATGGCCAAGATGAGCGAGGCGCGGGTGGATCACGACGCCGCCATCGCCTTCTATCAGCAATCCCTCACCCTGCTCCGCACCGCCGCCAAGGCGCCGGGCAAGTAGGGCCGAGGCGGACAAGGACCTGACCCATGGCTGACAGCATCGCCCCCAACTCCTCCCAGACCCTGGCCATCGCCGCCTCGGCCCTGCACGCCGAGCAGTCGCGCATGCGGGTGATCGCCGAGAACATCGCCAACGCCGACTCCACCGCCCAGACCCCGGGCGGCGACCCCTACCGGCGGCAGATCCCGGTCTTCGCCCCCACCACCGTGGTGCGCGGCGCGACGGGGGTGAAGATGACCGGCGTGACCCTGGACACCTCGCAGTTCAAGCAGGAGTTCAACCCCACCCATCCGGCGGCGGACTCCAAGGGCTATGTGAAGCTGCCCAATGTCGACGCCCTGACCGAGGCGCTGGACATGAAGACCGCCCAGCGGGCCTATGACGCCAATCTGAACGTGATCGAGACCCAGCGCTCGATGCAGAGCCGCACCCTCGACCTGCTGAAGCGCTGATCGGGAAGGACCGTTAAGCCATGACCGCCGCCCTGACCGCCGCCAAGGCCTACGCCCAGGTCCAGTCGCAGTTCGCCAAGTCCCTGTCGGAGGTCGCCGGGCCGGCCGGGGCGACGGGGGCGCCCCAGGGGGTGGACTTCGGCCACATCCTCACCGGCGCGATGAACGAGATCGCCCAGACCGGCCAGCTGGCGGAAAAGCAGATGATCGCCCACGCCAATGGCAAGGCGGAGCTGGTGGACGTGGTCACCGCCGTCGCCTCGGCCCAGACCAGCCTCGAGACCGCCATGGCCGTCCGCGACCAGGTGATCGCGGCCTACCAGGAAATCATGCGGATGCCGATCTAGGGGGCTGGTCCGGATCGAGGTTCCCGGGTCTTCGCCCGGGAATGACAGCTGATTTATGGGTTTTGTATTTTCAACAGTCGTCATTCCCGCCCTTGAGGCGGGAACCTCCGTCCGGATATGGCGCGATATCCGGATCAAGGTTCCCGGGTCTTCGCCCGGGAATGACGGATTATAAAAATATCTTATAAATCAATGTCATTCCCGGCCTTGAGCCGGGAACCTCGTCCAGACAGATCACGCCGCGATGCGCATCGCCCCCAGATAGTCCCGCTTGCCAAGCGGCGCGCCGTTGGCCCGCAGGATGTCATAGGCGGTGGTGGCGTGGAAATGCAGGTTGGGCAGGGAGAAGGACATCAGGAACCCCTCCGCCGTGAAGGGAATCTCGAAGTTCGGCATGCGGAACACCATCTTCTTGCCTTCCAGCCCATTGACCTCGTCCGGGGTCAGGGCCTGCAGCCCGGCCTTGGCGTCGGTGATCATCTTCTGCAGGTCGGCATAGGTGGGCTGGCCGATGGCGCCGGGCACGCCGAACACGCCCGCCTTGCAGCCCTCGATGGCGTCGATGGAGTGATGGGCCACCGACAGCACCTGGAAGGTCCTTTGTCTGTCCCATGTCTGTTCCATGTCTGTTCCATGTCTGCGCTGATTTCCCTAAAGGGGAATGTGCTGGAACATGAACAGACAAACGGCTGAAAGCCGTTTGTTCTGGGTGGTTGGTTGTTTGGGGTGGATTGGGGTGCGATTTTTTGTGTGGGTTCTCCGCGATTATCATTATTGATGTGGTTGCCGGTTGTATGCCGCGATGGTTGCCAATATGGTTGCCAATATTGTTACTGCGAGTGCAATGGCCATTCTATTGTATTTGGTTTTCAAAATTTGTATTTCTTTAACCATAATGGGTGCTAGAGTGGGTTCGCCGCTCGTTGTGGCGCTTTGAGTGGGCGAGAATTTACTGGCTTCGGATGCACTTGCATTAGCCGGTATAGC
>CAINOV010000043.1 GCA_903851655.1 uncultured Caulobacterales bacterium
GCTGATGCGCGAGACCGCGGGCGAGCTCACCCTGGCGCCGGACGCGGTGGAGCCGGAACGGGGCGTCGTGCTGTCGGAGGAGCGGCTGAGGGACACCCCAGGCTATCGCGCCGCCAAGGCCAAGCTGCAGGCGCAGCTGGATGGTCAGCTGGCCGCGGCGCGCTTTCCCATCGGTCAGGTGAACATCATCAAGACCGCGCCCCCGTCGGAGCTCGCCCGATTCTATCACGCCAACTATCGGCCGGAGCGCGCCACGCTGATCGTCGTCGGCGATATCGATCCGGCGGATGTGGAGGCCCGGATCCGGACCCGGTTCGGCGACTGGACCGCCGTCGGCCCGGCCACGGCGGAGCCGGACCTGGGCGTGCTGAAGCCCCGGGGGGCGCGGACCCAGCTGCTGGTGATTCCGGGCGCGCCCAACACCATCGAGATGAGCTGGCTGAAGCCGTTCGACGACACCCCCGACGGTCCGGCCCGGCGGGCGCGGGAAACCGTGGACGGCCTGGCCCTGGCCGTCCTCAACCGGCGTCTTGAAAAGCTGTCCCGCGGCGATCATCCGCCGTTCCTCAGCGCCGGGTCCGGGGAAGAAGCGGAGTTCCGGTCGGCGGAGGTGACCAGCGTCCAGGGCGCCACCAGTCCGGACCGGTGGCGCGACGGGGTCACGGCCCTGGTGACGGAAGTCCGGCGACTGACCGAATTCGGCGTCCTGCCCGACGAGCTGAAGCGTGAGATCGTCGACACGCGCACGAGCCTCGTCAACGAGGTGGCGGCGGCCGGCACCCGCCGGACACCGGACCTGGCCAGCGAGCTGGTCTCCACAGTGGACGAGGCAAAGGTCTTCACCACGCCGCAGTCCGATCTGGCCCTGTTCGACGGCGTCGCCGCGAAGGTGACCGTCGACGACGTGAACCGCGCGGCGCGGCGCCTGTTCTCGGGATCGGGCCCGCTACTGCAGATGAACGCGCCGGCCGCCATCGAGGGCGGCGATCAAGCCCTCGCCAAGGCGTTCGCCGACGCGTCCGCCGCGAAGATCGACCCGCCGGTGCGGCAGGCCGAGGTGGCGTGGCCCTACCCGTCCTTCGGCGCAGCGCCGGGCAAGGTGGTCCGGACCACCGTCCAGGCCGATCTCGGCGTCACGCAGGTGCTGTTCGCCAATGGCGTCGCCCTGACCTTCAAGCCGACCAAGTTCAAGACCGACGAGGTCCAGGTCTCGGTCAAGATCGGCCAGGGGCGCTCGGCCTTTCCGTCGGACCGGACCAATGTCGCCTGGGCCGCCCAGGCGCTGCCCCTGGGCGGCCTGCGCCTGATCACGCAGGAGGACATGGAGCGCATCCTGAACGGGCGCACCTATGAGGCGCGGTTCGAGATATCCGATGGCGGGCTGTTCCTCCGCGGGACCACCAAACCGGCGGACCTCGACGTGCAGATGCAGGTGCTGACCGCCTATGCGACGGACTCGGGCTGGCGTCCCGAAGCCTTCGACCGCTTGAAGGTGGCCATGGGCAACGCCATTCCCCAGTTCGAGGCGACCGCGCTGGGCGTGCTGGCGCGGGACAGCCTGTGGTTGACGACAGACCGGGACAACCGCTACCGCTATCCCGACGCCGCCAGCCTGCAGGGGCTGCGCATGGACGATCTTCGCCAGCTGCTGACGCCGCAACTGTCCAGCGGGCCGATCGAGGTGACGATTGTCGGCGACCTGACCGAAGCCCAGGCCATCGACGGGGTGGCCAGGACCTTCGGCGCGATTCCCGCCCGGCCGGTCCCGAGCCTCGCCGCGGCCCGGGCCGCCCTCAATCCGGTCCATTTCCCGAAGGTCGAGGCCGGCGCGCCGCCGACGGTGCTGCACCACAGCGGCCGCGCCGACCAGGCCGTCGCCCTGGCCGCCTGGCCGATCCCGGACGTCTTCACGTCACCGCGCCTCGCCCGAACACTCAGCCTGACCCAGGACATCCTGGCCAACCGGCTGCTGGACGAGGTCCGCGTGGCTCAGGGCGCCACCTACAGTCCGCAGGGCGACGCGCGTCCCTCGGAAGCCTATCCCGGCTTCGGCTACATCATCGACTTCGTGGAGACCCCGCCGGACAAGCTGGACAGCTTCTTCCATACCGTGGGGGCGATCGCCGCAGATCTGGGCGCCAAACCGCCGACGGCCGACGAACTGGCGCGCGCGGTCAATCCGCGGGTGGAGCAGGTGCTGAAGGCGCAGCAGACCAACGACTACTGGGTCAGTCGCCTGTCCTCGGCCTATGGCGATCCCCGGATGCTGGACCTGATCCGGTCCGTGGTCGCCGACCTTCGCGCCGTCACGCCAAAGGACGTGGAGGCGGCCGCGAAATCCTATCTGACCACGGACAAGGCGTTGCGGCTCGAGATCACGTCCACGGCAACACCGGCCACCGCCAAGCCCTGACCCCGTCAAGGTCCATCCGGCCGCCCCCGGTGCGCCAATTCGGCACAGCGGGGGGTGGTACGCAAATTGCCCTTACCACGCGAAAGTTTGGCGGGTTTGCGCGGGGGCGCAGGACGATGCATCGGAATTCCCAGCGTCTGCTGGATGAGTGGCGCCTTCAGCAACCCGCCGACGGGGGCCTTCCCCGGCGGGCGTCCATGTCGCCCATGGGGTTCGGCCCGCTGTTGTCGCAGCTGTTCATCCTGGGCTGCGACGACAGCGATCGCGCCGAAATCCGTCTGGCGGGCGGCGCGATCGCCGGCCTGCATGGACGGGACCTGAGGGACGCAGACTTTCAGACCCTGTGGCGCCGTGACGACCGGCCCCGGCTCCGCAGCGGGCTGGCCGAGGCCCGCGGGCTTGCGCAGCCGCTGCTGATCCATGCCACCAGCGAGGCGCTGCTCGGCGGGCGCATCGACCTCGAGATCGTCCTGGCGCCCCTGGAAGGGCCTGCGGGACAGGCGGACCGGATGATCGGCCTCTACCAGCTTCTGGGCCCTGCGCCGGTGATCACCGGCCGGCCCGTGTCGCAGTTCGCCCTTCAATCGGCGACCCTGGCGCCGCCATCCGTCCCGACGCCGATCGAGGCCCGCCCCGTCCTGAGCGAGGGTCCCCGGCGGCTGCGCCTTGTGGTCGACAACGGGCGCCGGGTGGCCTGAACCGGCCTCAGGCCACGGAGCGGACCGGCTCCTCCGGCGCGAGGGGCGCGCGCCCACGCAACTGATCGGCGATCTTTTCCGCAATCATGATGGTGGGCGCATTGGTGTTGCCCCCGATCAGGGTCGGCATGACCGAGGCGTCGACAACCC
Organism: uncultured Caulobacterales bacterium; assembly: GCA_903851655.1. GTDB lineage: Bacteria > Pseudomonadota > Alphaproteobacteria > Caulobacterales > Caulobacteraceae > CAIMFV01. The sequence continues at coordinate 3,262 of CAINOV010000043.1, forward strand.
TCAGCCCCTCCAGTCCGAACACCCGCAGGGAAGGGTCCACCACCGCCAGGGGATCGGTCTCGATCCCCATCTTGCAGGTGCCCACCGGGTGATAGATCGTCTCGCCGTGCGCGCGGATCCAGGCGTCGAGATCGGCGTCGCTGGAGACCGCCGCGCCCGGCGCCAGCTCCGCCCCGCGAAACGCGCTCATGGCCGCCTGATCCACCACGTCCCGGGCGATCCGCACGCCCTCGCGCACGGCGCGGCGGTCCTCGTCGGTGGAGAGGTAGTTGGCCAGGATGGTGGGATCGGCGAAGGGATCGGACGATCGCAGGCCGACGCGGCCGCGGCTTTCCGGCCGCAGCTGGCACACATGCATGGTGAAGCCGTCCTGGCTGGCCTCGGCCTTGCCGTGATCCTGCATGATCGCCAGGACGAAGTGCAGCTGCAGGTCCGGCCGGTCCAGGTCGGGCCGGGATTTCAGGAAGGCCCCGGTCTCCAGCCCGTTCTGACGGCCGGTCCCCTGCCCCGTCAGCATGTATTGCATCCCCAGCGCCAGCCGCTTCAGCCCCTTGGTGTCGTTGTACAGGGTCACGGGCTGGGTGCAGGCCCAGTTCACCGCCACGTCCAGATGGTCCTGCAGGTTCTCACCCACCCCCGGCAGGGCGTGGACGGGCTCGACCCCCGCTGCGCGCAGCCGCTCCGGGTCGCCCACGCCGGACAGGTTCAGGATCTGCGGCGACTGCACCGCGCCGGCGCAGAGCAGGACCTCGCGGTCGGCATGGGCGGTCACCGCCTCGGTCCCCTTGCCGAGCACATAGTCCACCCCGACGGCGCGCCCCTTCTCGATCCGGATCCGGGTTGTCCGCGCCCCGGTCAGCACGGTGAGATTCGGCCTCTGTCCCAGGATCGGCGCCAGATAGGCCTGGGCCGCACTCCACCGACGTCCGTCGCGGATCGTCATCTGGTAGCGGCCAAAGCCCTCCTGCTCGGCGCCGTTGAAGTCGTCGGTCAGGCGATGCCCCGCCTGCGCCCCGGCCTGGACGATGCTCCGGTACAGGGGGTGGCGCTCCGCCCGCTCGCCCCAGGAGACGCTCAGCGGGCCCTGCCCCCCGTGGAACGGCGTGTCCCCGCCCTGATAACCCTCCGACTTGCGGAAATAGGGCAGCACGTCGGCATAGGACCAGCCGGAAAGGCCCATCTGCCGCCACTGGTCATAGTCCCGGGCGTGGCCGCGGATATAGATCATGCCATTGATCGCCGACGAGCCGCCCAGCCCCTTGCCCCGGGGCCACCACAGGCGACGATCGTTCATGTGGGGCTCCGGCTCCGTCCAGAAGCCCCAGTTGAAATCGTTCTTGTCCTTGATCAACTGGCCGACGCCCAGCGGCATCCGCACCAGGACGGAGGTGTTCTTGCCGCCGGCCTCGAGCAGCAGCACGCGGACTTCGGGATCCTCGGACAGGCGCGCGGCCAGCACGCTGCCGGCGCTGCCCCCACCGATGATCACATAGTCGTAATGGCCCGTCGACATCCGCGTCCTCGCTCAACTTATCACTGTTAAGGCGCATGCTTGCCAGAGTTTCGGCGGGAGGCAAGGGGCTTGCGCGGGGAACGCAGGTGACCTCAGGCCCCGATGCCGATAAGAGAACGGGCTCTGCGCGGACGTGGCGGAATCGGTAGACGCACCGGACTTAAAATCCGTTGGGCTATGCTCGTGAGGGTTCGAGTCCCTCCGTCCGCACCAAACGAGGTCAGGCCGAACGGCGCCGGCCGGGGCCGTCCGGCGAACCGAAAGCAAGGCTGTCCATGGTCCAGGCCCCCTCTGTCCGCCCCTACGCCAACGGCGATCTGCTGCTGGAGACCGACGGCGCCGTCGCGACCCTGGTGCTGAACCGACCATCCCAGCGCAACGCCATCAACCTGGCCATGTGGCGGGCCCTGCCGGGACTGGTGGCCGACATCGCAGCGGACCCCAGCGTCCGCATGGTTCTGGTCCGGGGCGCCGGCGGACACTTCGCCTCCGGCGCCGACATCACCGAGTTCCCGGAGATCTTCGCCAGCCGCGCCCCCGCCGTCGCCTACACCACCGCCATCGAAGCGGCGACCGCGGCCCTGGAGGGCCTGGACCGGCCGGTGATCGCCTGGATCGAGGGCTATTGCATCGGCGCGGGCCTCGCCGTCGCCCTGGCTTGCGACCTGCGGATCTGCGCCGACACGGCCCAGCTGGGGGCGCCGCCGGCCCGGCTGGGCCTGCTCTACAGCCTGTCGGACACCCGGCGATTGATTCGCGCTGTGGGCCATGGACGGGCCCGGGACATGCTGCTGGGCGCGACGGTCATCAGCGCCGCCGATGCGCTGGCCTACGGTCTGGCCACCGAGGTCCACCCCGCAGACCAGCTGACCGGGGCGGTGGCGGCCAAGGCCCGCGCCCTCACCGACCTGTCCGGTTGGTCACAGGCGCACGCCAAGCGGATCATGGCCCTGATCGACGCGGGCGAGACCGTGGACACGGCCGAGACCCGGGACTGGTTCGCCGCCGCCGGCGAGACCGATCACTTCCAGGCGGCGCTGGCGCGGTTTCTCGGGCGACGGGGCTGAGCTCGGTCGCCGCAGATTCCACGGGCATGTTCGTCCGGGCCCGGTATAGTCGCCGGTGACGACCTGAGTTGATGGAGACGCCCGTGGCCCGCCTTCCCTCCCTCCTGGCTGCGGCGCTTCTGCTGGCGGCGGCGCCCGGCGCGGCCCTGGCCGACACCCCCGCCGCCCGGCCGTTCACCGCCCGGGACCTGGTGACGCTGGAGCGGGCGGGCGATCCGCAGCTCTCCCCCGACGGACGGCGGGTGGCGTACAGCCAGCGCGCCACCGACCTGGACGCCAACAAGGGCGTCTCGTCCCTGTGGCTGGTTCCCGCCGACGGGACCGCCCCGCCGGTGAAGCTCGCCGTCTCCGCCGGAGGGGCCAGCCATCCGCGATGGTCGCCGGACGGCAAGACCCTGTATTTCCTGTCCTCTCGCTCCGGCTCCGCCCAGGTCTGGCGCAGCGACGACGGCGGCCAGAGCGCGGTCCAGGTCACGCGGCTGCCCCTGGACGTGGGCGAATTCCGGATGGCGCCGGACGGCCGCACCCTGGTCGTGGCCCTGGCGGTGTATCCGGACTGCCCCACCCTCACCTGCACGGTGGAGCGCACGGCCGCCAAGGCCGCGAGCAAGGCCCACGGGGTGGTCTATGACCGGCTGTTCATCCGCCACTGGGACAGCTGGGCGGACGGAACCCGCAACCACCTGTTCGCCGTGCCGCTGGACGCCGGCGACCGGGCGACGGACCTGATGCCGGGCTTAGACGGCGATTCGCCGGGCCAGCCCTTTGGCGACGACGACGACTTCGCCATCTCGCCGGACAGCCGGGAAGTGACGTTCAGCGCCCGCATCGCAGGCAAGACCGAGCCCTGGAGCACCAATTTCGACCTCTGGACGGTCCCGCTGGACGCCTCGCGCCCGCCCCGGAACATCACCCCCGACAATCCCGCCGAAGACGTCGGGCCGACCTATTCTCCGGATGGAACCCGTCTCGCCTGGCGCGCCATGAAGCGCCCGGGCTTCGAGGCTGACCGATTCGGCGTGATGGTCCGGGACCTGAAGACCGGCCAGACCCGGGAGGTGGATCCCGCCTTCGACCGCTCCGCCGACAAGATCGTGTGGTCGGCGGACGGCCGCGCCCTCCTCCTCACCGCCGCCGACACCGGGGCGCAGCGCCTGTTCCGCCTCGACGCAGCGACCGGCGCGGTGCTTCCGCTGACCACCGGCGGACATGTGAGCGCCTTCACGGCGGCAGGCCGGACGGTGGTGGTCGCAAAGGACTCCCTCGGCGGTCCGGCGGATCTCTATCGCCTGGCGCCGTCCGGGGACGCCGTTGCGCTCACCGCCGCCAACGCCGCACGGCTGAAGGACGTGGCGCTCAGCGCCTATGAGCCCTTCACCTTCGCCGGATGGAACGGCGAGACGGTCCACGGCTATGTCATGCGCCCCGCAAACTGGCGGCCGGGCCAGAAATATCCCACCGCCTTCATCATCCATGGGGGGCCGCAGAGCTCGTTCGGCGACGGCTGGAGCTATCGCTGGAACCCGCAGACCTACGCCGGTCGCGGCTATGCGGTGGTGTTCATCGATTTCCACGGATCCACCGGCTACGGCCAGGCCTTCACCGACGCCATTTCCGGCCACTGGGGCGACCGCCCGCTGGAGGACCTGCAGAAGGGCTGGGACGCGGCCCAGGCGAAATATGCCTGGATCGACGGCGACCGGGCCTGCGCGCTGGGCGCGTCCTATGGCGGCTTCATGATCTACTGGATCGCAGGAAACTGGTCCAAGCCGTGGAAATGCCTTGTGGATCATGACGGCGTCTTCGATCCGAAGTTCATGGCCCTGTCCACCGAGGAACTGTGGTTCGCCGAGTGGGAGAACGGCCACGCCACGCCCTTCGCCGATCCGGCGGCCTATGACCGCTTCAATCCGGCCAACCATGTCGCCGCCTGGAACACGCCGATGCTGGTGATCCACTCGGCCCGGGACTACCGGGTGCCCCTGGACCAGGGGGTCGCCGCCTTCACCGCCCTGCAGCGCAAGGGGGTGGAGAGCCGCTTCCTCTATTTCCCCGACGAGAACCACTGGGTTCTCAAGCCGCAGAACTCCCTGCAGTGGCACGCCACGGTGGAGGACTGGCTGAAGACCTGGATCGGGACCGAGCCCCGCTAGGGGACGTCGCCGAACAGACGCTCGTACAGGGCGCGCAGCATGCCCGCGGTGGCGCCCCAGATCAGGCGGCCCTCGTGCGGCATGGCGTAGTAATGCCGGTCCGGCAGGCCAGCCTGCGACCAGACCCGGCGTTCGTGATTGTCCGGGTTCATGAGAAAGCTGAACGGAGTCTCGAAGATCTCCGCCACCTCGCCGGGCTCAGGGCGGAGATTGAAGCCGAGGCTGAGCAGCGCCACCACCGGGGTGACGGCGTAGCCCGTGCCGGTTTCGTAGCGGTCGCCCAGACCCAGGGGCCGGACGAACCGGGGCGCGAGGCCGATCTCCTCCTCGGCTTCCCGCAGGGCGGTCTGCCAGGGGGTCTCGCCGGCTTCTGCGCGGCCGCCGGGGAAGGCCACCTGGCCGGAATGCCGCCGCAGGGCGTCGGACCGGCGGGTCAGCAGCACGCTGAGCCCTTCCGGCCGGGGAATCAGTCCGGCGAGGACGGCGGCGGGCTTCAACTCGCCCACCGGCCGGATCGCGTCGCCGGGATTGAGGTCGGCGTCGGACCGCGGCCGGTGGCGCGCGGCGTCGTGGCCCTCCAGGGGATGGAGCCGGGCGCGGAGATAAGGCTCGAGGATGTCGAGGGGCGCATCGGGCCCGATCTTCAAGGCGCGATCCTCAAAGGCCGGCCCCGACGGGGGCGACGGGGAACCACGCGCCGTTGGACGTGACCCCGTACTGCGGCCCCTCGGGCGTTTGCCGCACTGTCGCCAGTTCCACCAGCTCGTAGAAGACCGGACGGGAGAGCCGGGCTTCCAGCCCGCCGCGGACATGCAGATAGGGTCTTGGCTCTCCGGTCTCGGGGGAGGCCTCGACCCGCAGGGCGTGCTCCGGGCCCGCCTCCACCTCATCGCCGACATTGGTGACGAAGCGCAGGGCCTCGCCCAGCCGGTCCACCCGGATGGCGATGAAGGGCGCATCCTCGACCTTGATGCGCATCTTCTCCACCGGCGTCACCAGCCAGTAGCCGTCCGGGTCCTTGCGCAGGATGGTGGAGAACAGCCGCACCAGCGGCGCCCGGCCGATGGGCGTGCCCTCGTGGAACCAGGTCCCGTCCCGGGCGATGCGGATGTCGATGTCGCCGCAGTTGGGGGGATTCCACAGGTGAACCGGGGGCAGGCCCTTGCCCTCCCCGCCCAAAGCGGCGGCCGCCGCCAGGCCGTCGAGGCCGGTCTTCAGGTCTGGAACGTGATCTGCCGGAGCGCCCATGCGCCTCAGTTAGGACAGCCCGGGCGCGGATGGAAGGGCTGCGCCGCCGATCAGCGTACCGTGACGGCGCCGCTGAGCGCCTCGCAGGCTCCGGGGGACAGCTCGCGCCACAGGATCCGGGCCGGATCCGCCGGCCCAGGCAGGGTCAGCCGTCCCGTCGGAACGCCCTGGAAGCCCAGGGGTTCGAAGAAGGCGCGGTCGCCGACCAGCACCACCACCCCGTGTCCCGCAGCCTGCGCGGCCTCGCAGGCGTGCAGGATCAGGTCGCCGCCCAGCCCATGGCTGCGGAAGTCGGGATCCACGGCCACTGGCCCGAGAAACACCGCCGTCTGCGCGCCGACCCGCACCGGCCAGAGGCGAACGCCCCCCACCACCGCCTCGCCGTCGAGGGCGATGAAGCACAGATCGGCGAACGGGGTGTTGCCCTCGCGCAGGCGCTGCGACGCCTTGGCGAAGCGCCCGGGTCCGAAGGCCCGGTCCACCAGTCGGTCGAAGGCCGCGCCATGCTCCGCCGCTTCCACGACGATTCGCGCCGGGCCGGGGGCGGCGGCGCCGGAAGGACTGACGTCAGCAAGGACAGTCGGTTGGCTCACGACGCGACCCCGTCTCCGGACCGGTCGCCGGAGCGCGCGCTTTAGGACCCGTGCGCCCGGGCGTCAAAAGGAAAATGCCGTCGCCGGGCGCCGATCCGGCCGGGAAAGCGCAGGCCGGCGGATTGCAAAGCCCCGGCCATCCGGCCAGTCTGTGGGCTCATGACCCAAGCCGCCCCCGCCGCGAAACCTGACCGGGTGTTCGCCCATAGAGACTATTCCCTGTTCTGGGCCTCCCGCTTCGCCTCCACCCTGGGCGTGATGGTCGAGGGCGTCACCCTGGGCTGGCAGGTCTATGACGTCGCCCGGCACAGCCTGAGCGTCGCCCAGAGCGCCTTCATGGTCGGCCTGATCGGCCTGGCCCAGTTCCTGCCCCTGTTCGCCCTGACCCTGGTGGCGGGCGCCGTGGCCGATCACTTCGATCGCAAGAAGATCTATGTGGCCTGCCTGGCGAGCGAGATCCTGTGCGTGGGCCTGCTGGTCTGGATCTCGCTCATGGCGCATCCGCCGCTGTGGGCGATCTTCGCCATCGCCGCGGTCTTCGGCGCCATCCGCGCCTTCCAGTCGCCGGCCATGTCGGCCATCTCGCCCATGCTGGTGCCCCGGGCGATTCTGCCCCGGGCCATCGCCCTGAGTTCGCTGGCCTGGCAGACGGGCGCGATCCTCGGCCCGTGGCTGGGCGGGGCCCTGGTCGCCGCGTCTCCGGCCACCGCCTATGGCGCCGCCGCCGGTCTCTATCTTGTCGCCGCCCTGGCGATCGGCCTGATCCGCACCCCCACCCAGCCCCAGCGCCAGACCGGATCCCGGATGGCCATGGTGCGGGAGGGACTGGACTATGTCTGGGGCAACAAGATCGTGCTGGGGGCGGTGTCCCTCGACCTGGTGGCGGTGCTGCTGGGGGGCGCCACCGCCCTGCTGCCGGTCTACGCCCGGGACATACTGCATGTGGGCGCCGGCGGCTTCGGCGCCCTGCGCTCCGGCCCGGCCATCGGCGCCTGCGCCTGCGCCTTTGTCCTGGGCCGCAAGCCCCTGACCCGGCGGGCCGGACTGTGGATGTTCGGCGCCGTGGCGCTGTTCGGCCTGGCCACGATCGTCTTCGCCCTGTCCCGGGTCATGGCCCTGTCGATCCTGGCCCTGGCCGTGCTGGGGGGCGCCGACATGGTCAGCGTCTTCGTCCGCCAGACCCTGGTGCAGGTGACAACGCCCGACGCCATGCGCGGCCGGGTCGCCGCCGTCTCGAACGTGTTCATCGGGGCGTCCAACGAGCTGGGGGAGTTCGAGAGCGGCATGGTCGCGCGCCTGTTCGGCCCCGTCGGCGCCGCCCTGTTCGGCGGTGTCGGATCGGTGGTCGCCACGGCGATCTGGGCCAAGCTCTTTCCGACCCTACGGAAGGCGGACCGGCTGATTGCGCAGGACACGACCGCCGATTGACGCGTCCGCCGGTTCGCCCTTACGTCTTGCCGGCCAGGGCGCCGCCGGGGATCGGCCGGAGCCTCGCCATAGCTTGAAACGGGACGGAGACGGTCATGGGCGTGCTCGACGGAAAGGTTGTGATCATCACCGGCGGCGGCCGCGGCATCGGCCGCGAGTGCGCCCTGCTGGCGGCGAAGGCCGGGGCCCGGGTTCTGGTCAATGACCTCGGCGCCGGTGTGTCCGGCGCCGACGAGGGCTCCGCCGGCCCTGCGGAGGAAACGGCCGCGGAGATCCGCGCCGCCGGCGGCGAGGCGGTCTCCAACTCCGAGAGCGTGTCCTCCATGGCCGCAGTCAAGGGCATGGTGGAGCAGGCGCTGGACACCTTCGGCGGCCTGCACGCCATCATCAACCCGGCCGGCATCCTGCGGGACGGCATGTTCCACAAGATGTCGGACGAGGACTGGGACGCGGTGATCGAGGTGCACCTGCGCGGCGCCTACAACGTCACCCGCGCCAGCATCGAGCATTTCCGCAAGCAGGAGGACGGCGCCTATGTGCTGTTCACCTCCACCTCCGGCCTGATCGGCAATATCGGCCAGGCCAACTACGCAGCGGCCAAGCTGGGGGTGATGGGCCTGTCCCGGATCGTCGCCATGGAAGGCGCGGCCAAGAACGTGCGCTCCAACATCATCGCGCCCTTCGCCTGGACCCGCATGATCGCCACCATCCCGGTGAAGGACGAGGCGTCCGCGGCCCGGGTGGAGCGGATGAAGAACGGCATGCGCGCCGACCAGGTGGCCCAGCTGGCCGTGGCCCTCGCCGCGCCGGCGGCGGCCACCAGCGGCCAGATCTTCGCCGTGCGCGGCAACGAGGTGGTGCTGTTCAACCAGCCCCGCCCCGTCCGCTCCGTGGCGCGGATCGAGGGCTGGACTCCGGAGACCCTGATCGAGCAGGCCCTGCCCTCGATGAAGGCGAGCTACACGGACGTGGGCGCCACCGCCAGCGTCTTCCCCTACGATCCCATCTGAGGACGAGACCCATGCAGCTGATCAGCCAGACCGCCGTCACCAGCGGCCCCGCCACGCCGCGTCATCCGCCGGTCTATCCCGCCCCCGCCGACCTTGCGCTGGAAAACCCCCTCACCTTCCAGAACGGTCCGCCCTATGACGCCTTCGCCCACCTGCGGCAAACGGCGCCGGTGGCCTGGCTGAGCACCCCGTCGGACAATTCCGGCTTCTGGGCGCTCACCCGGTTCGACGACGTGTCCCGGGCCAATGCCGATCCGGAGACCTTCTCGTCCCAGCGGGGGGGCATCCTGCTGTCCGCCGGCGCGCCGGAGGCCCGGCATCCCCTGCTGTTCCGCGCCTCGCTGGACGCCATGATCAACATGGACCAGCCCTGGCACCTGAACCTGCGCCGCGAGCACATGCCCTTCTTCACGCCGGCCTATGTGAACCGGCTGAAAGAGCGGGTCGGCCATGAGATCACGACGCTGATCGACGGCATGGCCCCCCTGGGCGCCTGCGATCTGGTGGAGCATGTGTCCTCCCGCCTGCCCCTGTTCACCCTGTGCGAGATCCTTGGCGTTCCCGTAGAAGATCGACCCAAGTTCCTGAAATGGATGCACTATCTGGAGCTGGCGGGAAATCTGGCGGCGGATCGCAGCAAGGGCGAGCTGGCCCTGACGCCGGAGCTGATGATGTTCATCCAGGCCTTCAACGAGAATGTGGAGGCCATGTTCGAATACGGCCGCGACATCCTGCACAAGCGCCGCCAGGACCCCCAGCCCGACCTGTTGTCCGCCATCGCCCGCGCCCAGCTGGACGGGGAGTTCCTGGCGGACGAATACCTCGACGGCTCGTGGCTGCTGATCGTCTTCGCCGGCAATGACACCACCCGCAACACCATCTCCGGCTCGGTGAAGCTGATGACCGAGTTTCCGGACCAGAAGGCCCGGCTGGCCGCGGACCGGTCGCTGCTGCCCAACGCCGTTAACGAGTTCATCCGCATGGTCAGCCCGGTGATCTACATGCGCCGCACGGCCACGAAGGACGTGGAGATCGGCGGCCAGATGATCGCCGAGGGGGAGAAGGTGGCCATGTACTACGGCGCCGCCAACCGCGACCCGTCGGTGTTCGCCGACCCGGACCGACTGGATATCGGCCGCGCCAACGCCGACAAGCACCTGGCCTTCGGCTTCGGGCCCCATGTGTGCATCGGCAAGCGGGTCGCCCAGATGCAGCTGGAGGCGGTGTGGGAGCAGTTCCTGACCCGCCTTCCGGACCTGGAATACGCCGGCGGGATCGATGTGGCGCCGAACAACTTCGTCTATGCGATCCGCAAGCTGCCGGTGACCTTCACCCCCGCCGCGAAGGTCGCCTGATGGCGGAGGGTCGCTATCAGTTCGCCTCGGACAACACGTCCGGCGCAGCGCCCGAGGCGCTGGAGGCCCTTGTGGCTTTCAACGCCGGGGCCGCGTCGGGATACGGGACCGACCATGTCTCCCGTCAGGCGGCGGATGCGGTGCGCGGCCTGCTGGACGCCGACGCCGACGTGCGCTTCCTGGGGTCCGGCACGGCGGCCAACGCCATCTGCCTGGCGACCCTGTGCCGCCCGTTCGAGGCGGTGCTGGCCCACCGCCACGCCCATGTCTGCACCGACGAGACGGGGGCCCCCGGCTTGTTCGGCCACGGCCTGGGCCTGATCCATCTGGACGGACCGTCCGGGCGGATCGAACCCGCCTCCCTCGAAGCCGCGCTCACGGTCCCGGACGCCAGCTATCGCCAGTCCCCGGCGGCCCTGTCCCTGACCAACGCCACGGAATACGGCACGGTCTATACGCCCGAGGCCCTGAAGACCCTGACCGACACCGCCCGGGCCCGCGGCCTGCCAGTGCATCTGGACGGCGCGCGCCTCGCCAATGCCCTGGCCGCCGGGTTTCCGCCCACGGCGCTCAAGGATCTGGGGCTGGACATGCTGGTGATCGGCGGGACCAAGAACGGCATGACCCCCACCGAGGCGCTGGTGCTGTTCAATCCCGACCTGTCCCGCCGCTTCGACGCCCGGCTGAAGCAGATGGGCCAGCTGCCGTCGAAAGGGCGTTTCTTTTCCGCGCCCTGGATCGGAATGCTGAAGGACGGCGCCTTCCTGCGCCACGCCGCCCACGCCAACGCCATGGCTCGGAGGCTGGCGGCGGGCATGCCGTTCCCCCTGAACCACCCGGTGGAGGCCAACGGCCTGTTCGTCCAGATGGACGACGCCGCCCATCAGCGCCTGATCGCCGAGGGCTGGTTCGTCTATCGCTTCACCGACGGCTCCGTCCGGTTCATGTGCAGCTGGGCGACCACGCCGGAGGATGTGGACGCCCTGCTCGACAGCCTGAAGCGGATCGCCTAACCCTGCAGGCCATGACCCCGGTCTCCCCCGCCGCCCTCGCGCATGCGCCCCTGACCCAGGCCGCCCTGACCCAGGTCGCCCTGACCCAGGTCGCGGCGACCCGGGCCGACTGGACCGACGGCGCGGCGCTCGCCGTCTTTCTCACCGTCTGGATCGGCTATCCGTGGCTGGTGCACCGACTGGGACTCCGCCGGGGCGCGGTCAATCTGGACATGACGGTGATCCGCACCTTCTGGATGCGGGAAATGGTGCGGCGGCCCGAGCGGCGCCTGCTGGACGGACAGCTGCTCGGCCACACGCTCAACACCGCGACCTTCTTCTCGTCCACCAATCTGATCCTCATCGCCGCGGTGGCGGGCGCCCTGTTCGGCGGGGAGCGCATCTATCGCGCGGTGCTGGACGTGCCGCTGTTGTCCCACGGACCCAGGATCCTGTTCGAGTTCAAGCTGATCCTGGTGCTGGGCACCCTGGCGGGCGGACTGCTGGACTTCGTCTGGGCCATCCGCCAGCTGGGCTATTGCCTGGCTCTGACCGGCGCCGCTCCGACCACGGGGCCCGCCGAGGCGCTGGCGGCCTATGCCGACGCGTCGGGCCGGATCTTCGACCGCACGCTCAGCGCCTATAATTCCGGCGTGCGCGCCTACTACTTCTCCCTGGCCGCGTCCGCCTGGCTGGTCAGCCCGCTGATGTTCATCGCCGGCACGATCGGCGCTGCGGGGCTTCTGCTGGCGCGGCAGCTGGCCTCGCCGACGGCCCGGGCGATCCAGACCGCCCGAACCGCCATCGAGGCCGTCGACGCCGCGGATCAGGCGCCGGCCTCGACTCCCACGCCAATCGGGCAGGTCACGCCCGTGCCGCCGATCCCGCAATAGCCGTCCGGGTTCTTGGCCAGGTACTGCTGGTGATAGGCTTCCGCGTAATAGAAGGGCGGAGCGGGGACGATCTCGCTGGTGATGGCGCCAAGGCCCCGGGCGACCAGGGCTGACTGGAACACGTCCCGCGACGACGCCGCCGCCGCCGCCTGGGCGTCGGACGCGGTATAGATCCCCGAGCGGTACTGCGTGCCCATGTCGTTGCCCTGGCGCATGCCCTGGGTGGGGTCGTGATTCTCCCAGAAGGTCTTCAGCAGCTGGGCGTAGCTGATCTCCCGGGGGTCGTAGACCACCAGAACCGCCTCGGTATGACCGGTGCGGCCGGTGCAGACCTCCTCATAGGTGGGATTGGGCGTCTGGCCGTTGATGTAGCCCACCGCCGTCGACCACACGCCGGGAAGCTTCCAGAAGATGCGCTCCACCCCCCAGAAGCAGCCCATGGCGAAGATCGCCGTCTCCAGCCCCTCGGGCCAGGGGCCGTGCAGTGGACGGCCGTTGACGAAATGCGTCGCCGCCGTGGGGATCGGCTGGGCGCGCCCCGGCAGGGCTTCGCCGGGACCCGGCAGGGTGTGGGACTTGCGGAACAACATGGCGGCGGCCTCCGGCGCTGGAGCTGACAACAGGCCCATAGATAGGGTCGATCCGCGCCGGTGCAAAAACCCTTGCGGCACGCCTTGCCCGCAGGCGCGACATCAGTATATTCCCCCCTCCTCCGGCGGACCTGTCAACCTCGCCGGACGGAGCCCCTCTCCCCCGATCCTCGCGGCCGGCGGCGGAGGCTCCAGTGCTGGTGCGGTGGCCGAGTGGTTGAAGGCGCACGCTTGGAAAGCGTGTTTAGGTGAAAGCCTAACGTGGGTTCGAATCCCACTCGCACCGCCACACACGTCTCACAAGATGATGCATGCAAAGGGGTATCGGGCGCCCGTGCGGCGCCGAACCCCGAACCGATCCCCCGACAGACTCACCCCGCCCGCCGCAGATCAGGTCAAGGATCGATGAACGGGTGGTCGCGGAGGTACTTTTGCTGGCGGTAGACGCCGATGGCGATGGCGCCCAGCGTCACGAAAAGCCAGGCGACCGCGCAGATCCACCATACCGCCGGACCGGCTTGCCGGAGAGCGCCCCTGAAGCGCGGAAGACCGAGGAACAGCATCGCAGGGTTGAGCATCGCGGGCAGCAGGAAGAAGGGTGTCGCCTGCCGGCGCGCAGCCCTCATCCGCGCGCGGTAGGCTTCGAGCGTCTTCGTGTTGCGCAAGCCGCCGGACAGATCCGGCTCGCCATGGCCAGACATCATCGACGGCCGGGGCCTGCGCCCGGGTGCTGCTGGGTCTCGGCCGTCATCGGGGCTTCGGGGAAACGCCGCCGTCCAGCTGGTTCAGCCCCGGTGCATGAACACCCGGCTGAACGTGGCGGACAAGCACGAAGGCGGCGATCATGGACAGCAGGGCGACGCCGGCGGCGATGAGGGATTTCACGTTCGCAGACCTGCGATCGGCGGCCATGACGGGTTCCCCGCCAGGTCCGGATGCGGTGCGCATCTCGGGCTCTCTCCCGGGACCGCTCTTGTGTCCGGCGACGAACAAGGCCCCGCCCAGCACCAGGAATCCGAACACCGCCACAAGCCGAGCCACGACGCTCCACAGGGGCGGCCTGTCGAGCAGAGGGGTCGCAATCGAGACGGCGAACAGGACAGTGGCGAGCAACTGTCCATATTTGCGGATGTGCACCATGAGATGAAGTTGGCGGAACAGATTACAATCGTCAACATCCCGTCTTGGGGATTTTCCGGAAGACGCTGGCGTCCGCTTCGGCATCCGCCAGACCTGGCAGGCTGACGCCATCCGCACGATTCGCGCGGGCCGCCGCGGCTGCGGCCCCAAACGGGGCTTGCCCGCGGCCCATTCCCCGGCAATCTGTTCGGCCCGACGCGGCGCGCAGAGCCGAGGCGCGTCCCTCGAGCAAGGACCCAAGACATGAATGGCGCACAGAGCTGGTCGAGGCGGCGCCTTCTGGCGGGGGCGAGCCTGGCCGGGGCGGCGCTGGCGGGCGCGCTGCCCGGCCGGGCGGCAGAGGCCGGGGCCGGCGCCGCCCTGCGGGTGCTGCTGGCCGAGAGCGCGCAGGCGGAGCGCTCCACCGACCCGCTGGACGCCGTCCGCGCCAAGGGGGTGGACGCCTCCCGGTTCACCGACCCCCTGTCCGACGCCTACCGCGATCAGCGTCTGGCGGCGAAGCGCCGGGACGCCGCCGGGCTGCAGCGGATCCGCCGGTCGGACCTGACCGAGGTCGACCAGCTGGCCTATGACGTCTTCCTGTATCGCACCGAGGCCGCCATCGAGGAGATCACGTCCGGCCTGTTCGACATCGGCCGGATGACCCATCTCGACCCGTCATTCGGACTTCAGGTCACGTTCCCCGACGCCGCCTCCGGCGCCGGGGCCCCGTTCCGCACGGCGGAGGACTATGCGGCGGGACTGGAGCGCATGCGCTGGTTCGCGGGCTATCTGCACAACGCCATGGGGCAGAGCGCGGAGGGCCTGCGGCGGGGCTATGTCCAGCCCAGGATCATCGTCCGCAACGTCCTGGCCGAGGTCGACGCCATGCTGGCCCTCGCCCCGGAAGCCACGCCCTTCTACAAGCCCGTGCTCGACATGCCCGCATCAATCCCGCCGGCCGAGCGCGAGGGGCTGGCCCGGGCCTATCGGCGTGTGATCTCCGAGGCGGTCCTGCCGGGCTACGCCGAGTGGAAGCGTTACCTGTCCGAGGTCTATCTGCCCGCGGCGCGGGAGGCGCCGGGCCTCTGGGCGCAGAAGGACGGCGCCCGGATCTACGCCGCGGCTCTGGCGCGGCACACCACCACCCGCCTCACCGCAGAGGAGATCCACACCACGGGCCTTGCCGAGGTGTCGCGCATCCGCAGCGAGATGGAAGAGGTGCGCCGGGACCTCCGGTTCGACGGCGACCTGCAGGCGTTCTTCGCCCATGTCCGCACCGATCCGCACTTCTACTTCACCCGCCCGGAGGACCTGCTGGCCCGCTTCGCCAGCATCCTCGAGCGGATCTGGCTGGGAATGCCCCGCCTGTTCAACCGACGTCCCAAGGCGCCGTTCGAGGTGCGGGCCCTGCCCGCCCTCGGCGAGACCCGGGGCACGGGCTACTACGCCCTGGGGCCCGCCGACGGCTCCGGCCCCGGCGTCCTCTATTTCAACATGTCGATGCTCAACACCCGCCCGATCCCGACGCTGGAGACCCTGACCCTGCACGAGGGGGTTCCGGGCCATCATTTCCAGGGCTCGCTGGCGCAGGAAAACACCCGCCTGCCGGACATGCTCCGGTTCAGCGCGGACTTCACCGCCTATGTGGAGGGCTGGGGGCTCTATTCAGAGTCCCTGGGCAAGGAACTCGGCCTGTTCACCGATCCCTATCAATGGTTCGGACATCTGGACTTCGAGATGCTGCGGGCCGTGCGGCTGGTGGTGGACACCGGCCTGCACGCCCAGGGCTGGTCCCGGGACAGGGCCATCGGCTACATGACCGACAACACCTCCATGGCGGCCCGGGACATTGCCGTGGAGATCGATCGCTACATCGCCGACCCGGGACAGGCCACGGCCTACAAGGTGGGCGAGCTGCGGCTGCAGGCCCTGCGCCGCCGGGCCACGGAGCGGCTGGGCGCGCGGTTCGACATCCGCCGGTTCCATGACCAGGTGTTGATGACCGGGGCCCTGCCCCTGGACCTTCTCGAGGCCCGCATCGACCGCTGGATCGCCGCCGGCGGACCGGCCTTCGCATGAGCGCCGCCGCCCCGCCCTATCCCGGTCCCGCCCGCGCCTGGACCGTCGTGCTGATCCTGTTCGCCACCGCGGTGCTCGCCTACACCGACCGGCAGGTGCTGAGCCTGCTGGTCGACCCGATCCGCCACGACCTGCAGGTGGGCGACACGGGCATGAGCCTGTTGCTGGGGCTGTCCTTCGCCCTGGTCTATGGGGTCGCGGGCCTGCCCCTGGGCGTGCTCGCCGACCGGATGTCCCGCCGCAACCTGATCGCCGGCGGGGTGGCGGTCTGGAGCCTCGGCACCCTGATGTGCGGCCTTGCGCCATCCTTTGCGGTGCTGTTCGCCGCCCGCATCGTCGTGGGTCTCGGGGAGGCCGTTCTGTCCCCCGCGGCCATATCCCTGATCAGCGACTGTTTTCCGCCCCAGCGCCGGGGCGCCGCCGTCGGGGTCTATTTCACCGGCATCGCCATCGGCGTGGGCGGGGCCATCCTGATCGGCGGCGGCGTGCTGCAGGCGGTGCGCGCCGGCCTCTTCGCCCTGACCCCCCTGGCCCACTGGGCGCCGTGGCGGCTGGTGTTCCTTGCCATCGGCGGGCCGAGCCTTTTGTGGACCGGGGTCCTGCTGACCGTGCGCGAGCCCGTGCGACGTCAGGACGGGGACGCCGCGCCCGGCCCGGACGCCGCGAGCGCC
>CAINOV010000044.1 GCA_903851655.1 uncultured Caulobacterales bacterium
GATCCGATCGCTCACCCACGGGTGCGCGAGCGGTCAGATAAGGGCGAAATAGGGGCTAGACAGGGGCTAGATAGGGGCTAGATAGGGCCTATAGGGCCTAGATAGGGCCTAGATAGGGGCTGGATACGGGCTAGATAGGGCTAGATAGGGATCCGATCGCTCACCCACGGGTGCGCGAGCGCCTCCGCCGCCGTCACCCGCGCCTTGGTGTCCTTGGTGAGCATGCGCGACACCAGCTCCTTGGCCTCGGGCGACACGTGGCCCCAGTACTCAGGGTGGAACTCGTACTCCACGTTCTGACGGCCAAGGGGGGGGGATGGGGATGGGGGTGGGGGCGAGTTTGGGGCAACCCCCTCACACCTTCTCCACGAAGCTCTCCAGCACCTTCTTCTCCCCGGACTTCTCGAAGGCCACGGTGAGCTTGGCGCCTTCCACGGCGGTGATGCGGCCATAGCCGAACTTCTGGTGGAACACCCGCTCCCCTAGCGCAAAGGCCCCCGAGCCCGCCGCCGGGTCGGAGGAGGCGATCAGCCGGCCCTCCCCCTCGATCACGGCGCCGCGGCTCCACAGGCTGCCGCGGCCCTTCTCGGGCACGGGCGCCGCCGCCCGGTCCTGGGCCCGCTTCCAGCCGGGGGAGGAATAGGTGGACCCGCCGAAGGTCGAGCCCGCATCCCAGCGGGAGGGCGTCTCGCCCATCCCCGGGCCGCCGCCGTAATAGCCGGTCTCGCTCTTGGCCTCCACGTGCTTCACCGGCAGCTCGTCCACGAAGCGCGACGGCAGCTGGGTGGTCCAGCGGCCATAGACCTGGCGGTTGGCGGCGAACGAGATCCGCGCCTCCTCCCGCGCGCGGGTGATGCCCACATAGGCCAGGCGACGCTCCTCCTCGAGGCCCTTCTCGCCCTTCTCGTCCATGGAGCGCTGGGAGGGAAACACCCCTTCCTCCCAGCCCGGCAGGAACACCAGCGGGAACTCCAGCCCCTTGGCCGAGTGCAGGGTCATGATGGTGACATTGTCGTCGCCGGAGGACCGGTCCAGGTCCATCACCAGGGACACGTGCTCCAGATAGGCCTGCAGCGTGTCGAAGGCGTTCATGGCCTGGATCAGCTCCTTGAGGTTGTCGAGGCGCCCCTGGCTCTGCGGCCCGCGGTCGGCGCGGAGCGCATCGGTATAGCCGCTCTCCTCCAGGATGGTCTCGGCCAGCTCCGAATGCTTCGTCCCCGCCTGGGCCTGGGCGCGCCAGCGGTCGAGATCGCGGAGGAAGGTGGAGAGCGCCGTGCGGGTCCGGGCGGGCAGCTCGTCGGTCAGCACGAACTCCCGCGCCGCGGCCACGGCGGACAGGCCCTGCAGCCGGGCCACCCCCAGGAGCTTGGAGACCGAGGCCTCGCCGATGCCGCGCTTGGGGGTGTTGACGATCCGCTCGAAGGCCAGGTCGTCGTCCGGGCTCTGCACCAGGCGCAGATAGGCGTGGGCGTCGCGGATCTCCGCCCGCTCGAAGAATCGCGGGCCGCCCACCACCGTGTAGGGGATCTGCAGCATGACGAAGCGTTCCTCGAAAGCCCGCATCTGGAACGAGGCGCGGACGAGGACGGCGGCCGACTTGTACTTGCGGCCGGACCGGCGCCAGGCCTCGATGTCGTCGGCGATCAGCCGGGCCTCGGCCTCGCCATCCCAGACGCCCCGGACCCGGACCTTCTCGCCGCCGGTCTGCTCGGTCCAGAGGGTCTTGCCCAGCCGCCCGCGATTGGTGGCGATCAGGCCCGAGGCGGCGGCGAGGATATGCTCGGTGGAGCGATAGTTGCGCTCCAGCCTGACCACCTGGGCGCCCGGGAAGTCCCGCTCGAAGCGCAGGATGTTGTCCACCTCCGCCCCCCGCCAGCCATAGATGGACTGGTCGTCGTCCCCCACGCAGCA
>CAINOV010000045.1 GCA_903851655.1 uncultured Caulobacterales bacterium
CGGAGGGCGGGGCCGACACTCTGGACGGCGGGCGGGCGGCGGATACGATCGACGCTTCGCAGGGGCGCAATGTGATCATCGCGGGCGTGGGCGGCGGCCTGGTGATCGCCGGCTCCGGCGCGGACACGCTGAGCTTCGCCAACGCCCCGGACGGGGTGGTCGCGCGCCTGTCCGCGGGCGGCGGCGGCGCCACCGTGCCGGGCGGCGCCTTCAGCCTGACCGGGTCGGTCCAGGGCCTCGTGGGAAGCGCGGCGTCCGACACCCTGACCGGCGCGCAGGGAACCGTGCTGCTGGACGGCGGAACCGGGGGCGACGACCTGTTCGACCTGGGCGGCGCGGGGACGGCCCTGGCCCCGGTCACGGTGATCGGCGGTCGCAGCGGATCCGCCAACACCCTGACCTTCGTCGCAGACACCCTGGGCGGCGTCCGCGCCAACCTGTCGAGCGACGCGCTCACCCTGTCCGCCGGCGGCGTCTCCGGCGCGCTGGCGGCGGGGTCCGTGGATGCGGGGGGCTATGGCTTCGCCCAGGTCTCGCAGATCCAGCGACTGATCGGCAGCGCCGCCGGAGGAGACTGGCTGGTCGGGGGCAAGGGCGTCGTCTACCTGTCCGCCGGGGCGAGCGCGGCGGCGGACACCCTGGACGGCGGCGGCGGCGGAACCGACCTCGCACCGGAACAGGTGGTCGGCGCGGCGAACGGGACCAGCATCCTGACCTTCGCCAGCGACACCGCCCCGTCGGGCGGCGTGGTGATCGATCTGGTGGCCGGCGTGGCCGGCGCGGCGGACCACGGGCACCTGCTGCTGTCCAACATCCATCACGTGATCGGCAGCGCCGCTGGCGCGGACAGGATCATCGGCGACAATGCCGGAGACACCCTCCAGGCCGGGGGCGGAACCGCCTCGATCATCGCCGGGACCGGCCATAACCTGCTGATCGGCGGGACCGGAGCGGCCACCATCGACGCGACGGCGGGGTCCAACCTGATCGACGGGGGCGGCGGCGACCTGGTCCTGCGCACCTATGGGGACCAGGCCAACGACACCCTGACCTTCGCCCGCGCCCCGACCGCCGTGACCGTCGACCTGCAGACCAGCCTCGCCAGCGGCTATGGCCGGATGCAGATCTCCGGCGGCGCCGGCGGGCTGATCGGGAGCGCCTTCGGCGACGTGCTCACCGGGGCGGCCTCCACCCTCATGATCGACGGCGGCGGCGGGGCCGACACCATCGACCCCGGCGGCGGCGGCGCTCCCGGCCCGGGCCTGGAGGAGGTCATCAGCCTGGCCGCGGGATCGGCCGGGGTGGTGACCTACGCCACGGCGAGCCAGGGCGTATCCGTGGATCTGGCCGCCAGCATCGCCTCCGGCGCCGGCTATCAGCTGTTGCGCAATGTGACGCGGGTGGTGGGCGGCGCCTATGACGACACGCTGACCGGCGCCGTCTCCACCCTCAGCCTCGACGGGGGAGCCGGGGGCGATGACAGCTTCCGCAGCGGCGGCGGCGGCGCGGCGCCGGGCGAGGGCGCGGCGGAGAGCATCACCGGCGGGACCGGCGGGCTCAACACCCTCGACCTCTCGCCGGACAGGGTCCACGCCGTTGCGGGCAGCCTGCTGACGCCGGGCGCCTACACGCCCACGGGAACCCTGGATGCGGGGGGCGTGTCCGGCTACGGCTATCTCCAGGTCAGCAACATCCAGCGCCTGATCGGCAGCGCCGTCGGCGGCGACAGTCTGACCGGCGCGCCGGGGGTCCTGCTGCTGCAGGCCGGATCGGCCACCGCCCGCGACACCTTTGACGGCGGCGGCGGCGGATCGCCGGCGGCGCCGGAGCTGATCATCGGCGGGACATCGGCCATCGGCACGCTGACCTTCGCCAGCGACAGCGTATCCGGCGTCACCGCCAATCTCGCCGCCGGCTGGGTCAGCGGTTATGGCGTGGAGAGCGTTTCGGGCATCCAGCGGCTGTACGGCAGCGCCCATGGCGGCGACCTGCTGACCGGACGCTGGGACACCCAGCTGCTGGCGGCGGGCGCGTCGAGCCTGGGCGACACCTTCGACGGCGGCGGCGGTCGTGCGGAAACGATCGTCGGCGCGAGCGGCGGCGCAGTGAACACCCTGACCTTCGCCAGCGACCCCGGCGGCGGGGTGTCCGTGGACCTGGCCGCGGGAACGGCCACGGGCTATGGCGCCTATGCGCTGCAATCCATCCAGATCGTCATCGGGACTGCGGCGGGGGGCGATCTGCTCCGCGGCGGCCCGGGCGCCCTGCGACTGGCGGCGGGCGGCGCCGCGGCCAACGACACCTTCGACGGCGGCGGGGGCGGCACGGCCCTGGCGCCGGAACAGATCATCGGCGCGGCGTCCGGCGTCGGCGTGTTGACCTTCGCCCGGGACACGGAGCGGTCGGGCGGGGTTTATGTGGACCTGTCGGCGCCCACGCCCTACGCCGTCGCCACGAACTATGGCGACCTTGTCCTGTCCAACATCCATGACGTGATCGGCAGCGCGTTCGGCGCCGACACGATCATCGGCGACAACAGCCGTGACGTGCTGCAGGCCGGGGGCGGTCGCGTGAGCCTCCAGGCCGGTTTGGGGTCCAGCACCCTGATCGGCGGCGGCGGGTACGACGTGTTCAACGCCGCGGTCGGGTCCAACCTGATCGATGGCGGGGGCGGTCCGGTGAGCGTGATCGGCTCGGCCCCCGGCCTCGGGGGCAGCGACACCCTGACCTTCGCCAACGCCGCGGGCGGCGTGACGGTCGACCTGTCCCCCCTCAACACCGGCGGCCTTGGCGCGGCGACGGGCTATGGCGCCGCGACCATCACCGGCGGCGTGGCGGAGATCATCGGCAGCCGCTTCGACGACCGCATCACCGGCTCGCGGACCACCCACGCGATCCTGGCCGGCGGCGACACGGGAAACGACACGCTGGACGGCGGCGGCGGCGGGACGGCGGCGGCGCCGGAGACGATCACCGGCGCGCGGCTGGGCGCGACGACCCTGACCTTTGCCTCGATGCCGGTCACGGGCGGCGCCGGCGTCACCGCCAACGGCGTGAGCGGCCAGGCGACCGGCTATGGCGTGCAGAGCTTCAGCAACATCCGGACGATCATCGGCAGCGGAAACAACGATGACCTGACGGGATCGGCGGGGCCGTACGGCGTGTCCACCCTGGACGGGGGCGCCGGGGGCAATGACACCTTCGACGGCGGCGGCGGCGGGGATTCCCTGACCGGCGCGGAGATCGTCCGCGGCGTGGCCGGGTTCGACAACACCCTGACCTTCGAAAAGGACGCGTCCCACGCCGTGGTCGCCAGCCTGCAGACCGGCCTGGCCGACGCCGGCGGGGCCGGCGGCTATGGCTATGTCGCCTTTTCGAACATCGACCGCCTGATCGGCAGCGCGCTGGGAGGCGACCGGCTGAAAGGCGCGCCGACGACCCTCCTCCTCGGAAACGCCGGCGCCGCCAGCGGCGACACCTTCGACGCCGGCGGCGGCGGGCGCGCCGGACGCCTCGAGACCATCATCGGCGCCAGTCACGGGACCAACACCCTGACCTACGCCGCCGATACGGCGGGCGGAGTCACCGCCGACCTGGGCCTGGGGACCGTGTCGACCACCGGATACGGCGCCCAGGCCGTCTACAATATCCAGGTGCTGATCGGCAGCGCCCATGGCGGCGACCTGCTGACCGGAACCCGGGGGACCGTGGCCCTGACCTCGGGCAGCAGCCTGCTGGGCGACACGTTCGACGGCGGCGGCGGCGGCAGCTCCGGCGCTGCGGAACGCATCACCGGCAGCACGGCCGGCGTGAACGTGCTGACCTTCGCCAGCGACACGGTGGCGGGGGCCACGGTGGACCTCAACCAGGGAACGGCGCGGATCACCGCCAACTATGGAGTCTACCAGCTCAGCAACATCCAGTCGGTCATCGGCAGCAGCCTGTCGGACTCCCTGCGCGGCTCGACCTCGACGCTGAGCCTGAACGGCGGGGCCGGCGGCGATGACACCTTCGACGGCGGGGGCGGCGGCTCGGCCGGTGCGGCGGAGACCATCACCGGCAGCGCCACCGGCGTGAACACCCTCAGCTTTGCCGGCGACACCGTCGGCGGCGTCGCCTTCAGCCTTCAGTCGACTGGCGTCTCGGCCATTGCGGGCTATGGCTGGTTGCAGGTCAGCGGCGTCCAGGCCCTGGTGGGCAACGGATTCGCCGACACCCTGACCGGCGGGGTGTCCACGGTCCGACTGGACGGGGGGACCGGCGCCGGCGACGTGCTCGACCCCGGCGGCGGCGGGACGCTCGCCGCGCCCGAGACCGTGATCGGCGGGAGCGGCGGCGGGGCGACCCTGACCTTCGCCGCGGACACGGTCCATGCGATCCGCGCCGACCTGTCCCGTGCAGCGGGGGTAATCGACGCCGGCGGCGCCTCCGGCTACGGCTATGTCAGCGCCGGCAACATCGCCACCCTGATCGGCAGCGCCGTGGGCGGCGACACCCTGATCGGCGGGCGGACCCTGTCGCTGACCGCCGGGTCGGCCCATGCGCTGGACACCTTCGACGGCGGCGGCGGCGTGATCCCCGGGACGACGGTGACCTTGACCGGCGGCGCCAGCGTCGGGGGCGTGGTCACCTTCGCCGCCGACACCGTCGCCGGCGCCGCGGGCGGGGTGAATGTCGACCTCAATCTGGGCCAGGTGTCCGGCGGCTATGGTCTCGAGCGCCTGGTCAACATCCATCACGTGATCGGCAGCGCCCTCGGCGCCGACACCCTGGCCGGCGACAGCGCCAACGACACCCTGGAGGCGGGGGGCGGCGCCGTCCGGCTGATCGCGGGCACGGGCGCCAACCTGCTGGCCGCCGGCGCCGGCGCGGACACGGTGGACGCGACCCGGGGGACCAACACCATCCTGGCCGGATCGGGCGCCCTCACCCTGCGGGTCGGAACCAATGCCGACACGCTGAGCTACCAGGCGGCGACGACGACGGTTCCCGGCGCCGCGGGCGTCACCGTCGACCTGGTCAACGGAGTGGTGAGCGGCCTGCGGACCGCCACCATCACGGCCGCGGCCGGCGGCGGGGTGCAGGGGGTGATCGGCTCGGCCTACAGCGACAGCCTGATCGGCGGATCCGCCACCCACTTCATGTCCGGCGGGACCGGCGGCGACGACACCTTCGTGGCCGGCGGAAGCGATGGAACCATCGCCGGCTCGGCGACGGGCGCCAATCTCCTCAGTTTCGCCAATGACACGGCCCAAGGCGGCGCGGTCCGGGTGAATCTGGCCGAGGGCGCCGTCACCGGCGGCTTCGGCAACCTGTCGCTCAGCAACATCCACCAGGTGCTGGGCAGCGCCAACGGTGCGGACACGCTGATCGGCGATGGCGTGGCGGACATCCTGTCAGCGGGGGGCGGCGCGGCCTCCCTGGTGGGAGGGGCGGGCGGCGGCACCCTGAACGGCGGCGCAGGACGGGACACGATCGATGCGCGCCACGGGGCCAGCGTGATCAATGTGGCGGGCGCAGCAGCGACCATCCTGGCGGGCGGGGTCGGGAGCACCCTGTCCTTCGCCGGAGAGCAGGCGGGCGTCACGGCGGACGCCCGGAACCCGACGGCCGGCGCGGCGATCTCGTTGTCCGGCGCCTTCCGCGAGATCGATGGAAGCCGCTTCGCCGACGTCCTCCGCGGCTCGTCCGCGACCCTGATCCTGTCCGGCGGCGGGGGCGCCGACACCCTGGACGGCGGCGGCGGCGGCTCGACCTCTGCGGCGGAGACGGTGATGGCGGCGGCCGGGTCCGGCGCCACGGCCTCCTTCGCCGGGGATACGGCGGGCGGCGTGATCGTCGATCTGAGCCGGTCGGCGCAGCAGGCGACCGGCGCCGGTTACGGGGTCGAGACGCTGGTCAACATCCACAACATCATCGGCAGCGCGTCGGGCCGGGACACCCTGATCGGCGACAGCGCCGGCGACGTGCTGACGGCGGGCGCCGGCGCGACCCTGCTGGTGGCCGGGGCGGGCGCCAACACCCTCAATGGCGGCGCCGGCGCGGACACGATCGACGCCAGCCACGGGGCCAATCTGATCAACATCCTGGGCCCCTCCGCCACGATTCTCGGCGGCGGGTCCGGGGACACCCTGTCCTTCGCGGGAGCGTCGTTCGCGGCGCGGGTCGATCTGACGGGGAGCGCCGCCGGCGGGCAGATCAGCGTGACCGGCGCCATCCGTGAACTGGACGGAAGCGCGCAGAGCGACAGTCTCCGCGGCTCGACGGCCACCCTGCTGCTGACCGGCGGGTCCAGCGGAAACGACACCCTCGATGGCGGCGGGGCGGGGGACAGGCTGTCGGGCGTGGCGGCCACCCTGCGGGGCGGCGGCGGGACGACCACCGTCACCTTCGCTGCGGATTCCGTGCACAGCGTGTCGGTGGACCTGTCCCTGGGCGCCGGGAACGCCGATGCGGGCGGCGCCGGCGGCTATGGCTTCTACACCCTGCAGAACATCCAGAAGCTGATCGGCAGCGCCCACGGCGGCGACCTGCTGTCCGGAACCGCCAGCACCCTCTATCTCGGCGCGGCGCCGGGCGCGCAGGCGGCGGACACCTTCGACGGCGGCGGGGGCGGCGCGGGCGGGGCGGTGGAGACGATCGACGGCGGATCCACCCTCGGCAGCCTGCTGACCTTCGCCCACGAGACGATGACCGGCGGAGGCGAGACCATCGATCTGGGCGCCGGGACCGCCACCGGGACCTATGGCTCGGAGCAGTTGCTGCACATCCACAATGTCACCGCCAGCCTCCACGGCGCCGACGTGATCCTCGCGGAGACCGGGACCGCAGACACCCTGTCCGCCGGGGGCGGCAGCGACACCATCCGCGCCACGGCCAATGACCTGATCAACGCCGGCGGCGGGCCGAGCCTGGTGGTGTCCGCCGCCGGGGGCGCCGACACGCTGAGCTTCGCCCACGATACGGCCCCGGGCGCCGGAGTGACGGTGTCCCTGGGCGCCAGCGGGTGGCAGGCCACCGGCTTCGGCTCCGTGAGCCTCAGCGGCGCCCTGACCGGCCTGATCGGCAGTTCCGGCGCGGACTCCCTGACGGGATCGGCCGCCACCACCCTGCTCAGCGGCGGGGCGGGGGGCGCGGACACCCTGGACGGGGGCGGCGGCGGCACGGCCGCGGCGCCGGAAACAGTGATCGGCGGCGCCGGCGGGGCGAGCATCCTGACCTTCGCCAACGACACGGTGGGCGGCGTGTCGGTCAATCTGAACCCGGACAGCGTCACCGGCTATGGCAGCGTCACTGGCTATGGGGTCGAGCGGGTCAGCGGCGTCCACAACCTGATCGGCAGCGCGGGGGGCAACGACACCCTCATCGGCGACAATTTCGGCGACGCCATCACCGTCAATGCCGGCGGGACCCGGGTCAGCTGCGGCGCGGGGGACGACACGGTCACCGCCGGCGCCGCCTTCGTGGCGTCCATGGTCGCGACGCCGAGCGGGTGTTCGGTGGACGGCGGCGGCGGGAGCAACACCCTGGTTCTGGACTGGCGGGGATCGTCGTCGGCGGCGAGCTTCGACCTCGGCTCGGTCTACAGCGCCATTCGCAATGTCACGACCCTCGACCTGTCCAACAACACCAGCCGGGCGTCGACCTACACGATCAGCGCCGACGAGATCAACGCCATGACTGGCGGGGCGGCCCTGACGCTGAAACTGGGCGCCAACGACCATCTGAACTTCGCCCTGACGCTGGGGGAGTTCATCCAGGCCGGTCCGCAGAACACCACCTACATCGCCGACGCCACCCATACGATTGCGACGCTGCATGTCACCTGAACCCAAACCCGCCGCCGCCGCGGTCCGTCGACTGTCCGGGCTCCTGGGCGGACGTGCGCCCGAGGTGTTGATCTGCACGCTGATCATCAATCTAGTGGGGCTGTTCTCCCCGTTCTTCTCGATGCTGGTGTTCGACAAGGTGATCGGCAACAACATCCCCGAGACCCTGTGGGGGCTGGCGGCGGGGATGGTGCTGTTCCTGGGCCTGGACTTCCTGATGAGGTTCATCCGTCTGCTGATCATCGAGAAGTCCGCCTATCGCGGCGACGCCGGGGCCGACCGGGTCGTGCTGCAGCGGCTGCTGGGGCAGAGCGGCGGGGCGGTGATCTCCACCGGCGCCCTGCTGGCCCGCTACCGGGAGCTGGCCGCCAGCCGGGACCTGTTGTCCTCCAGCTATCTGGTGGCCGCGGCGGACCTGCCCTTCGCCGTGCTGTTCCTGCTGGCCATGGGGCTGATCGGGGGGCCGGTGGTCCTGGCCCCGGTGGTCATCGGCGGGGCGCTGATCGCCCTGTCCCTGGCCCTGCGCGGCCCCATCGCCCGCCGCAACCAGGAAGCCCAGGCGATGGAAGGTCTGCGCCTGGGGCTGCTGGCCGAGATCGTGACGCATCTGGACCTGATCCGCACCAGCCGCCTGCGGGCCCTGTTCGACCGCCGGTGGAGCGCGCTGGCGGACCAGTCTTCCGAGGCGCGCAGCCGGGGGCGGCTGCTCACCGGCCTCAACTATGCGGCCCTGTCAGAGGGGGCGATGCTGATCTGGGTGGCGGTAATCGTCATCGGCGCCCTGATGACCGAGGCCAACCTGCTGACCGTGGGCGGGTTGACCGCCTGCTCGATCCTGTCCAACCGGATCGGCGGACAGGTGTCGAGCCTGGTGATCCTGGTGGGGCGCTATGACGTACACCGTCGGGCGAAGGCGCGGTTCGACGAAAGCCTGGCCCCGGCCGCGGCGGCGACCGTGTCTCTGCCCCCCCGGGCCATGGACGGGGGATATCACGTGCACGGCCTGGGCTTCCGCTTTCCCGGCGACCGGCCGGCGGTGCTCGACCAACTCAGCCTGCAGATCACGCCGGGGGAGCGGATCGGCGTGGTGGGTCGCAACGGGTCGGGAAAGTCCACGCTGCTGCGCTGCCTCGCCGGGGCGCTGGCGCCCACGTCCGGCGCGGTGATGATCGACGGGGCCAACATCTCGGCCTTCGATCCCGCCTGGCGGGCCGGCTGGCTGGCCTACAAGCCGCAGGACCCGCTGCTGTTCGAGGGCACGCTGGAGCAGAACATCGTGGGCGACGAGACCGCCTGGGATCGCCAGAGACTGCGCCGGGCCCTGCACCTGTCCGGTCTGGCCGAGGCCATCGCCCGGGGGGAGCTGTCGTTGGATCTGGCCGTGGCGGCGGGGGGCGCCAACCTTTCCGGGGGACAGCGGCAGTCCGTCGCCCTGGCCCGCAGCCTGATGGTCGAGGCCCGGGTGATGATCCTGGACGAACCCACTGCCGGGATCGACCACGAGCTGGAGACCCTGGTGGCCGGCCGGATCGCGGAGGCGTCGCGGGACTGCACCCTGGTGGTCGCCACCCACAGCGTCAGCCTGCTGGGCCAGCTGGACCGGCTGATCGTGCTCGACCGGGGGCGGATCGTGGCCGATGGCCCCACGCGATCCATCCTGGTCGCCTGAGACGGGAGCGCTGCGGTTGAAGATCCTGTTCGTCCACCAGAACTTTCCGGGCCAGTACAAGCATCAGGCGCGGATCTTCGGCGCCGATCCGACCAATGAGGTGGTCGCCCTGACCATGGCCGAGCCGGTCCAGATCCCCGGCGTGCGGGTAATCCGCCACGCCTGGAACCGCGCCCAGACCACGCCTCACGCCTTCATGGCCGACCTCGACCTGCAGGTGCAGCGGGGGCAGTCCGCGGCGCACGCGGCGGCGCAACTCAAAGCTGAAGGGTTCTCGCCGGACCTGATCCTGGCCCATCCCGGCTGGGGGGAGGCGATGTTCCTCAAGGACGTTTTCCCGGCGGCGCGGATGATCTGCTTCCAGGAGTTCTATTACAACCCCACCGGCAGCGACATCGACTTCGACCCGGAATTCCCTAAGGCCGACGCCAACCAGTTGTTCCAGCTTCGGGTGCGTAACGCCAACATCCTGCTGAGCCTGGCCTCCGCCGACGCCCATCTCAGCCCCACCCGGTGGCAGGCGGCGCAGTTTCCACCGCCCTTCCGGGAGCGGATCCGGGTGATCCACGACGGCATCGACACCGACGCCGTGCGCCCGGACCCGGACGCCTGGGTGGAGCTGGCCAGCGGCGGCCGGCGGTTTCGCCGGGGGGACGAGGTGGTGACCTTCGTCAACCGCAATTTCGAGCCCTATCGCGGGTTCCACAGCTTCATGCGCGCGGTTCCCCGGATCCTGAAGGCCCGGCCCAACGCCACCATCATCTGCGTGGGCGGGGACGATGTGAGCTATGGCGCGCGCCTGCCGCCGGGCCAGAGCTGGAAGGCGCATTACCTGTCCGAGGTGGCGTCGCAGGTCGATCCGGACCGGCTGCGCTTCGTGGGCAAGCTGCCCTGGTCCATCTATCTGGATTTGTTGAAGGTTTCAGCTTGCCATGTCTATCTGACCTACCCCTTCGTGCTCAGCTGGTCGCTGATGGAGGCCATGAGCGCGGGGGGCGCCGTGGTGGGAAGCGCCACCCAGCCGGTGCAGGAGGTGATCCGCCACGGGGACAATGGCCTGCTGGCGGACTTCTTCTCGCCGGACGAGATCGCCGACCGGGTGTGCCAGGTGCTGGCGGGCGGGCCGGAGATCGAGGCCCTGCGCCAGCGCGCCCGGCAGACCATCATCCGCGACTATGACCTGACCCGGGTCTGCCTGCCCCAGCTGGCGGCGTTCTACGGCGAGGTGGCCGGCCAGTCTCCGGGACTGGGCGGCATGGCCGCTGCGGCCTGAGCGCGACCGGCGGTGGATCAGGAATTCACAGGCGGTCCGCCCACCCCCGAATGAGCCATATCACACAGACAAAGACGATCATCAGGCCCAAGAAGCCGGGTCCGAACGGGCGAAAGACGGAGAGGCTTCCGAGAATCCAGAAGACCAACAACGCCAGCATGGTGATCGCGTCAGGCCGGAGGAACCGCTTCATCGCCGCTGAGCCCTGTCGCCGCCCTGACGCCAACCGGCCGGTTCGACGACGGGATCCTTCCGGATCTGCCGGACCTGCAGTATCCCCGTCATCGGGGTTCACCGCAGGACCGCGCGTTGACCACACCGGATCCGTCCAGACCCCCGCTGGTGAGGATCCACTCCACATAGGCCTCCGGCAGTTGACGCTCATGGACGATGATCGGGATCTCCTTGGCCGTCGGCCAGGTTCCCGCGATATCCTTGTCCGGAAACGCGCTTCGATCCGGGATCCATCCGATGTAACGGGACTTGTAGTAGGGTGCGGGCAGGGGTGACGGCGGCGAACGCCGATCCTCGCCAGTATAGAAGCACACCGGCTCGAGGCGGGCCAAAGGCGCATAGAGCCAACGGCGGTCGATCCCCCATTCGGCATAGGCGTCCCGTTCCACCTTGGCGGAGGCTCGCAGACGCGGCCAATCCAGTTTGGCGCCGGGTTCCGCCGTCAGGAACGCGCTCAGAATCGAATTCGACGTATTGTGAAACAGCACGAGGGACGACCGTTCCAGCACTACGGTCCGCGCTGGCAGGAACATGAACTGGGCGCAGGACGAGCCGCAGATCCCGCGAATGATCAGCGTGATATTGTTGTCGCGGATCAGCCGACCGAAATAGACCCCGACGCGGGACTCGCCCCCGATGCTGCTGACGATCAGGGATTTGGGGGGCGGGCAGTGACGCAGATAGGCCTGCTCCGCTTCCATCCTGTCGTCCGTGAGTTCTCCCACCAGCAATTGCTGTTCGTAGCATGTGAGGGGCGGGGCCGGGTCAGGCAGCAAAACACCAACTCCGCTGAAGGGAGCGGCTGAGCATCAAGGTCGACTTATGTCTATGTCGGGGGCTCACGACGGGCCTCAGGGTTTGCCGGGAAGCAGACATGTGACGCCCGTCTTCAACGGAGAACTCATGGCTGCGCCTGCTCCACCGATCGCGCCGCCCGCCGCGGCCCCGGGTATGCCCCCGACGCCTCCCAGGATCTCGCCCCCTGTGAAACCCGCGACGCCGCCGCCCAGCAGGCCTAACACGGTATCGTTCTTGAGGTTTATGGCGAAGTTGTCGGAATAGCACTGCCCAAACGCCTGGATATAGCCGCTGAACCCCACGTGCGGCGTGGCATAGATGGTCCCGTCGTCACCGGCGGTGAGCGTTGTTCCGGTGCTGTCTGGGGGGCGAGGGTCGTGGCGCCCATGTCGAGCATGGTGGGCGACCAACTGTTCAAATCGCCGCCGACCACAAGGCCCATTTCATGATCTGTCAGGAGTCTCATCAGCCCTCCGAATGAATTTCAAGATTGCTTTAGCTCCCATCATTCACACGGAATTGTTGTATCGTCAGCGCCGGCTGGGCAAGCCGCGCAGCCTGCGGCGTAACGCCTCAGGCCGCCTGACCTGACGGGGACATGGCCCGGGCGATGGCCTGGAGCAGGGAGCGGGCGTTGATCGGCTTGGGCAGATGGAAGTCGGCCCCCGCGCCGACGGACAGGTCCACATGCTCCGGCAGGGTGTTGGCGGTCAGCATGATCACCGGGGTTCGCGAGACGCCGCGCTGGCGCTCCCGGTCGCGGATGTGGCCCACGGCGACGACGCCGTCCATCACCGGCATCATCATGTCCATCAGCACGATGTCGAAGGACTCGCGGTCAAAGGCGTCCAGGGCGGCCGCGCCGTCCTCCACGGAAACGATCTCGGCCCCGGCGGAGGCGAGGATCAGCTCCACCACCCGGCGGTTGGTGGCGTTGTCGTCGGCCAGCAGGACGCGCACCTCCCCGAACGGGCCGGTCAGGGGGTCTGTTGCGGCGGGTGCCGGCGCCGAAAGGGCGGCCGCGGCGGGGGCGAGGGGCACGGTGAACCAGAAGGTCGCGCCCGCGCCCGGCGTCGCCCGGCAGTCGATCTGGCCGTTCATGGCCGTGACCAGGTCCTTCGAGATGGCCAGACCCAGGCCCGCGCCGCCGAACCGCCGGGTGATGGAGCCGTCCGCCTGGTGAAACCGGTTGAAGATCGCCGCCCGCTGGTCCTCGCTGAAGCCGACCCCGGTGTCCCGCACCTCGAACCGATAGACCCCGTCCTCGGCGCTGACCGCCACCCGCACCGATCCGGCGTCGGTGAACTTCACGGCGTTGGAAAGCAGGTTGAGCAGCACCTGCTTCAGCCGCACCGGATCGCCCAGCACGGGATTGCGGGCGGACTCGTCCACGGTGAAGCCGAGCTGCAGGCCCTTTTCCGCCGCCCGCAGGGCGCACAGCTCCGCCACCGCCGCCACCAGCGCCTCGACGCTGAAGGCCTCCTCGGACAGGGCGAGCTGGCCGGACTCCACCCGGGCGAGGTCGAGAATGTCCCCCAGCACGCCCTGCAGCTGCTGGGACGAGGCCCGGATGATGCTGGTGAGCTCGGTCTGGTGCGGCGTGAGGGGCGTGGCGCTGAGCAGGTCGACGACCCCGACGACCCCGTTCAGCGGGGTGCGGATTTCGTGGCTCATATTGGCCAGGAAGGCGCTCTTGGCCACATTGGCGGCCTCGGCGTCGGTCTTGGCCTTGATCAGGGACCCGGCCAGGGCCGTGCGCTGGGAGATGTCGCGGATGCTGGAGGTGATCTGCCGTCGGCCAAGGGCGTGCCAGAGGGACATGCAGAGCTCGATGTCGACCTGCGTTCCGTCCTTGCGCACGGCCTCCAGCTCCAGCCGGCGGCCCCATCGCGCGACGCCGCTTTCCCGCCAGCGCTGGAAGCCCGCCAGATGCGCGCGGCGCTTTGACTCCGGCACGATCAGGGTGATCCGCCGCCCCAGGGCCTCGGCTTCGGTATAGCCGAACAATTGCTCCGCCCCGTGTCGCCAGCCGGTGATCACCCCGAGGTCGTCGCATTCGATGATGGCGTCGGAGGTCACCTCCAGGGCGCGCCCGAGGGCGTTGTCCTTGTGTTTCTTCTCCAGCCGCTCGGCCAGCAGGCTGGCCAGATGGGTCAGCCGATCGGCCAGGTCCGGATCATAGGGACGGACGTCCGGACCCAGAACGCTCAGGGTGCCCACCGCCCAGCCGTTCACCACCAGCCGCACGCCGGCGTAGAACCGCACCTGCGGGTCTGCGATGACCAGGGGATGGCTGTCGAACCGGGGGTCTCGCCGCGCGTCCTCCACCCAGATCAGCTCCTCGACCCCGGAGATCACCTGGTGGCAGAAGGACCCGGCGCGGGGCGTCTCGGTCGCCGCGAGGCCGACGCGGCCGGCGAACCACAGGCGGTGCGCGTCCACCAGGGACACCACGGCGATGGGCGTCTGGGCGATCTGGCTGGCGAGGGCGGCGTAGAGGCCGAAGAACGCCTCCTCCGGCCGATCCACCACATCCAGCGACCGCAGCATTTCCAGCCGTTGTTGCTCGTCCGGCGAGGCCAGTTCGATCTGCGTCTCGGTCGTTTCAGACATCCGGCGCCCATATTTTGGCGGGGTTGCAGTCGTATCTTGAGGTTCAGTCCGTCAGGGATCGTCGAAAAGCTTCAATGGAACTCAAGCGTCAGAGCGAAAATACACGTCATCCTAGAATGTAAGTCAACATGACCCCCGATGGAGCGGAATTCAGCTTGCTGCGCCGGGCGTTCCGCGGCGTCGCGTCCGAGAAACTTGTTGGCGCACGGCGGAGAGCGGGTGAAGATCGGGCAAAAGAAACGCCGGTGAGGACGCGACGCCCATGACCCTGATCGACAATCCGCCCGCCAAGGGCGCCCGCAGCTTCGACAAGGACGCCCTGCGTCGGAAGTATGCGGAGGAGCGGGCCAAGCGTCTGCGCCCGGACGGCAACGACCAGTACCTGCAGATCAAGGGTCGCTTCTCCCACTATCTCGATGACCCCTACACGCCGGTGCAGCCCCGCCTGCCCAAGACCGATCACGTGACCTTCGCCTTCATCGGCGGCGGGTTCGCCGGTCTCGTCACCGGCGCGCGTCTGGTGGAGGCCGGGATCAAGGACGTGCGCATCCTGGAGAAGGGCGGCGACTTCGGCGGCACCTGGTACTGGAACCGCTATCCCGGCGCCCAGTGCGACACGGCGAGCCTGGTCTACATGCCCCTGCTCGAGGAAACCGGGCACATGCCGACGGAGAAGTACGCCCACGCCCCGGAGATCCTGGCCCAGTGCCAGCGGATCGGGAAGCAGTACGGTCTCTATGACAACGCCCTGTTCCACACCCAGGCGGAGGATGTCCGCTGGGACGAGACCCGGCGCGTCTGGGTGATCCGGACCAACCGCGGCGACGCCTTCACCGCACAGTTCATCGGCATGGGCACCGGGCCGCTGCATGTGCCCAAGCTGCCGGGCATTCCGGGGATCGACAGCTTCCGCGGCCATTCATTCCACACCAGCCGCTGGGACTATGACTACACAGGCGGCGATCCGCTGGGCGCGCCGCTGGAAAAGCTGCGGGACAAGCGGGTGGCGATCATCGGCACGGGCGCCACCTCCATCCAGTGCGTGCCGCATCT
Organism: uncultured Caulobacterales bacterium; assembly: GCA_903851655.1. GTDB lineage: Bacteria > Pseudomonadota > Alphaproteobacteria > Caulobacterales > Caulobacteraceae > CAIMFV01. Next base: position 15,470 of record CAINOV010000045.1, read on the forward strand.
GGCCAAGACCTGCGGCCAGCTCTACGTCATCCAGCGGACCCCGTCCTCGGTGGACGTGCGGGCCAATGCGCCCATCGACCCCGAGTGGTTCGCCAGCATCGCCACTCCCGGCTGGCAGCTGCGCTGGCTGGAGAACTTCACGGAGAACCAGGCCGGCGGGATCGCCGAGGTGGACCTGGTGCAGGACGGCTGGACCGACCTGTCCCGGCGCATCCGCACCCGCATCCTGCAGCTGCCGCCGGACCAGATGACGCCCCCCAACATGCTGGCGGCCTACGAGGATTCCGACTTCGAGAAGATGGAGGAGATCCGCGCCCGGGTGGACCAGATCGTGTCCGACGCCGAGACCGCGGACAGGCTGAAGGCCTGGTACCGCCAGCTGTGCAAGCGGCCCTGCTTCCATGACGCCTATCTGCAGGCGTTCAACAACCCCAATGTCCGGCTGGTGGACACCGACGGCCAGGGGGTCGAGCGGATCACCGAGACCGGCTTCGTGGTGGCCGGGGTGGAGTATCCGGTGGACTGCATCATCTACGCCTCGGGCTTCGAGGTGGGGACGGAGCATCAGCGCCGGGCGGGCTTCGACGCGGTGGGACGGGGCGGCGAAAAGCTGTCGGAACACTGGGCCGACGGCATGCGCACCAAGCACGGCATCCATGTGCACGGCTTCCCCAACGCCTTTCTGGTGCAGCCCACCCAGGGCGCCAACCTGATCTCCAACGTGCCGCACAACCTGACCGAGTCCGGCCGGACCATCGCCATGATGGTCGCCCACGCCCTGGCCCACGGGCATCAGGAGATCGAGGTCACGAAGGCGGCCGAGGACGCGTGGGTGGCGCTGCTGCTGTCCGGCCCCGGCCTGCTGATCGGCTCCAACGAATGCACCCCCGGCTACTACAACAACGAGGGTCAGGATCGCGGGCCGGCGGCGAAGTCCTATGTGGGCTATCCGGCCGGGCCGGTGGCCTATTTCCGGTACCTGGACCGGTGGCGCAACGCCGGGACCTTTGACGGACTGGAATTCCGCTGAGCCGGGTCGAGGTCGAGGCGAACGCGCCGATCACCGCCGCAGAGCTGGATCCGCCCCGCCATGCGGAGGGGCAGGTGTTGCTGGGCATCGGCCTGCGGCTGGCGGCGGTCATCGGCCTGGCGGCGGTGTCGGCGGGGGTGAAGTGGCTGACGGCGGCGGGAACGCCCCTTTCGCAGATCATCTTCTGCCGCAACATCTTCGCCTTCATCCCGATCCTGATCATGATCAAGACCACGGTGGGCTTCGGCGCCCTGCGCACCCGGCGGCCGCTGCGCCACCTGACCCGGTCGGTGATCGGGCTGACGGCCATGGTCTGCACCTTCACCTCGCTGGCGACCCTGCCGCTGGTGGAGTCGGCGACCCTGGGCTTCACCGCGCCCCTGTTCATGACGGTGCTGAGCCTGGTCGTGCTGCGCGAGAGCGTGGCCTGGCAGAGGTGGCTGGCGGTGGTGGTGGGGTTCGCCGGCGTGGTGGTGGCCCTGCATCCCGGCGCCGTCCGGCCGACGGTGGGCGTGGCCTTCGGGCTGGCGGCCGCCTTCCTCACCGCCGGGGCCATGATCAGCATCCGCGGCATGCCGAAGAGCGAGTCGGGCCCGACCATCGCCTTCTATTTCACCCTGGCCGGCGCGACCGCCAGCCTGATCGGCCTACCCTTCGGCTGGATCGCGCCGGATGCGACCACGCTGATGGTGATGATCGCCACCGGTCTGGCGGGGGGCGTCGCCCAGCTGCTCCTGACCACCGCGGTGCGGCTGGCGCCCCTGCCGGTGCTGGCGCCCTTCGACTACAGCCAGCTGGTCTGGGCCAGCGCCTTCGGCTTTGTCCTGTGGGGCGAGCGGCCGGACGCCTGGCTGCTGGCGGGAGCGGCCATCGTCGCCGGCAGCGGGGTCTACATCCTGTGGCGGGAGCGGGGGCGGGGCTAGGACCGCGGCCTCAGGCGGACGGCGTGTCCAGATGGCGCTCGATCCGCCGGTCCGGAACCAGCCACATCAGCGCCACCGCCACATAGACGACCTGGGCCGCCGTCGTCGACAGGACGGACACCGCCATCCCGGTCAGATAGAGCAGGGGCGAGGCCTTGCCCTTCAGGTCCCGCCCCAGCGCCCGGGCCAGCGGCCCATCCCGGCCCTGGCGGCGGATCAGGGCCTGCTGCAGCAGGTAATAGGCGACAGCGGGGGCCAGCAGGGAGAGGCCGTACACAACGTTGGGGGCCACGGCCCCGGGATGCTGTCCCAGCCACGCCGTCGCCACCGGGATCAGCGACATCCAGAACAGCAGATGGGTGTTGGCCCACAGGATGCGCCCGTCCACCTCGTCGGCCATCTGCAGCAGATGGTGATGGTTGTTCCAGTAGATGCCCACATAGAGAAAGCTCAGCACATAGCTGAGAAAGGTGGGGGCGATCGCCGCCAGATCGGCCAGCTGGTCCCCCGCCGGCGGCCGCAGCTCCAGCACCATGATGGTGATAATGATGGCCAGCACGCCATCGCTGAAGGCGGTCAGCCGTTCCGGACGCATCAGGCGGCCTTCACCCCGTCCGCACGGGCCGCCTGGATCCGCTCCGCCGTCATCGGCAGGGTCCGCACCCGGGCCCCGCAGGCGGCGAAGACGGCATTGGCCACCGCCGGGATCACCGGCGGCAGGGCCGGTTCGCCCAGGCCGGTGGGGGGATTGTCCGTCAGGTGGAAATGCACGTCCACCTCCGGCGCGGCGGACATGCGCATGAGGGTCAGGTCGTTCAGATTGGCCTGGGCGGCGCGGCCCTTCTCGAAGCGGATGGCGGTCAGCATGTGGCCGATCCCGTCGGTGACCGCGCCCTCCACCTGGGCGTGGGCCGTGGTGGGGTTGAGGATGATGCCGCCCACGTCGCCGACGACCCAGACCTTCTCCACCTTCCAGTCCCCGGACGGCGCCACCCGCACCTTCGCCACCTCGGCGAAATAGCCGCGGTGGCTGAAATAGGCGGCGACGCCCAGGCCGACGCCGGCGGGCAGGGGCGCTGTTCCCCAGCCGGACCGCTGGCGGACCAGCTCCAGCACGGGAATCATCCGGCGCACGTCATATTGCGGCTCCCCCTCCTCCGTCGGCGGCGCGACGGGCGTGCCCAGACGGGCGCGGAGATGGGCCAGCCGGAATGCGATCGGGTCCTGCCCGGCGGCGTGGGCCAGCTCGTCCCAGAAGCTCTCGTGGATGAAGGACAGGGCGTTGGACGCCGGCGCCCGCAGCCAGCCGGTGGACGCGATGGTGGGGATCAGCGACCGGCGCAGCCGCGAGCTCTCCGCCAGATGGCCGGGCGCGGCGTCCAGGTCGATCTCCCCCCCGTCCACCAGCTTGCCGTCCCGGGAGAAGCTGACCGCGTGGGTGTCATAGGCCGTGACCCGGCCCGCGGCGTCGAGGCCGGCGGTCAGGCGCTGATAGGTTCCGGGCCGGTAATAGTCATGGCCGATGTCATCGGTCCGGGTCCACAACAGCTTCACCGGGACCTTGGCCCGGTGCGCGATCACCGCCGCCTCGACCATGAAGTCGTTCATGATCCGCCGGCCGAAGCCGCCGCCGCAGCGGCGCATGTGCACCGTGACGGCTTCCAGCGGCAGGCCGAGGGTCTTGGCCACCGCGTCGCGGCCGTCATTGGGGAACTGGGTCGGCGCCCAGATCTCCAGTCCCGCAGCCGTGGGGCTGACGGTGCAGTTCTGCGGCTCCAGCGTCAGGTGCGCCAGGAACGGCGCCTCATAGACCGCCTCCAGCCGCCGGTGGGCGCTGGTCAGCGCCGCGTCCACGTCCCCCTTGGCGCGCTGGACCTCGCCCGGGGTCTTCAGCAGCTCGGCGGCGCGGCGGTCATAGACCTCGCTGTCGTGGGCCGCGCCGAAGCCGTCGTCCCAGACCGCGTTCAGGGCCTTGCGCGCCGCGTTCGCCTGCCACCAGTTGCGGGCGACGATGGCGATCCCCGGCGCGATCCCGGGGGCGAGGCCGATCTGGGCGCCGGCGGGGGGCGCGATCCCCTCCACGGCGAACACCTGCTCCACCCCCGGCATGGACCGGGCGGCGGCGAGGTCGGCGGAGACCAGCTTGGCCCCGTAGACCGGCGACTTCACATAGACGGCGTGCCTCATCCCCGGCAGGACCATGTCGATGCCGAAGATCGGCTCTCCCGCCAGGATCGCCGGGGTGTCCACGCCGATGTGGGAGCGGCCCAGGATCGTGAAGTCCTTCGGGTCCTTCAGCTTCAGGGTCTTCGGGTCGGGCAGGGGCAGCCTTGCGGCCTCGGCGGCAAGGTCGCCATAGGCGAGGCTGCGGCCCGACGCCGCATGGATCACCCGGCCATGGGCGGTGGTCAGGATGGCGGGATCGACCTTCAGCCGGGTTGCGGCGGCGGCCACCAGCACGGCCCGGGCGGCGGCGCCCACCCGGCGCATGGGCTCCCAGTTGTCGGGGGTGGCCAGGCTGCCGCCGGCGTATTGCGACTCGAAGCGCTTCGCGTCGGCGGGGGCGAACTCCACCCGCACCCGGTCCCAGTCCACGTCCAGCTCCTCGGCGATCAGCATGGGCAGCAGGGACTTGGCGCCCTGGCCCATGTCCGGATTGCGGGCGAGGAGGGTGACCGCGCCGTCCGGGGCCAGGGTGACGTAATTCCCCAGCGCCGCGCCGCCGCCGGCGGCGGCCTGGGTCCTGAGGCCGAAGCTCAACACCATCGCCCCGGCGGCCGTGGCGCCCAGGGACAGGACCAGTTCCCGGCGGGACAGGCTCATGCCGCATCCCCCCGATGGTCCACGGGGGAGACCCCCGCCGCCGTCTTGATCGCCGCGCGGATCCGCTTGTAGGTGGCGCAGCGGCAGAAGTTCCCGTCCATGGCTTGGTCGATGTCCGCGTCCGTCGGCTTCGGCGTGGCGGTGATCAGCGCCGTCGCCGCCAGCATCTGGCCCGCCTGGCAATAGCCGCACTGGGCCACGTCCACGCTCTCCCAGGCCGCGCGCACGGCCCGTCCGGCGGGGGTGGCCGTCAGCCCCTCCACCGTCGTGATCCGCCCGGCGCCCACGGCCCCGACCGGGGTGACGCAGGACCGGATCGGCTGGCCGTCCAGCAGCACGGTGCAGGCGCCGCACTGGGCGACGCCGCAGCCGAACTTGGTTCCCTTGAGCCCGATCTCGTCTCGCAGCACCCAGAGCAGCGGCATGTCCTCCGGAACATCCACGGCGTGGGCCGTCTGGTTGATGGTCAGCTTGAACACGGTGCGGCGCCTTTCCGGAGGGGTTCGCGGGGACTACTTCGCGGCGATCTGGCGCCGCAGCTCGGCCAGGTCGCCGCCCTGCAGCGTCGTCCACAGCCCCAGTTGCGTCGAGAGCCCCGCATGCAGGGTCTGGTACATCTGCTGGTGCTGCCGGGTGGGCGGGGTGTCCGCGTCCTCCAGGGCTGCGGCGAAGCCGGCATACTGCTCGTTCAACATGCCGGGAAAGGCCAGATTGGCCTCGGAGCCCTTCATGTTCACCTGCATCAGCGCCTCTTCCAGCGCCTGGAGCCGGCGATCCACCGGGGCGACCTTGCCGCCCAGCGCCGGCTTCGCCTTGACCGCGGCGGCCAGCTCGGACCGGGCGCCGCGGATGGCGTTCACCGCCGTGTGCAGGGCGTCGATGTCGTGCAGCACCTTCACCGCCAGTTCGGTCTTGGCGGCGATGGCCGGCCCGGCGTCGGCCACGCGGGGGTCGGCCGCCACCTCCAGCGCCGTGGTGCGGGTCACCCCGCCCACCGACAGCTTCACCTGGTAGACGCCCGGCGGGACCAGCGGCCCCCGGGGGGCGGAGCCGGAATAAAAGGCGCCGGGAATCTGCGCCGGGTCATCCATCCGGAGGTCCCAGACCAGCCGGTTCAGGCCGGCCTTTGCCGAGATCAGGTCGCTGGCCACGATCTGGTCCGGCCATTCCGGCGGCTGGATCACCTTGTTGGTCCGCGTGCTGGACAGATGCCGCATCACCCGGCCCTGGCTGTCGAGGATGTCGAGGGTCAGCTCCGTGGTCGGGGCCGTCTTCAGCACATAGTCGATCATGGCGCCCGCGGGCGGGTTCTGGCCGACGGGATGGCGGCTGTCCACGGAGTCCGGATAGTGCAGGCGCAGGGCCTTCTGCGGCGTCAGCAGGGCCACGTCCGCCGTCTCCGTCGCCTCGACCTGACGCAGGGGCGTGATGTTGTCGAGGATCCAGAAGGCGCGTCCGTGGGTGGCCACCACCAGGTCGTCGCCCTTGATCAGCAGGTCATGCACCGGCGAGGGCGGCAGGTTCTTCTGCAGGGACCGCCAGTGGGCCCCGTCGTCGAAGGAGACGAACACCCCCGTCTCCGTGCCCGCGAACAGCAGGCCCGGGCGCACCGGGTCCTCGCGCACCACATGGGTCACCGCGCCGTCCGGCAGGCCCGCCGAGATCGAGGTCCAGGTCTTGCCCGCGTCCAGGGTCTTCCAGGCGTGGGGGGCGACGTCGTCCAGCTTGTGCCGGTCCACCGCCAGATAGGCGCGGCCGGCGTCATGCGGCGACGGGTCGATCATCGACACCGTGCCCCATTCCGGCATGTCCTTCGGCGTCACATTCGCCCAGTGAGCGCCTCCGTCCGTGGTCAGCTGCACCCGGCCGTCGTCGGTCCCGACCCACAGCTGGCCCTTCTTCAGAGGCGATTCCGACAGGGCGAAGATGGTGTCGTAATATTCGACGCTGGTGATGTCCTTGGTCAGCGGCCCGCCGGACGGGGTCTGCTTGGTCTTGTCGTTGCGGGTCAGGTCCGGACTGATCGCCCGCCAGCTCATGCCGTGGTCGTCGGAGCGGAACACCGCCTCGGCCGCGGCGTAGAGCACGTCGGGATCATGCGGCGACAGCATCAGCGGCGAGGTCCAGTTGAACCGGTGCTCCAGCTCGCTGGCCGGATGGCCGGAATTGTCCACGGGATAGACGCTGATGTCCTGGGCCTGCTGGGTGCGGTGGTTGAAGCGGGCGATCTGGTTCTCGGCGTCGGAATAGATGATCTCCGGGTCCCGGGGATCGGGCACGACGAAGCCGGACTCGCCGCCGCCGGCCACATAGAAGTCCCGCGGGCCGATCACGCCCTCGTCGTCGAAGCTGGCGACGGCCAGGTTGGAATTGTCCTGCTGCGCGCCGTACAGCCAGTAGGGAAAGCGGTTGTCCACGGCCACGTGATAGAACTGCGCCGTGGGCTGGTTGTCCTGGCTGGACCAGGTGCTTCCGCCGTCGAGGGAGATGCTGGCGCCCCCGTCATTGGCGTTGATCAGCCGCTTCGGATCATTGGGGTCGATCCACAGGGCGTGGTGGTCCCCATGGGTGGCGGAGACCAGGTTGAAGGTCTTGCCCCCGTCGGTGGAGCGCAGCATGCCGGTGTTCAGCACATAGACCGTGTCCGGCGACTTGGGATCCGCATAGGTCTTGGAGAAGTACCAAGCGCGCTGGCGGATCCGGCCGTCGTCATTGATCCGCGTCCAGCTCTCGCCCCCGTCGTCGGAGCGGAACAGGCCGCCCTCCTTCGCCTCGACCATGGCGTAGATGCGCCGGTGATCCGCGGCGGACACCGACACGTCGATGCGGCCCAGCACCCCCGCAGGCAGGCCGTGGCCCTTCAGTTCGGTCCAGCTCTCCCCCCCGTCGGCGGAGCGGAACAGGCCGCTGCCGGGGCCGCCGCTGGCGAACCCCCAGGGCTGGCGGCGCACCTGCCAGAGGGCGGCGTAGACGATCTTGGGGTCGGTCGGATCATAGGTGACGTCCACCGCGCCGGTGTTCTCGTCGCGATAGAGGACCTTCTTCCAGGTCTTGCCCCCGTCCAGGGTGCGGAACACGCCGCGCTCCGCATTGGGGCCGAAGGCGTGCCCGAGGGCGGCGACCAGCACATGGTCGGGGTTCTTCGGGTCGATGATCAGCGCGCCGATCTGGCGGGTGTCCTCGAGCCCCACATGGGTCCAGGTCTTGCCCCCGTCGCCGGAGCGATAGACCCCGTTGCCCCAGGTGATGTTGCCGCGCAGGGCGCCTTCGCCGCTGCCCACATAGATCACCTTCGGATCGGAGGGCGCCACCGCCACCGCGCCGATGGACGAGACCGGCTGGCTGTCGAGGATCGGCGTCCAGTTGGCGCCGGCGTCGGTGGTCTTCCACACGCCGCCGGCCGCCGCGCCGAAATAGAAGGTGTTCGGGTCGCCCGGCGATCCGGCGACCGCCAGGGCCCGGCCGCCGCGGAACGGCCCGACATTGCGCCAGGCCAGGTCTTCGAGATGCGGGTCCGACGGCGCCGGGGCGGCGAGGGCCGCCGGCCCCAGGGCGGACAGGCCCAGCACGGTCGAGAGGAGCAGGCTGAGGGTCAGGCGTGAGGGCAAGGTCGGGTCTCCGGATGCGTGGGGGGCTGGAACCATCCGGCGCCGCGCGGGCCACAGTAGCAGGGATATCTCCGCTGCAAAGCGCCGGCGCGCGGCCCGGCCCGGCCCGGTCCGGCCCGGCCCTGGGGGGCGTCAGCGGCGCAGCGCGTCGGCCAGGGCGCGGATATGCTCCGGTCCGATGCCGCAGCAGCCGCCGATCACATCCGCCCCGGCGTCCCGCCACTGCTGTGCAAAGACCGCATAGCGGACCGGGTCCAGGTCCGCGCGGATCGGATCGAGGCCGTCATTGGCCACCGCGTCCGGCCGCTGGGGCGGAAAGGCGTTGGCGTAGACCCCCAGCTGCAGGGCGGCGGACCCGATCTCGACCCGGGCCGCGGTCAGCGCCGCCAGCATCACCTCCGGCTGGCTGCAGTTGAACAGCAGGGTCTCGGCCCCGATCTCCAGGGCGGCGCGGGCCGCCAGGGCCACCGGCTCGCCGGAGCGAAGCGCCGCCGTCCCCGGTTCGCCGTCGTCCAGCAGGGTGAAGGACACCCACAGCGGCTGCGGCCGCGCGCCCAGCACCTGGCGGACCAGGCGGGCTTCGGCCACGGCGCTCAGGGTCTCGGCCAGCCACAGGTCCACATGGGGAGCAAGGCCCGTGATCAGCGTCTGCAGAAGGGGCGCAGCCGTCGCCGCATCGAACAGGTCCGGGCGGTAGGAGCCCAGCACCGGCGGCAGGGACCCGGCCAGTCGTCCCGGCCCCTCGGCCACCGCGGCGCGTCCGACCCGTCCGGCCCTGTCCGCCAGCACGTCCCCCTCCGCCGCAAAGCGCGCCGCCCCGATGTGGAACGGGGTCAGGGCGTAGCTGTTGCTGGTAATCACATCCGCCCCGGCGGCCAGGTAGGTCTCGTGCACCCGCTGCACGGCGTCCGGCGCCTCCATCAGCGCCAGGGCCGACCATTCCGGCTGGCGGAAGGGCGCGCCCACCCGGTGCAGCTCGCGGCCGGTGCCGCCGTCCAGCAGGGTCAGGGGTCGGGACATGGTCGGCGGGCTCCTGAGGGATCGGACAGCCTGTCTGTGCCCGCGCGCCGCGGCCGGAGGCAAGCCCCCTTCGCCCCGCCGCTCAGGACGGGACCCGTTCGCAGGGCAGCAGCCCCCGGGCGCTGTTGCCCAGAAACACCGCCTCGGCCGTGTCCAGGTCCTCGAGGGTCAGGCTCCGCGCCACGGCGACGCCGGTCTCGAGCAGCTCGCTGCGCAGGACGCCCGGCAGCACGCCGTCGCTCACCGGCGGCGTCACAAGGCGTCCGTTCAAGCTTACGAACAGGTTGAAGCGCGTGGCTTCGGTCAGGGCGCCCTCCCGGTTGACGCACAGGGCCTCGTCGGCGCCCAGGTCCTGGGCCCGCTTCAGGGCCGTGTCCCAAAAGCCGCGCCGGGTGGTCTTGCGCCTCAGGAAGGGGTCGGCCCGGTCCACGGGCGCATCATGCAGGATCACCCGCAGCGGCCCGGGGGACAGGGCGACGAGGGGTCCGTGGGTCACGGTCAGGGCGCCGTCCCGACGCAGCTCCAGCCGGATCCGCAGATCGCCCCCGTCGGGGTCGCGGGTTCGGACCAGCCCGGTCACGCGCTCTCGCGCCCGGTCGGCGTCGAAGGGGAAGTCCAGCTCCCGGGCGGACTGCGCCAGCCGCTGCAGGTGCCGCGCCAGTCGCGGGATTTCGCCGGTCCGGAGCGCGGTCAGGGTCTCCACCAGACCGTAGTCCTCCGCCAGCTCTTCCAGGACCCGGCCCTTCAGCAGGCATTCGCGATACTCGGCCCCCGGGTCGGAGTCCGCCACCACCCCGCTGCCGACGCCGTACCGGCCCGCGCCGTCCGGCCCCAGCACCGCGGTGCGGATCGCCACGTTCAGCCGGACCTGGCCCCCCGGCGCGATCTCGCCGATGGAGCCGGTATAGACGCCGCGGGGCGCGTCCTCCAGCTCGCGGATGATCTCCATGGCCCGCACCTTGGGCGCGCCGGTGATCGAGCCGCAGGGGAACAGCGCCGCCAGGGTCTCGCCCAGACCGACACCCGGGGTCAGGACGGCCGAGACGGTGGACGTCATGGCGTGGAAGGTGGGGTAGGTCTCCACCTGAAAGGCGTCGCGGACCCGCACCGAGCCCGGGGCGCTGATGCGCGACAGATCGTTGCGCATCAGATCGACGATCATCAGGTTCTCCGCCCGCTGCTTGGCGTCGGCGGCGAGGGCGCAGCGGTTGCGGCGGTCCCCGTCGGCGTCCGCGCCGCGGGCGATGGTGCCCTTCATCGGCCGGGTGGCGGCGACCCCGTCGGCGATCTCCAGATGCAGCTCCGGCGAGACGGACAGGATCACCGGCCCGCCCAGGCTGACCACCGCGCCGTGCGCCACCGGCTGGCGCGCGCGCAGGGCGGCGAACAACGCCAGGGGGTCGCCCCCGTACTGGAAGTCGAGGGGAAAGGCCAGGTTCACCTGATAGACATCGCCGGACCGGATGTAGTCCGCCAGGCGCCGGAAGCGGGCGTGGTAGGCGGCCTCGTCCAGCTGCGGCGTGAGCTCACGGATCGGCGCGGGGGGCGCCAGCGCCGCGAACAGAGGGTCGGCCTCCTCCCCGGTCAGGCGCAGCGGCGCGTCGAACAGGCCGAACTGCAGCAGGGGCCCGGCGACGGCGCGCCGCCGCACCCGCGGCTCGAAGCCGCCGTTCAGCTCATAGGCCAGCACCCCCGCCGCGTAGCGTCCGCCGGCGACCTGGCGGGCAATCTCCTCGAGGCCGTCAGCCACGTCCTCCGGCGCCGCGCAGGTGATGATCGCGGAGGGATTGCGGAACAGGCGCACGCCCGCGCCTGGCGCGGTGCGGTCGTCGAGGAGGACAAACGGCTGTGACCCCAGGTCGCGCAGGAGGGTGGGCTGCGCCTTGGGAACCGTCGGGATTGCATGGGGGTCCGGGGCCATCTCCCTGCCATATCCGTCGCGCCTGCGGGTGACAACCGCGCGGTTCCGAGCCTGTGCGGCCACGCCTCGACAATCCCGGCGGATCGGGCAGACTGGGCTCATGGATCCGCTGTTCCGATTTCCCGGCGCCCTGTCCCGCGACCCCGCGGTCGAGGCCTGGTTCGCCTCGGACGACCCCCTGCGGCGCTTTGTCCAGCCGTGGTTCGACGCCCTGCGCGCCTGTGGCCCGGATGTGCGGGAGCTGATGCATGACCATCACCCCACCGCCTGCATTGGCGAGGCGGCCTTCGCCTATGTGGACGCCTTCACCGCCCACGCCAATCTGGGCTTCTTCTTCGGCGCGGAGCTGGCCGACCCCGCCGGGCTGCTGCTGGGGACGGGGAAGCGCATGCGGCATGTGAAGCTGAACCCCGCCGCGCCCCCGGATGCCGCCGCCGTCCAGGCCCTGATCCTGGCCGCCGCCGCCGACATGCGGACGCGTCTCGCCGGCGGCTGACGCCCCCGCCGTCGTTGACTCGAAAATTGGAACATGTTCCAAATGATTGAAACAAGCCTTTGGGAGGATCAGGACGTGGGCGATCTGTCGCGGGTGCGCAAATCCATCCTGCCGCAGCGGGGCGACGGCTGGGCCGAGATCGCCCGGCGGGAGCTTCCCGACCTGGCGGAGGCGGACGCCGTGGCGCGGCTGCAGAGCTGGAACCTGCACGTGTACATGCGGGCCAGCATGCGCACCTGCGGGCCGGGCAATCCGGTGCTGCCCAGCGACGTGATCTTCGTCGAGCCGCCCCTCGCGCCGGCATGACCGCCGCGGTGATCAGCCGGGTCCAGTTGGGCGCCGCCCATGACGGGGCGGCGGAGATGGTGTTGACCCTGCGCTACGACAATGGCGGCGAGACCCTGGTGGCCCTCGACGCCCCCGCCGCCGACCACCTGATGACCGCCTGCCGCGCGGCGGACGCCGCGGAGCTGGTGGGCGAGGGCTGGGAGCGGGTCCGCGACGCGCTTGAGGCTTCGTCGAACAGATACGCGGCCGCCAGACCCGGCGGGCCGGACAACAGATGAACAAGGGCAGGAAACACGGCGATGTATGACCTCGTGATCAGGAACGGACGCGTCGTGGACGGCTCGGGCCTTCCGGCCTATCGCGCCGATGTGGCGGTGCAGGACGGGCGGATCGTCCGGATCGGCCATGTGACCGGGGACGCCCGCCGGGTGGTGGACGCGGCGGGGAAGGTGGTGGCGCCGGGCTTCATCGATCCGCACACCCATTTCGACGCCCAGCTCCTGTGGGACGGCTGCGCCAAGCCGGCCCTGTCCCATGGTGTCACGACCATCGTCCCGGGCAACTGCTCCCTGTCGCTGGCCCCCCTGCGGGCGGAGCACCGGATGAAGCTGGTCGGCATGTTCAACCAGATCGAGGAAATGCCCCTGAAAGCCTTCCGCGAGGGGGTCGTCTGGGACTGGGAGACCTTCGCCGAATACATCGCCCGGATCCGCAAGGGGCTGGCGATCAATGTGGCGCCCCTGGTCGGGCACAGCGTCCTGCGCCTGTGGGTAATGGGCGACGCGGCCATGGACCGCACGGCGACGGACGACGAGATCGCCGGCATGCAGGCGGTGCTGCGGGAGTGTCTGGACGCCGGCGCGGCGGGCCTGTCCACCAGCTATGTGGACATGGACGAGCGGCTGCTGCCGGTGCCCAGCCGCCACGCCGATCCGGCGGAGGTGGACGCCCTGGCCGCGGTGCTCGGCGAGTACGGCCGCATGCTGCAGATCGTGCCGGAATTCTATGACGCCGACCTGACCATCGCCCGGCTCGACCAGCTGGCGGAGCTGTCGATCCGCCACAGCATCCCCACCACCTTCTCGCCCCTGTTCGTCAACGCCGACAATGTCGCCGCCGTGGACCGGGTCATGCGCCGGGTGGATGAGCAGTTCGCCCGGGGCGCCCGGGTGTGGCCGCAGGTGCAGACCCGCCCCATCGACATCAGCTTCTGCTTCGCCGTGCCGAGCCTGCTGTTCATCCGCTTCCCCGGCTGGTACCGGATCATGCGCTTCGGCGCCCATGAGGAGATCCTGGCGGCCTTCCGCGATCCCGACACCCGGGCGAAACTGATCACCGAGGCCGCGCCGCTGGCGGGCCTCTGGCCGCGGCTGGTGCTGCGCCACGTGAAGACCGACGCCAACCGCGACCTGGTGGGCAAGACCCTGGGGGAGATCGCCGCGCTGCGGGGCGTGTCCCCGGTGGACGCCATGATCGACCTCAGCCTGGAGGAGGACCTGGACGCCCACTTCCTGGCCGCCGGCATGGGCCACAATGACGACGCCCAGGTGGGCCGGCTGCTGGCCCATCCCCGGGTGCATGTGGGCGCCAGCGACGGCGGCGCGCACATCCTGTCCTTCTCCACCTATGGGGACACCGGCTATCTGCTGGGTCACTTCGTGCGGGAGGTGAAGGCCCTGACCCTGGAGGCGGCGGTGAAGAAGGTGACGTCCGACACCGCGGCCATCTGGGGGATTCCCGAGCGCGGACGGCTGCAGCCGGGCTATGTGGCCGACATCGTGGTGTTCGACCCCGCCACCATCGACCGGGCGGGGGAGGACTTTGTCGGCGACGTGCCCGGCGACGGCTTCCGCTATGTCCGGGCCTCCACCGGCGTGGACTCCGTGTTCGTCGGCGGCGCGCTGGCCTGGTCGGCGGCGGAGGGCTACCAGCCCGCCCAGGGCGAGATCCTGCCCGGGCTGGCGGCGTGACCGAGACCGTCGTCATCGTGGGCGCGGGCATCGGCGGCCTGTGCGCCGCCCTGTCCCTGGCCCCTACGGGACGCCGGATCCTCCTGATCGACCGGGACGGACCGCCGCCGGGGGACGATCCGGACGAGGTGTTCCACAGCTGGAAGCACACGGGCGTCGGGCACCTGCGACAGAGCCACGCCTTCCTCGCCCGCCTGCGCTCGATCCTCAAGACCGAGCATCCCCGCCTGCTGGAGCAGCTGCTGGCCCTGGGGGTGCGGGAGCTGCCCTTTGACGCCTTCCTCACCGACAGCCAGAAGGCGGCCTATCAGCCCGAGCCGGAAGACGCGGAGCTGACCATCATCACCAGCCGCCGCACGACGCTGGAGCTGGCCATGCGCCGCTATGTCCAGACCCTGGAGAATGTCACCCTGCGGTCCGGCCTCCACGCGCGCCGGCTGATCACCGCCCGGGGGGACGACGGGGTGATCACTGTCTCCGGCGTGACCGCGGACGAGGGCGGGTCATCGGTCGAGCTGGCCGCCGATCTGGTGGTGGACAGCTCCGGCAAGAGCGGCTTCCTGATCGAACAGCTGATCGAGGAGGGGGCCCCCATCCGCGAGGAGGGGGAGCCCGCGGGCATCCTCTACTTCACCCGCCACTACCGCCTTCGTCCCGGTCAGGCGGAGCCGCCCCGCACCGGCGCCGCCCCGGCCAGCGGGGACCTGGGTTTCCTCAAGTTCGGCGTGTTTCCCGGCGACAACGGCTGCTTCTCCATCACCCTGGCGGTCCCCGAGGTGGAGGTGGAGCTGCGCAAGGCGGTGGTCGACCCGGACCGCTTCCACGCCATCACCCAGCAGCTGCCGGGCCTGGCGCCCTGGACCGATGCCGGCCGCGCCGAGCCGGTGGGCAAGGTCTACGGCATGGGCGACCTGATCAGCCGCTGGCGGGATTTCGTGGTCGAGGACCGGGTCGCCGTGCGGGGCTATTTCGCCCTGGGCGACCTTCTGGTGCGGACCAATCCCCTCTATGGCCGGGGTTGCAGCTTCGCCGCCGTGGCGGCCCAGGCCCTGCGCCAGGCCCTCGACCAGACGCCGGACCCGGCGGGACGGCTGATCGCCTATCACCAGCGGGTGACCGAGGAGCTGCGTCCCTATTACCTCAACCAGCGCGCCCAGGACCGGGCGGCGGTGAAGCGGGCGCGACAGGCCCTCACCCCTGGCTATCGCAAGAGCCTGCGCCGCCGGCTGCTGGAAGGCTTTTTCGACGACGGGGTGCGCATCGCGCTGCGCAGCGACGTGGCCCTGCTGCGCCAGGCCCTGCGCGGCTTCCACATGCTGGAGCATCCGGACCGCTGGCTGGGCAAGCCGAAGAACCTGGCCGTGGTGCTGGGCTACTGGGCCCGGGGCCGGCGGCGCAATGCGCAGGCCTATCCGCCGAAGCTGGGCCCCGACCGGGCCGAGATGCTGCAGGCCCTGGCCATCGACGCGCAGGCGGACATGCGGCCCCTGGCGGACGCGGCCTGACCCCGTGGACGGCGGCGTTCTGATCCCCCCCGACGGCCTCGAGTCCGGGCGTCGCGAACAGGCCAAGGCCGAGCGGCGCTCGCGGATCGTGCGGGCGGCGCGGGACCTGATCCGCGAGACCGGCGACACGGACCTGTCCATGCGCATGATCGCCAGGCGCGCCGGGGTCAGCCTGACCACGCCCTACAACCTGTTCGGATCCAAGCGCGCCGTGGTGCTGGCGGTGTTCGAGGACGAGCGGGACTTCGTGGTCCGTTTCGGCCGGCTGCAGGCGGCCAACGCCCTGGACCGGATCTTCGACGCGCATGACCTGGCCATGCGCTATTTCATCGAGGACCCGGAGTTCTATCGCACCCTCTGGAAGGCCCTGCTGAACACCCACGGCGCCGACTCCACCGGCCTGGCCACGCCCGAGCGGCTGGAGCGCAACCGCGCCGCCTGGCGGGCCCTGCTGGAGGCGGCGCAGGCGGAGGGTCTGCTGGAGCCGACCCTCTCCTCCGATCTGCTGGAGCGGAGCCTCTCCAGCTTCGCCAACGGGACCCTGCTCGCCTGGGCCATGGGCGCCCTGTCCACCGTCGCCCTGGGGCCCAGCACCGCCCTGGGCTATGCGCTGGTCCTGCGGGGGGCTGCGACGCCGGCGGGAGCGGAGATCCTGCGCAGCCAAATCCGCAAGGGCCAGGACGCCCTGGCCGGGCTCGATCCCGTCTAGGTGTTTTCCGCCGCTGGCCGCGGTCGGACCGGGGACTAGGCTGACCGCTTTCGCGTGCGGGCCCTGCGAAGGGCGCCGGGACGCGACCGCAGTTCCAAGTCCCGGAGTCTCCATGACGCGCATGAGCCTGATGTTGTCCGCCGCAGCGGTCCTTGTCGCCCTCTCGGCCGCGCCAACGATCGCCGCGGCGTGGCAGGAGCAGCGTCCGGAACATCCCGGAGGCGGCGGCGGACGCCCGTCCGAGCCGCGGGCGCAGCCTCAGTCCCGGCCGCAGCCTCAGGCTCAGCCCCGCGCGGCGCCGCAGGCCCGGCCCCAGCGCCAGGGTCCGCCTCAGCGCCAGGGTCCGCCTCAGCGCGAGGGCGGTGATCCGTCCCGGACCCCGCCGGCGCCCGGTGCGACGAGGCGGGACAATGCTCCCGCGGCCCAGATGCACGCCGGTCGGGATCGCCCCGCGCCCTCTGGCCCCCAGCGTGCGCCGCCGCGGCCCATGCCCGGCTGGACCCATGGGGCGTCGCCGGCGGAGCGTGACACGGCCGGCCGCGACTGGCGCGCGTCCCAGGCGGGATGGGATCGCCAGACGGTCTGGGGACGCAATCCCAACTGGTGGCGGACCGATCGCGGGTTTCGAGGCTATTCCGGCGCGCGGGCGGGGTTCTTCTTCATTCCCGAGCGGGGCTATGTGGCCGCGCCCCCCGCCTATGAGCGCCATTACTGGCCGCCGGGCGACATCCTGCCCAGCTGGTACTGGGACTATGGGATCGAGGACTATCAGCGCTATGACCTGCCGACGCCGCCGGACGGCTGCCGCTGGGTCTGGGTCGATGACGACGTCGCCCTGATCGACGGGGACGGCTACATCCTGGATGTGGTGCGCAACGTCTGGTGAGGACGACCAACGCCCCCCGCGCCACCGGGCGGGGGGGTGGTCGCGCGGGGATCAGCGCTGGTTCAGCAGCACCGAGGCGATCAGGCCGGTGGCCACGGCGACCATCACATAGTTGCCGTTGTGCTCGCGCCACTCATAGCCGGCCCGCGGGCGGCGCAGATGGTGCTGGCGGTAGTCCACCACCGGGGCGTTGGAATAGTCGTTGTAGCCCATGCGCTCGCCGCGCCGGTATCGGTAGCCGCCGCCCCGGTCGGCGCCCCAGCCGGCGTGCTGGCCATTGTCATGTCCGCCGTCGTGATTGCCGCCCCGGTCGGGCTGGGCGAAGGCCGCGCCGGTGAGGGCGCCGGCCAGCGCCGTCGCCGTCAGCGCGCAGAGCATCACCCGGCGCAGGCCGGTGACGCGGGGAGTGTGCGGAATCATGGGGAGTCCTTTCGAGGATATCGGTTGAGGGCCGCAAGCCTAGGTCTGCGGTCGATCCCGTCCGATCCCCGGAATGTACCCATCCGCGATCCCGCGCACGGACACGGCCCGCCGTCCGCCTGGAGTAGATTCCGAGGCCTGTGCAGGACGGCCGTCGCGCCTAGACATCCGGTCCGGGGTCGTCCGTCGTTCGCAGAGACCCCGCCATTCACAGAAACAAGGGAATTTGCCATGAGCGGGTCCGCTCCAGCGTGCTTTGACTTCATCCGGGGACGCGCCCTGGCCCTGGCCGGCGCGGCCGTGCTGATGATGACGCCGGTGATCCTGACGCCCGGTCTGGCCGCCGCCAGCCAGCCGGCGGCGGAAGCCGCCATCAGCCGCGCCGGCGCCCGGATCGAGATGGCCGCCCGCCAGTCCGGCGTCGCCGGCAATGACGGCGACCAGAGCTACAACATGGCCCGCAGCCGACTGGACGCCGCCCGCGCCGCCCTCAAGGCCGGGCATGACGACGAGGCCCAGTCGCTGGCGGACGAGGCCTCGCTGCTGGCCGAACTGACCACCGAAAAGGCCAAGCTGGCCGCGCTGCAGACCAGCCGCGACCAGGTCGCGGCGTCCGTCGCCGCCTCCACAACCGTTCAGCCATAGGCGACCCCACATGTTCGATCTTCGTCACCCCCGCATCCTGACCCGCGTCCTGCTGGTCGGCGCCGCTGCGGCCGCCCTGTCGGCCTGCGCCTCCATTCCGCCGAACCAGGGCATCATCGACGCCCAGACCCGGCTCGCCGCAGCCTCCAATGACAAGCTGACGGCCGAACGCGGTCAGGGTGATCTGGCCAACGCCCGCACCGCGCTCGGGTCCGCCGAGACCGACTGGAGCCATGGGGAGCGGGCGCGCTCGGACCACCAGCTGACCATGGCCGTCACCTATCTGGACCTCGCCGAGACCCGCGGCCGCCAGGCCGGGGTGGAGCAGGAAACCGCCCGGCTGTCCACCGACGCGCAGATGGCCGCCAAGAACCGGACCATTGCCGTCAAGGACCGGCAGATCGCCAATCGCGACGATCTGGTGGCGGCGCAGAACCACGAGATCGCCAACCAGAGCCAGACCCTGGCGTCCCGCGACGCGGACCTGGCGGCGGCCCGGGCGCAGCTGCGGGACTCCGACATGAAGGTCAGCGACCTGGGCTCGACCATGGTGCTGCAGGACGTCAGCTTCGAGACCGGCAAGTCGGTGCTGCTGGCCGGGGGAGTGAACCGGCTGCAGTCGCTGATCAACTACCTGCGGCTCAGCCCCAACTCCCGGGTTCGCATCGAAGGCTTCACCGACAGCGTCGGCGGCGCGGCCTTCAACCAGCAACTGTCCCTCGACCGGGCCAATTCCGTGCGCGCCAGCCTGACCGGCGCCGGCATCGACGGCGCCCGGATCGAGACGGTGGGCTCGGGAGAGACCAAGCCGGTCGCCTCCAACGCCACCGTGTCCGGGCGACAGTCCAACCGGCGTGTGGAAATCACCCTGCTGAAGGAGGCCGGGCTCTAGCCGGCTCGGCGCGCCTTCAGCCAGGCGGCGCCCGTGCGCTGGACCTGCTGCAGGGCGGCGAACGGTGAGATCCCCGTGTCCGGTCGGCCGGACCGCGCCAGGGCGTCGATCTGGGCGTAGTACCAGTAGCTGACGGCGAACCCCTCCAGGGTCTGGACCAGCTTCAGCCGGTTCAGGACCCGGAGCGCTGGCGGCAGCAGGCGTAGCCGTGTCTCCCACCGCTCCAGGCTCTCCGCCCCGGCCAGCAGCCGGGCCGGCCCGCCGGGGTCGGCGCACAGGGGGCGGCCCAGGCCGATCATGTCGGCGGCGCCGCTGTCCAGCGCTGCGGTCATGGCCGCCCGGGTGCGGAAGCCCCCGGTGACCATCAGCGGCAGGGTCAGGGACTGGCGCATGGCCCGGGCGAAATCGACGAAATAGGCCTCCCGCGCAGCGGTGGAGGCCTTCACCACGGGCATGTCCCGGGGCTCGATCCCCTCCAGGTCCATCATCGCCGGCTGTTCATAGGAGCCGCCGGAGATTTCCAGCAGATCGACGCCGGCGTCCTGCAGCTGGCGGGCCACGACCAGACTGTCCTCGAAGTTGAAGCCGCCCTTCTGGAAGTCCGCCGAGTTCAGCTTCACGCTCACCGGGAAGCCCGCGCCGACCCCGCGGCGGACCCGGTCCACCACCCGCATCAGCATGCGGGACCGGTTCTCCAGCGATCCGCCCCAGGCGTCGGTCCGCCGGTTCGACCGGGGGCTCAGGAACTGCGACAGCAGATAGCCGTGGGCGGCGTGGATCTGCACGCCGGTGAAGCCGGTCTCCCGCGCCACCTCGGCTGCGGCGCCGAAGCGCTCGATCAGGTCAAGGATCTCCGGCTCGGTGAGGGCCACGGGGGCGCCGAACTGGTTGCCGGGCAGGTTCACGGCGACGGCGGACGGCGCCTTGGGGTGGGGATTGACCGTCGCCTGGGTCTGGCGGCCCGCATGGCTGATCTGCATCCACACATGGCCGCCCCGGCGCGTTGCCGCCGCCGCCATGGACGACAGCCCGGCGAGCGCCGCCGCATCCGGCCGGCCGCTCAGGATCACATTGCCGGGCCGCTCCAGATGGTCGCCGTCGATCTGGACATTGCCGGTAATCAGCAGACCGGCGCCACCGTCGGCCCACAGGCCGTAGAGCCGCTCCAGCTCCGGCGTCGCCCGGCCCTGCGGGTCGGCCAGCCCCTCGGTCATCGCCCCCTTGGCGAGGCGATTGGGCAGGACCGCCCCACAGGGGAGGGTCAAGGCGTCGGCGATGGCCGGCATGGAATGGGCTCCTCAATCTTTACATTGATTGGATCCCATTGCCGCCGGCTTGTAAATCGCTCCCGGCGTCAGGCCGCGACGACGGACGGAAGGGGGTGACGCCAGGGCGACCCACCGCTGACCGCCGCCTGGAACTGCGCGCCGGCGAAGGTCCAGTCGATCAGGCCGTCGAACCACGCGGCCAGGAAACCGGCCCGGTCGTTCTGGTGGTCGAGATAATAGGCGTGCTCCCACAGGTCGCAGACGATCAGCGGCGTGCGCCCGGCGTCGGCCAGGGCGTTGTGGGCGTCATGGGTCGACGAGACAGCCAGCGCGCCATTGGCGTCGGCAGTGAGCCAGACCCAGCCCGAGCCGAAGTGCCCGACGCCCTCGGCGATGAAGGCGGCCCGAAGGCCGGCCAGGTCGCCGAACGACCGCGCGATCTGCGCCGAGAGGGCGGCGTCGGGGGCGGTGCGGCGCTCGCTCATGCTCAGCCAGAAGAAGCTGTGGTTCCAGCACTGGGCGGCGTTGTTGAACAGCTTGGCCTCATGGGCGGCCGCGGCGGCGGCGATCACCTCCTCGAGGGAGTGGGCCGGGCCGGGCTTCGCCTCCAGCAGGGTATTCAGGGTGCGCACATAGCCAGCATGGTGCTTGCCATGGTGAAATTTCAGGGTTTCCGCCGAGATCACCGGGGCGAGGGCGGTATCCGGGTACGGCAGGGACGGCAGTGCGAACATGGGGAGGTCTCCGAGTGACAAGTGAACAGTGATCCGAATACAGCCGACGACTTTGGCGGAACGCCGAATGGACTTTCGTCATATCAAAAACAGGACGCACCGGAGGGTCAGGCCCGGACGGACGGTGTGTCGTCGGACGCCACCACGCCGATGCGTGCCACGCCGGAGATGCGTATGGCGGCTGGGGAATACAATATAAACACAGCGAAAATCGCCCGACTGCGTAGTTTCCGATGGCGTGGACCCCTGTCGGATCTGCCCACGACGTCCGGTCCGCGGCGGCTCCGGCCCTCCCGTCAGCCGACCATCATGTCGATGGCCAGCAGCAGCATTTCGAGGGCGCCCAGCTCCCGCTCCAGCAGGGCGACCAACAGAACGCCGGACCGATGCGCGCGCCCCCGGGCCCCGGGCGGCGGATCACCGAACACGTCCACATTGTCGATCAGATAGGCGACGGCGCGCAGTTCCTGCACGGTGGCGATGGCGTCATTGACGGTTTTCCGCAGGGTCCCGTCCGCCCCGTGGTCATCGAGGGTCGGCGAACCGGGCCCGGTCATGACCGGGGTCGCCGCGCACGGACGCGCGTCGACGTCTCAGACCACTGTCTCATTCTCTTCCATTTCGTCGATTTTCGCCAGGGCCTGCACGAAGGTCAGGGCCGTTCGTCGAAGCAGGCGCTTGCGGATACTGGCATAGGCGCTGAGAAGAGACTCCGCATCCTCGGCCGGGGCGCCGGGCCGACCCCGGTCGCGATCCGCCGCCGGGACCGGCGTCGCCGCGCCGGCGTCGAGCCCGGCGATCATCTGCTCCACCGGCAGGGCCAGGGTGCGGCACAGGGCGGTCAGGGTGGAGAAGCTGACGCGATTGACGCCCCGCTCATACTTCTGGATCTGCTGGAAGGTCAGGCCGACGGAGCGCCCGAGCGCCGCCTGGCTAAGGCCCAGCGCCCGGCGACGCCGCCGAATGCGGTCCCCGAGGGCCGAGTCGAGAGTGCAAGCGAGATCTTCATCCATACCCGAAACATTATACCCGGATAGCGTGTATGCCAAGACGTCAAAAGCGCACAATACGTGCGCCGCGTAGTTTCCGATCCTGCCGGGGCGGGGCCGGTCGCGATAGGGTCCCGATTGTCCGAACCCCTGTTGGAGGGCGCTCATGTTTCTGTTGCCGGACCTGCCCTATGCGGCCGACGCCCTCGCGCCGGTCGTTTCAGCGGACGCCCTGCGGCTCCATCACAGCCGGCTCCACAGGGGCTATGTGACCCAGCTCAACACCCTGCTGGCGGAGCTGCCTGGGGTCTGCGGCCCGCTGGAGTCCGTGATCGACGCCGCTAGCGCGCTGGCGGACCCGGCCCTCGGGCGAAGCGCGGGCCAATGCTGGATCCACAGCCTGTCGTGGGAGTGCATGAGCCCTGTCCCCACCACGCCCGCCGCGCCGCTCTCCGCCGAGATATCCGCGCAGTTCGGCGGCCTTCCGGGCCTGCGGTCCGCCTTTGTCGCCGCCGGCGTGGCGCAGTTCGGGTCGGGCTGGGCCTGGCTGGTGTCCGACGGCCAGGGCGGGCTGAAGGTGGCGACCACGGCGGACGCCCGACCGGTTCTGGTCGCGGCAGGGCAGGTGGCCCTGCTGGTCTGCGACCTGTGGGAGCACGCCTATGATCTCGACCACCACGATGACCGCGCCGCCTATCTCGGCGGCTGGTTCGACCAGCTGGCCAACTGGACCTTCGCCGGTCGCCAGCACGCGGCCGCGATCCGCGGCCAAGGCGCCTGGCGCCATCCGCCGCCGGTCCGGCTGGCGGCCTGAACCCGTGGCGCACCCCCGCTCCTCGCGAGACCTCACATGTACCTGACCCCTGACGAGTTCCAGCTGCTGGAGCGCCTCATCTACGCGACCCGCCCCGTGGAGATCGATCCGGCGGCCGCGGATCACGCTGAAACGCTGCAGGAGCTCGGTCTCGCCCGCCGCACGCATGCGAGCTGGCGGGCGACAAGCTACGGAATCGCCCGCTGGCGCGCCCAGGACGGCCTGCAGTCCTGACGCCTCAGACGACGGTCCCGAACAGGGCGCCGACGCCCGATGTCACCCCCATGGCCGCCGCGCCCCATAATGCGGTCCTGAGGCCGCCGGTCACCATCCGCGCGCCCCCGGCCCAGGCCGCCAGGGCGCCCAGGGTGGCGAGGCAGGCCAGGGAAGCGACGGTCAGCGCCACGGGGATGGACGGGGCCGGCGCCGCCGCTGCGACGATCACGGGCACCAGGGCCCCGGCGGCGAAGCTGGCCCCCGACGCCATGGCCGCCTGCACCGGGCGGGCGCGGGCGGTCTCGGTGATGCCGAGCTCGTCCCGGGCGTGGGCGTCCAGGGCGTCGTGCGCCATCAACTGCTGCGCCACCTGCCGGGCAAGCTCCGGGTCCAGGCCGCGGCCCACATAGATCGCCGCCAGCTCCCGGTGTTCGCCGTCCGCATCGGTGCGGAGCTCCTCCCGCTCAAGGGCGAGGTCCGCGGCCTCGCCGTCGGCCTGGGAGTGGACCGAGACATACTCCCCTGCAGCCATCGACATGGCGCCGGCGACCAGGCCCGCAACACCGGAGATCATCAGGCTGTTGCGGTCGCCATGGGCGGCGGCCACCCCCAGCAGCAGGCTGGCGGTGGACAGGATGCCGTCGTCCGCGCCGAGCACCGCCGCCCGCAGCCAGCCGGTCTTGGCGATCCTGTGACGCTCCATGGCGGGGGGCCGGGTCCGGCTCATCTGGGTCTCCGTGGCTGACGCGCGACCTAGCCCTCCTGGGCGTTTCGCCGTCAAGGCCGGATCGGCCCGCCGGACGGTCCCTGGGTAGAAGCCGAACCTGCCGGCGCTCGCCGCCGGATGATCCAACGGCGAGCGTCCTCGATCGGCGCCGATCCGGCGGCGGTCGTCCGCGCTGCGCAGGAGCCTGCCGATGCCGTCGCTGACCCTTTCCCCTGACACTGCCTTCGCCATTGTGCAGAAGGCGCGACAGTTCGACGTCAAGGTCGACCAGACCGATCCGGACAGCGGCTCCAATCCCACCGACGACACCAGTGTGGACGCGCTGGAGTTCGGCGCCGCGGATGACACGCTGCACGAGTTGACCACGGTGATCCGTGACCTGAACGACGACGAGCAGCGGGATCTCATCGCGCTGATCTGGGTGGGCCGGGGCGACTTCACCCTCGACGAGTGGGCCGAGGCGCGCACCGCCGCCATGGACGTCAGCCGCGCGCGGGTCCCGCGGTACGTGACCGGCATTCCCCTGGTCAGCGATTACCTCGAAGAGGCTCTCTCCCAGTTCAACCTCAGCGCCGACGCCTGAGCGGGCGGCGATTTGAGTAAAGTCCGATCCTGCCCCCGGCGCGCGCCGGTGGGTAGCGTCTGCGAAGTCGGCGCACGGTCGGCGGACCCCGCAGGCCGGACACTCCCGGCGCCGGCGGGGCCGCGGCCCGCGTCATCCCCGAAAATGGAGACACCCATGTCCAATGACGCCAAGCTGAAAGACGCCGTCCTGGCCGAACTGGCCTGGGAGCCGTCCGTCACCGCCGCTCATATCGGCGTCGCGGCGCAGGACGGGGTGATCAGTCTCTCCGGCCATGTGCAGAGGTTCTCGGAAAAGGCGGCGGCCCAGTCCGCGGCCCTGCGCGTGATGGGCGTCAAGGCCGTGGCCGAGGAGATCCAGGTCCAGCTGCCCTTCGACACCCAGCGCAGCGACGAGGACATCGCCCGCGCCGCCATCGACCGTCTGGCCTGGGATTCGTCCCTGCCGCTGGATGCGGTCAAGGTCGCGGTGCAGAACGGCTGGATCACCCTGTCCGGCGAGGTCGGCTGGCGCTTCGAGCAGGACGCCGCCACGGCGGACGTCCGCGGCCTGTGGGGCGTGCTGGGCGTCAGCAACCAGATGAGCCTCAAGCCGCGGGTCAACACCCAGGACCTGAAGGGCGATATCTCCAAGGCGCTGCACCGGTCCTGGTTCGAGCCGGACGGGATCAAGGTCACCGCCGAGGGCGGCAAGGTCACCCTGACCGGCCATGTGACCTCGTGGCGGGAGCGCGAGCTGGCCGGGGACGCCGCCTGGGCCGCGCCGGGCGCCACCGCGGTGGAGAATGCGCTCACCGTCGCCTGACCGCGCCCGCCCGTCGCCCCGGCGACCGTCTCCTCCGCTGACCCGCTCCCGCAAAGGCTGTTGCATCATGTCGAGCCCACGCACTCCCCGGCGCCGCGCGGATCGGCCGGCCCCGGCGGACACCCGGGTCGTTCTGGTCGGCGGGGGGATCGCGTCCCTCGCCGCGGCGGCGTTCCTGATCCGCGACGGCGACATTCCCGGGTGCAACATCACCATCCTGGAGGAACTGGCGGTGATCGGCGGCAGCCTGGACGGTTCCGGCTCCGCCGAGGACGGCTATGTGCTGCGCGGCGGCCGCATGCTGGAAAGCAAGTATCTCTGCACCTTCGACCTGTTCGCCTCCATCCCGACCCTGGACGACAGCCGGACCGTGACCCAGGAGATCCTGGCCTGGAACGAAACCCTGAAGACCTCGTCCAAGTCCCGGCTGGTCCGCGACGGACAGCGTCAGACCGCCCCGAAATTCGGCCTCAGCGAGGCGCACATCCTGACCCTGGAGCGACTGGTGCTGCTGCCGGAGGGTCTGGTGGGGACCGGCGTGATCTCGGACCAGTTCGACGCCGCCTTCTTCACCACCGACTTCTGGTTCATGTGGTGCACCACCTTCGCCTTTCAGCCCTGGCACAGCGCGATGGAGTTCCGCCGCTATCTGGTCCGCTTCGCCCACATGGTGGCGGGCTTCGACCGGCTCGAGGGCATCCTGCGCACGGTCTACAACCAGTATGACTCCCTCGTGCGCCCCCTGCAGCGCTGGCTGGAGCAGCGGGGCGTGCGGGTGGAGCTGAACACCCGGGTGACCGACCTGACCTTCGAGGAGACCGAAGGTGATGCTTCTGTCACCGCCGTGGCCTTCGAGCGGGACGGGACGCCGGGGGAGATCGCCGTCGGCGCCGACGACCTGCTGCTGCTGACCCTGGGCTCCATGACCGAGGCGTCGAGCCTGGGCGCCATGGACCGGGCGCCGGAACAGCTGGGCAAGTCCGATGGCGGGGCCTGGTCCCTCTGGGAGACCCTGGCCGCCGGGCGGCCCGAGTTCGGCCGGCCGGAAGCCTTCGATGACCATATCGGCGAGTCCCGCTGGGTCTCCTTCACCGCGACCCTGCACGATCCGACCCTGCTGCGACTGATCGGCGAGCTGACCGGCAATGCGCCCGGAGAGGGCGGTCTGATCACCTTCCCGGACTCCGGATGGCTGCTGTCCATCGTCGTGCCGCACCAGCCCCACTTCATCGGCCAGCCGGCGGATGTGGAGGTCCTGTGGGGCTACGGCCTGTCCGTGGACAAGCCGGGGGATTTCGTCGGCAAGCCGATGTTCGCCTGCACCGGCGCGGAGCTCCTCACCGAGGTGCTGGGCCATCTGCGGATCCGGGCGGAGGCGGCGAGGATCCTCGACACCTCCATCTGCATTCCCTGCCTGATGCCGTTCATCACCAGCCAGTTCCTGCGGCGGGTCAAGGGCGACCGCCCGCAGGTCCTGCCCCGGGGCGCCCGGAATCTGGCGGTGATCGGCCAGTTCTGCGAGCTGCCGGACGATGTGGTGTTCACGGTGGAGTATTCGATCCGCTCCGCCCAGACGGCGGTCTACGCCCTGCTGGACCTGAAGCTGAAGCCCCCGGCCGTGTACCAGGGCAAGTACGACCCGCGGGTGATCTTCCGCGCCTTCCGCGCCCTGCACGGCGTTCGCAACGGATCCTAGATCCCGCGCCTCCCATACCCCAGAGGACAACCGACATGACCGCGCCCCGGACCGACGACACGCTCGACGCCCCCACCCTCGACACCCGCAATCGCCATGCGCAGAGCACCGGGGCGGAGCAGCGCACCCTGGCCGCGATCTTCCGCCACCCCCTGGCGCACAACCTGGCCTGGCGGGAGGTCGCCAGCCTCTTCGCCGCCATCGGCAGCATCGACGAGCGCCACAGCGGGGAGTTCCTGCTGACCGCCGGGGACCAGACCCATGTGATGAAGAAGCCGCATCACAAGGACCTGACCGGCGACGACGTGATGGAGCTGCGACACTTCCTCGCCCGCGCCGGCTGGTCGCCCGAGGCGAAGCCGTCCCTCGACGCCGACGCCACCGCGCCGGACCCTGCTTTCGTCGTGGTCATCGACCATGCGGGCGCCCGGATATACGCCCTGGACCGGTCCATCGACGCCGTCCAGGGCGCGCCGCCGCCGGAGCCGAAGCACGTGACCCACCATGTGGAGGCCAAGCACCAGGACGCCGATCGCGACGAGACCTATCCCGAGGACACCCATTTCTTCGACGCCGTCGCCGAGGCCGTGAAGGGCGACGGAGAGATCGTGGTCATCGGTCACGGCGCCGGCCAGAGCAACGAGGCCGACCACCTCACCGCCTATCTCGACCGGCATCACAAGCCGGTGGCGGCGCGGATCGCCCGCCAGCTTACCGCCGATCTGCCCCGCCTGTCGCCGGCGGAGCTGGTCGATCTGGGCCGACGGGCCATCGGCTCGGCGCACGACCGGGCCGAATAGGCGGCCAGGGTCCGCAGCATTCCGCCGTCTGAGTAGTTTCCGCCGGTGGTCCCCCGTCTGTCCGAGGCCTAGCGGAGGGGGTTGCGGTCTCGCGTCCGGCGGGCCCCCACGACGTCTATGCAGAATGAGGATACGGGCCATGGCGCCGAGTCTGAAGGTCATGATCGTCGAGGACAATCTCATGCTCGCCGATCTGCTCGAGGAGATCCTCGTCACACAGGGTCACACGGTCTGCGGCATCGCCCGCACGGCGGAGGAGGGCGTCGCCCTCGGCCGGCAGGCCTGTCCCGACCTCGCCATCATCGACGTGCGCCTGGCCGACGGCGGCTTCGGACCCGAGGTCGCCGAGGCGCTGGCCGACCTGACGGACATGGGCGTCCTCTACGCCACCGGCAACCTCGACATGGCCGTCGTCCTCGACGCCCGCGGGCAGGGATGTCTGGTCAAGCCGTACCGGATCGAGGATCTGGTCCGGAGCATCGAGATCGTCGAGGAGCTCAGGCGCTTCGGCCGGACGACGGGACCCACTCCGCGCGGCTTCCACGCCCTGCGCAGCCGCCCGTCGGCCCGCGGGGACGCGGCCAATGGATGACCGCGAGCGGGTGCTCAAGCTGCTCCGGCAGCAATCCGCCATCGCCGGCTTCGGCAGCTTCGCCCTGCGCCAGACCGACCTGCAGGCGGTGCTGGACGAGGCCGCCCGGGCCTGCGCCAAGGGGCTGGACGTCACCTTCTGCAAGATCTGCCGGTTCCAGCCGGAGAGCGATGACCTGCTGGTGGTCGCGGGCGTGGGCTGGCGGGAGGGCGTTATCGGCCACGCCGTCTCGAAGGCGGACGCCACCACGCCCCAGGGGCGCGCCTTCACCAGCGGAGATCCGGCCATCGCCCGGGACCTGCGGATCGCCACCGGCTATGTCCTGCCGGCCTTCTATGCCGCGCACGGCATCATCTCCACGGTGGATGTGGTGATCAAGGGCGCCGCGCGGCCGTATGGCGTGCTGGAGGTGGACAGCGACGTCCAGCTCGATTTCGACCCCCACGACATCGACTTCCTCACCGGCTTCGCCAATGTGCTGGCCGAGGCGGTCTCCACCTCGGAGCGGACGGCGGTGCTGCAGTCGGCGCTGGCCGCCATGCGCGCCCTGGTGACTGACAAGGACCTGCTGCTGGAGAAGACCCGCGTCCTGGCGCAGGAACTGCAGCACCGGGTCCGGAACAATCTGCAGCTGATCTACGGCATGCTCACCAACCAGATGGTCGGCCTGAATTCGGAGGTGGCGGAACGGGGGCTCAGCGCCATCGCCCGTCGGGTGTCCACCCTGGCGCAGGTCTATGACCATCTGATCGGAGCCGACATGGCGGAGACGGTGGAGGCGGGGGCGTTCCTGCGCTCGCTGTGCGTCGCCATCGCGACGGTTCAGGCGCAGGACCGGATCCGGCTCGACTGCGTCACGGCGCCGGTGTTTCTCGATCTCGACACGGTGACGGCGCTGGGCATCATCACCACGGAGATCGTCACCAACTGCTACGAGCACGCCTTTCCCGAGCATGTGGGCGAAAT
The DNA here is from genome assembly GCA_903851655.1 of uncultured Caulobacterales bacterium. Taxonomy (GTDB): domain Bacteria; phylum Pseudomonadota; class Alphaproteobacteria; order Caulobacterales; family Caulobacteraceae; genus CAIMFV01. Next base: position 44,795 of record CAINOV010000045.1, read on the forward strand.
CCGAGTGGACCTGCGCCGCGTCGCGGACCACCCGGATCTCTGCCAGCTGACCCTCAGCGACACCGGCCCCGGCTTTGTCGCGGCGCCCCTGTCGAAGCGGCACGGGATCGGTCTTGTCCGTCGGCTGGCCGAACAGATCGGCGGAACCGCGACGCTCTCGGGGCCGCCGGGGGCCGTCTGGACCATCGTCTTTCCTGCCGCACCCTAGACGCAAGGACCCCGCCGTGGAGGTCAGCGGCGGGGTCGAAGCGGCAGGGAGCTGGTCGGTTCCGGCCGAGGGCCCGGACTGGGACTGGGGCCCGGACTCGGACTAGGGCATGTCCATCAAGGGCGTGGCGTCGGCCGAAATCCAGTGGGCGGTGATGGTGGCGTCGAAGGCTTCATTGCACTTGGTATGGGCCCGGGAGACCTGGGTCAGCGCCTTGCTGTTGTTCAGCCGGCGATGAAGCTCCGCGGCTTCGCGATGACAGCGCGCGACTTCTTCGTGAAGGTCTGCCGCGATCAGATTACAAGAGATCGCGTTCGAAATGTCGTCTTCGTTGGTATCGAGCTGGCGCCGCATCGTCTGGATCCCTTCCTTGCTGATCGGACCGGAGGGCTCATCGGTCTCCGGACGGCGACCATGACCTCATGATTACCCTCGGCGGAGCAGCGCCGGAATCTACTCAGTAACCATGACCCGTTCGACTGATACCCCTGCAGCCGACGCGCTCTGTCCGGCGTCCCGCACCCCAGTCAAGCCGGTGGGTACTTCCCGACGCTGGTTCCGGGCGGGGATTCTTCTAGCGTCCGCGCGTCGCAATGACTTCAGGTTTTCCGTTGAAAACAACAGCTTTGCGGCAAACGACCCGTCACGGAAATGCGGGTTGAAGTGTCAGTCACGGGCGACCTCCCCCTCCGCACGGGCGCCCCGGAGATTCCTGCGGAGGCGCATGTCAGGACATCCCATGAGAGCCGAACGGGAGCTTCAGTTTGTCGGTCCCCAGCACGCGAACGGCGCCGTGATCGTCACTGTCTCGTTCGAGACCGGCGACCGCGCCGGGGCGGACGGTGGCGAGCGCGCCCCGACGGCGCGACGGGGCGGCGGTCTCGCCGGCCTCGCCGTGGTCGCCCTGGCGGTTATCGGTTTCGCCGGCTGGACCGCCCTGACGGCGCGGCAGGACGCCGAGGCGGCGCACGCAGCGATCGGCGCCCCGCAGGACGTGCAGACCGTGCGCCGGGCTGGCGCCGCGCAGGACGCGTCCGACATGAAGGTGCTCGACGCCTACCGCCTGTCCGGCGGCGGGGTCGCGGACGTGGAGGGCGACATGGCCTGGCTCGCGCAGAACAAGTCGAACCCCGCGGCCGTGACCCGCCTGTCCTGGACCCGCGGGCGGATGGTGGTCGTCGGACCCTATCCGACCTCGCCCTTCCGCGCCGGCGACCGGCGGATCACCCCGGCGCCCGAGTCGGGGCCCCCGGGCCAGCACGCCTATGTCGTCGCGCCGCGGCCTTCGCCGGCCGCGCCGACGGGCCCGGCCCTCGCCGGCCGGGAGGGACGCTGACATGTCGCGGCGCAATCCGGTGCTGACGGCCTCGGTGATCCTGGCGGTCGGGCTGTGCGCCATGCTGGCCACGTCCGAGGCGCTGACCCGCCTCGCCGCTCCGCCGACGCCGTCCGACCCTCCGCCCGCCGCCGCGCCGGAGACGTCGGGGGCGTCGCCGCTGAAGGCGGCGCTCATATCCCCGCAGACCGGACTCGTCTGCCGCAGCCCGCCCGCCGTCGCCGCCAGGGCGCTGAAGCTCAGTCTCGGCGGCCTCCTGGCGCGAAGCGGCGCGGACCCCCGCGCGTTGGTGGTGGCGCCGGCGCCGGCCAACAGTCGTTACCCCGCCACCGCGCCGATCGGCTTCACCCTCTCGGCCCTGATGCGACCCGAGGCCTTCCTGCGTATCCTGGCGCGGATCCGCACCGAGCGGCCGGACATCGTCCTCGAGCATTTGGAGCTCGAATCCCGCGCTGACAATGTTCGGGTGGATCTGGCCGGGGAGATCGTGTGTTGGGTCGGCGCCTGAGCCTCGCCCTGGCGGCCGTTCCCGTGGGCGGGGCCCTCGGCGCAGCTCTGTGGCTGGCCGGCGGCGGGGCCAATCCCACCCGGGCGCCGGTCCCGACCGCCCCCGCCGTGGCCGCCGGCTCGCCCCTGTCCGTGGCCGGGCTGTGGGAGCGGGTCGGCGGACTTGCGCAGCGGGTGGAGACGGTTTTCCGCGCGCCGCCGCCGCCGCCGCCGCCACCGGTCGTCGCGGAGGCGCCGCCGGTCCCGACCCCCGGATCGCCGACCACAGCGTCCGCCAGACACAACGGAAGGCCGGACCCGGCCCCGGCCGCCGGTCCCAGCGGCCTGTCCATCCGGCTGGTCCAGAAGACGCCCTGACCACCCGGGGACCTTCCGTCTGGCGCATCCGGACCGTCGCACCCCGTGGCGAGTTTCGGCCGGGCCAATCCGGGGAAACTACCCAGCGGTGCGGTGCGGGGCGGGGCCGACGGGACGACCC
>CAINOV010000046.1 GCA_903851655.1 uncultured Caulobacterales bacterium
ATCAGCTTGCCGCCGAACTCGGTGTCCACGGCGCAGGTGCGGCGCATGTGGGCCAGCGGCGTCTGCCAGCGGATGATCTCCGACACCATGTTGGGGACCAGCGATGGGTCGGCCCGCAGCTTGGCGTACTCCGCCGGGTTCTGGTTCAGGGCCAGCACGCCCCCGGTGATGGAGTTTCGGGTGGTGTCGTTGCCGCCGACGATCAGCAGCATCAGGTTGCCCAGGAACTCCATGGGGTCGTGGATCATGTCCCTCGTCTCGGCGCCGTGGGCGAGGAGGGAGATGAAGTCGAACTTCGGCGGCTGGGCGGCGCGCTCCCGCCACAGGTTGGAGAAGTAGGCGAGGCACTCCCCCAGGATCCGCTCCCGCGCCGCCATGTCGGCGGCCACCCCCACCGTCTCCGAGGCGGTGGTCACGTCGGACCAGTAGGGCAGCAGGCGCCGGTCCTCCCAGGGAAAGTCGAACAGGGTGGCCAGCATCTGGGTGGTCAGCTCGATGGAGACGCGGTCCACCCAGTTGAAGGTCTCGTCCCGCGGCAGGCCGTCGAGGATGACGCCCACCCGCTGGCGGATCAGCGCCTCCAGGTCCTGCAGCCGGGCGGGGGAGACCGCCGGCGTCGTGGTCTTGCGCTGTATGTCGTGCTTCGGCGGATCCATGGCGATGAACATGGGCGGCGCGAAGCCTTCGGGATTGTCGCCGATGACGATGTCGCGGTTGGACGAGAAGGCCTGGTGGTTGGTGTCCACCGCCACGATGTCGTGGAAGCGGGTGATGGACCAGTAGGGGCCGAACGGGCTCTCCGCCGTGTAGTGCACGGGATCTTCCGCCCGCAGGCGCTTGAAAAAGGCGTGGTGCGCGCCGCTGGCGAAGAGTTCGGCCCGGCTGGGGTCCAGGCTTTCCAGCGGCAGGGACCAGGGATCGTCCAGACCGGTCCCTGAAGACGTGGCGAATCCATCCATCGCAACCTCCCGATATATGTTCTTGATTATGGAGGGAGCCTACGCCCAAGGCGCAGAGCTTGGAAAGCGCCGAATTGACGTGCGCGAAACCGGGTGACAAGCGCTGCGTCCCTGCGCATGAAGGGGGCCATGACTCCGATCGCGTCCCCCTCCGAACCCTCGCTGACCTCCCTCTCCCACGGGGGCGGCTGCGGCTGCAAGCTGTCCCCCGCCGTGCTGCGCGAAGTGCTGGCCAGGGCGCCGCAGGGCGCCGGCTTCGCCAATCTGATGGTGGGGCGGGACACCTCCGACGACGCCGCGGTCTGGCGGCTGAACGACCAGCAGGCCCTGGTGGCCACCACGGACTTCTTCATGCCCGTGGTGGACGATCCCCATGTGTTCGGGCGGATCGCGGCGACCAATGCGCTCAGCGACATCTACGCCATGGGCGGGACGCCGATCCTGGCCCTGGCCATCGTCGGCATGCCGGTCAGCGTCCTGTCGGCGGACACGATCGGTCAGATCCTCGCCGGCGGGGAAAGCGTCTGCGCCGAGGCGGGCATCCCCGTGGCCGGCGGCCATTCCATCGACAGCGTCGAGCCGATCTACGGCCTGGTGGCCCTGGGTCTTGTCCATCCGGACCACGTCCTGACCAACCGCACCGCCCGGCCCGGCGACGTGCTGCTGCTGACCAAGGGGCTGGGCGTGGGCGTCTTCAGCGCCGCCCTGAAGCAGGGAAAGCTGTCCAACACGGCCTATGCCGCCATGGTCGCCTCCACCACCCAGCTGAACCGGGTGGGGCAGTCGCTGGCGGGGCGGGCGGGAGTCTCGGCCCTGACCGACGTCACCGGTTTCGGCCTGCTGGGCCATGCGCTGGAGATGGCCCAGGGGGCCGGGGTGACGCTGGAGATCGACGCCGACGCCGTGCCCCTGCTGCCCGAAGCTCAGGACCTGGCCCGCAGCGGCGTGCGCACCGGGGCCTCCCCCCGCAACTGGGCCAGCTATGGCTCGCGCGCCGATCTGCCCGACGGGTTCCCGGACTGGCGGCGCGACCTGCTCTGCGACCCCCAGACCAGCGGCGGCCTGCTGGTGGCCGTGGCCCCGGAGGCGGCGGAGGCGACCCTGGCCCTGATCCGCGACGCCGGCTTTGACCGGGCCTGCGCCATCGGCCGGGTGAGGGCCGGGGCCGGGCGGGTGCGGGTGGTGGCCGGAGCCGTCGCCGGATGATCGAGACCGTCAGCGCGATCACGGCGGAGACCCTGTCCCGCTACAGCGATGTGATCGATGTGCGCAGCCCGGCGGAGTTCGCCCTGGATCACGTCCCCGGCGCCATCAACCTGCCGGTGCTGGACGACGCCCAGCGGCATGAGGTGGGGACGCTCTATGTCCAGTCGTCCAAGTTCCTCGCCGCCCGCATCGGCGCGGCCCTGGTGGCGCGGAACATCGCCGACCATCTGGACGGCCCCCTCGCGGACAGGCCGGGGTCCTGGGCGCCGCTGATCTATTGCTGGCGGGGGGGCAACCGCTCCGGCGCCATGGCCACCATCCTCTCCCGGGTGGGCTGGCGGGTGGGCGTGGTCGAGGGGGGCTACCGCACCTATCGGCGGGGCGTGGTGCGCCGCCTGTACGAGGAGGCGCCGCCGCTTCGGGTGGTGCTGGTCGCCGGCCCCACGGGCAGCGGCAAGACCGTGCTGCTGGACCGCGCCCGGCCCCTGGGGGCGCAGGTGCTGGACCTGGAGGCGCTGGCCGCCCATCGCGGCTCCCTGTTCGGCGGGCTGAAGGCGGAGGCCCAGCCCAGCCAGCGGATGTTCGAAAGCCGGCTGCTGCACGCCCTTGACGCCCTGGACCCCGCCCGCCCGGTGCTGGTGGAGGCGGAGTCCAGCCGCATCGGCCAGATCAGCCTGCCCCCGGCGATCTGGAGCCGGATGGTCGAGGCGCCGCGGATCGAGATCGACGCCCCCGCCGCCGCCCGGGCCCGGCACATTGTCGAGACCTATGCGGACATCACCGCCGACCTCGCCGCGATCGAGGAGGCCCTGTCCCGCCTGCCGCGCCACATCGGACGGGAGCAGCGGGACGCCTGGCGCGCCCTGGCGAGGGCGGGGGACTTCCTGGCCCTGTCGGAACAGCTGATCCACGTCCACTACGACCCCGCCTACCGCCGTTCGGGGGCCACGCGGACCGGACCGGTCGCCGCGCGCCTCACCCTGGACGATCTCGATCCCGCCGCCCTGTCCGAGGCGGCGGCGCGGCTGGTCGACGCGGCCGAGCGCGCGGGGGCCTGAACGCAGAACAGGGCCCGACCCTTGCGGATCGGGCCCTGCGCCGGGCCGTCTTCTTCCTGAGACCTGGGCCTGTCGCCGCGGCGCTCTTGCGGCGCCGGCGGCGAAGGGGATGCCGGACGAACGGGCGTCAGGCGAACTGGTTCATGGTGTTGTGCACGCCGCCGGCCTTCAGGGCCGCCTCGCCGGCGAAGTACTCCTTGTGGTCGTCGCCGATGTCCGAGCCGGACATGTTCTGGTGCTTCACGCAGGCGATGCCCTCGCGGATCTCCTTGCGCTGCACGTTCAGCACATAGCCCAGCATGCCCTGCTCGCCGAAATATTCCCGGGCCAGGTTGTCGGTGGACAGGGCGGCGGTGTGATAGGTCGGCAGCGTGATGAGGTGGTGGAAGATGCCCGCCTCCCGGGCGCTGTCGGCCTGGAAGGTGCGGATCCGCTCGTCGGCTTCGGCCGCCAGTTCGGTGCCGTCATAGGTCACGCTCATCAGGGCGGCGCGGTCATAGGCGGACACGTCCTTCCCGGCCTTGGCCCAGGCGTCATAGACCTGCTGGCGGAAGTTCAGGGTCCTG
>CAINOV010000047.1 GCA_903851655.1 uncultured Caulobacterales bacterium
AGTCGCGGACATCCATCAGCGCCGCAGGCTGAAGGCCCTGCTGTACCGGGTCGGGTGCGACATCTGCCGGGTGTCGGAAATCTCCACTCTGACCGTCAACGACATCCTGCGTCGGACCACCGTCTCGCGCAGCACCTTCTACAAGTATTTCAGCACCAAGGACGCGTTCTTCGATTTTCTGGCGAAGGAGGCGGAGGCCGGGCTCAGCCGCAGCCTGTCAGAGTCGATCGTCGGCGTGGGCGATCCCGCGGCGCGCCTGTGCCGGTTGATTGAAGCCTATCTGCTGTACTGTTCCGTCAATCTCAGCGAAGCCGCCGTGATCCTCAAGCTGTCGGAATACCGCAAGTCCGCGCCCAGCTTCATGGCGCGAACCCTCCGCGACGAGCTGCAGGCGGGACGGGACGCCGGACGGTTCCTGATCTCCAATCTCGACGTCGTCCAGTTCACCGCAGTGGGCGCGGTCAATGCAATGCTGGTCCGCATCCTGGAGGCGGACAGCCCGCACGCCGTCGAGCCATTGATCCGTGACGCTCTGACGAGCCTGCTCAGAATGCTGCATGTGCCGCGGGCCGATATTTCGCGCATCGTCGCCGACTGACGCCATGTCTGCATCTTTGAGAGGTTGTCAGCAGATGGTTGGCGCCGATCGCTCGACCTGAGATTTTCAGTGATAATTGTCAGTCGCCAGATCAGAAAAGAACAACATGTCGACCATTTTGTACATTGTGTGGGCATGCCCTGGATCGACGCTGAATTTTATTTTTCGTTTATGCGATTGCCGTTATTCGCACATTTCTTATTACCGAGGGATCGTTTAACCTATCGCTATGCGGCCGCTGGCGCGCGGTCGCCCGCCCTGAAGGCTGGACGGGCCGGCGCACGTCGTCGTGTCGAGGATGGAAGTCGGATGAAAAGCGACAGCCTCGCAAAAATCGTTCTGGATCGAAATCTTCATCAGTTGAGTGTGCGTGCGAAGTTCTTCGCCACGGGTATTCAGTTGTTTTCGGAGTCGGAGTCGAAACTCCCCACGGTTGACGATGTCGTGCGATCGGTTGGTCTGTCCCGTGCGACATTCTACAACTATTTCCGGGACATGGAGGCCTACGTCCATTTTCTGGTGGATGAGTCGCTGAGCCGGCTGGTCATGGAAGTCGACGAGACCCATGCAGACGCCACCGACCCGCTGGATCGCATCGCCCGCGCCGTCTGCGTCTGCATCCGCTATTCGCTGGACCATCCCCACGAGATCAACCTGATGTCCCGGTTCTGCCGGGCCCAGCTGTCGAACGAATCCCGCCTCGCCATCAAGTTCAGCGAGGATCTGATCGCCGCCATGCTGTCCGGGCAGATTCCGGAAACGTCCCTGGAGTCGGCGGTCTGCATCGTGCTGGGCGCGGCGTCCATCGCCATGTTCCAGCTGGCCAACCGGCCCGACGGCTGGGACACCGTGACCGTTGCGGAATTCCTCGTCGCGGGCCTGCTGTCGGGACTGGGCGCCGCGGATGAAATCAGCGCCGCCCTCGCCGCCAGATCGGTGCGGGTGGTCCTCGTCTAGTCGCGCGTCCGGCGCCCGCTCCGATCGGCGGGAGCGTCAGGGCTTGCCCGCCGCCGCGGCGGCCTTGGCGTCTTCCGCCCGGGCGCCGG
>CAINOV010000048.1 GCA_903851655.1 uncultured Caulobacterales bacterium
GGACCGGCGCGCCGACGATGTGGCGCGACTGTTCGACGCCGATCCGGACCCGGAAGTCATCCTGCCGTGAGGCGGATGGGACTTTTCGGCCTGCTGCTGAGCCTTGCGACGGGTCCGGCGGTCGCCCAGTCGGCGCCCCCCCCGGCGCACGACATGTCCGATATGGCCGACATGCCCGGGATGGAGCACGGCGACGCCATGGCCATGGGGCGCATGACCGCCCTGTCCCCGGTCCCCATGGCGCGGGAGGCGTCCGGAACCGCCTGGCAGCCGGACACGGCCAGCCACGAGGGCTGGATGACGACGCGTCCGGACGGCTGGATGACCATGGTCCACGGGGACGTCACCCTGGTGGCCGACCGGCAGACCGGGCCGCGGGGCGACGACAAGGCCTTCCTGTCGGGCATGGGCATGGCCAGCGCCGGGCATGAACTGGGCCCTGCGCGGATCACCTTCCGCCTGATGGTGTCGCCGGACCCCTTCATGGGGAAGGGCGGCTATCCCAAGCTGCTGCAGACCGGAGAGACGGCGGACGGAGCGCACGGGCTGGTCGACCGACAGCATCCCCATGATGGCGTCGGCGAACTGGCCGTGATCCTGTCCGCGCCCCTGGGGGCGGGGGTGTCCGGCTTTGTCTATGCCGGCTATCCCGGGGAGCCGGCCCTGGGTCCGGTGGCGTACCTGCATCGCGGGTCCGGAGACGACAACCCCTCGGCCCCCATCAGCCATCACTGGCTGGACTCGACCCATGTGGCCTATGGCGTGGCGACGGCGGGGCTGGTGGCGGGCCCGGTCAAGCTCGACGCCTCGACCTTCACGGGGCGGGAGCCCGATCAGTCCCGCTGGGCCTTTGACCGGCCGCGGTTTGACTCCCGCTCCATCCGCCTGACCCTCAATCCGGCGACGGAATGGTCAATGCAGGTCAGCCGGGGCTGGATCGTCAGTCCGGAACAGCTGGCGCCGGACCAGAACCTGACCCGGACCACGGCGTCGGTGTCCCACAGCCTGCCGCGGGTGCGGTCCCCCCTGGGCGACGCCCTGTGGCAGAGCACGGTGGCCTGGGGACGCAACCGCTTCACCGACGGCCGCACCCGAGACGCCTGGCTGGCGGAAGCGTCCCTGACCTTCGGGCCGAATGTGGTCTTCGCCCGCGCCGAAAGGGCGGACAAGGATGAGCTGTTTTTGCCGCCGGCGCCCCTCGCCGGACGCAGCTTCCGGGTGGGAGAGCTGTCGGCGGGCTATGTGCGATACCTCCCCGTCGCGCCTCACCTGAAGATGGGCCTTGGCGGCCTTGCGGGCCTATACGCCGTTCCCGGCGGGCTGAGAGCGGCCTATGGTTCCCACCCTGCGGAGCTGATGGGCTTCGTCCGGTTCAAGATCACCTGAGGAAACCCCAAGAATGAACGGCGCCGAAGCCATCCTGAAGACTCTCGCCGACAATGCGGTCGAGGTCTGTTTCTCCAATCCAGGCACCAGCGAGATGCAGATGGTCTCGGCCTTCGACCGCGAGCCGCGGGTCCGGCCGGTGCTGTGCCTGTTCGAGGGGGTGGCCACCGGGGCCGCCGATGGCTATGCGCGGATGGCGGGAAAGCCGGGCTCGACCCTGCTGCACCTGGGGGCGGGACTGGCCAACGGATCGGCCAATCTGCACAATTCCCGCCGCGCCTATTCGCCGATCGTCAACATCGTCGGCGATCACGCCACCTACCACCGGCAGTATGACGCGCCCCTGACCTCGGACATCGCCGGTCTGGCCGGACCGAATTCGGTGTGGGTGAAGGCCGGCGAAACCCCGGACCAGGCCGCCGACCTGACCACGGAGGCGATCGTGGCCAGTCAGACCGGCGCCGGCGGGACCGCCACCCTGATCCTGCCCGCTGACGCCGCCTGGAACCCCGCCAGCCGCACAGGCCCGAAGGCGGTCGTTCCCCCCCGGCCAAGGCCCGCCGACGGCGAGATCGAAGCGGTCGCAAGGGCCCTCAAGGGGGCGAAGAAGGCGGTGCTGCTGGTGGGCTCCGGCGCCCTGACCGAAGCCGGGGTCGCGGCGGCGGGCCGGCTGGCCCTGGTGGGCGTGCGGGTGATGGTCGACACCTTCACCGCCCGCCAGCCCCGGGGCGCCGGACGCTTCACGCCCGACAAGATGATGTATTTCGGCGAGATGGCGATGGCCGACCTCGACGGCTCCGACCTGCTGGTGCTGGCCGGAACCCAGACGCCGGTGGCCTTCTTCGCCTATCCGGAGATGCCCAGCGTGCTGGTGCCGCCGGGATGCGAGCTGATGACCCTGGCCACCCCGGCGCAGGACGGCGTCTGGGCCCTGCAGGCGCTGGCCGACCTGCTGGCTGCGCCGGAGCGGGCGGTGGCCGCCGTCGAGGACATTCCCGACGCCGCGCCCACCGGGGACCTGACGCCCTATTCCATCGGCGCCAGCATCGCCCGGCACATGCCGGCCCACGCGGTCATCTCGGACGACGCCGTCACCTCCGGCCTGCCGGTCTATCTGCAGACCCGGGGCGCGCGGCCGCATGACTGGCTGTCCCTGACGGGGGGCGCCATCGGCCAGGGAATTCCCGTGGCCGTGGGCGCCGCCGTCGCCTCGCCCGGGCGCAAGGTCCTGTCGCTGAACGGAGACGGCGCGGCGGCCTATACGGTGCAGGGGCTCTGGACGATGGTGCGGGAGAACCTGGATGTGGTGACGGTGATCTTCGCCAACCACGCCTACCGCATCCTCAACATCGAGCTCGCCCGCACCAGGTCCGGCAACGCCGGGCCCCAGGCCCGCCGGCTGCTGGACCTCAGCGATCCGCGGATGGACTGGGTGGCCATGGCCAAGGGTTTCGGCATGCCCGCCACCCGCTGCGACACGGCCGAGGCCTTCGACGCGGCCCTGGCCCGGGCGCTGGCCGGCCATGGGCCGCATCTGATCGAAGCGGTCCTGGGCTAGGACGCCGCACCCGCCGGACGGGGCCCGACCGGCATGAAAAAGCCCGCGAGGCGCAAACCTCGCGGGCGTCTTCAGTCCTGGCGCATCCGCCTACTTCTTGGCGTTGCCCGGCAGCTTGCAGGTGAGATCCCCGCCCGCAACCGCGCACGGCGTCAGGGTGTCGGCCGTGTAACCCACGCCCGCCGTCTTCACCACCCAGCCCGGACCGCCGTCGGCGCAGGCCGTCTCGTAGAAGACGCCGCCCGCGGACGAGGCGCCGATATAGCGGGCGCCGGAGACCTTGCAGGAGCCCTTGCCCTTGGCGGCGAGGGAGGCGGACAGCTTGTCGAGGACCGGCGTCAGCGACGTGCCCAGCTTGCACTCCTGTCCCAGCGCGCCGACCTCGATGCAGTCGTGGATCTTGCTCTCGGCGGGCTTCTCGGCGAACTCGGCGACGGCGCCGTCCGGTCGATCGGCGCAGGCCAGTTCGACCACATCGGCGTTGGTCTTCGGGTTCACGCCGATCAGGCGGTACTTGTTGACCTGGCACTTGAAGCCGGCCTTCTTGGCGAGGTCGGTGTAGATGCCGTTCTCCGCGGTCTCGGCCTTGGTCGTGTCCGTGAGCTTGCAGCCGCCGAGGAAGCCCGAGGCCAGCGCGCAGTCGACCTGCTGCTTGAATTCCCCAGCCGGCGTGATGGTGAAGATGAAGCCGGTCGCGCCGTCCTTGCAGGCGATCTCGTAGCCATCGAGCCCGCTGGAGGTCATGCCGATATAGCGGACGTCCTTGGCGTCGCAGGGCTTCTTGACCCCGGCGGCGAGGGACTTGGCGTAGGTCGCGGACTGCTCGTCCGTGGTGAGCGTGCAGGCCAGCTTGCCGCCGACGGCGCTGATGCATGGGAAGGCGGACGGCGCCTTGCCCGGTTCACGCTGCACGAGATACCCCTCGCCGGGCCTGCAGGCCACTTCGTAGAACTTGGTCCCGGACGAGGTGGCGCCCAGGAACTTGGCGTTGGTGACGTCGCAGGGACGACCGGCTTCGGTCATCATCGGGATCAGGCCCGCCTTCGGATTCGCGTTTTCCGGCAGGCGGCACGCGAGCGACGGGCTCAGCGCGGAGGCGACGCAGTCATTGGCCGTGGCGGTCGGCTTCATCGTCAGCAGGGTGTAGCCGAGACCCTCCTTGCAGGCGACCTCGTAGCCGCTCACCGGCGTCGGCTTGGCGTCCTTCGCGTCCTTGCTGGTCGCGGACAGGGTCATGGTGCCGATGAAGCGCGCATTGGTCACGGTGCAGGTGACGCCCGCTTCGGCCGCCACCGCCGGCGCCTCCTTCAGGCCGCGATCGATATCGGCCTTGGTGATCTTGGGGAGTTCGGCCGGCGCTGCGGCCTGGGCCGCCACCGGCGCCAGGGCGGCGAATGCCATGGCGAGGATCGCCATACCTAAGCGTTTCATCCTTGAAGTCTCCTGAGCGGCGGACAGCCGACGTTGTTTTCCGTCTTAAGCCGTGTCCGGAACCAATGGTCAAGCCGACCGTGATGGCGTTACTTTGACCCTTGCCCCCTCGAGGGTGCAAGACAGAACACGTGCGGAGGGGATCGTGAGCGACGATACGGAAGTGGAAGAGCGTCGGCCGGTCCTGGTCTATCCCTTCGAAACGGTCCCCGAGACGGGCGCCGGGGACGCCGTGGAGGTGGCGCCGGGGGTCCTGTGGCTGCGCATGCCGCTGAGCTTTTCCCTCAAGTTCATCAATGTCTGGGCCATCCGCGACGGGGAGGGCTGGGCGGTGGTCGACACCGGCATCCAGACCAAGGAGACCGCCGACGCCTGGCGCGCGGCCTTCAAGGGCGCCCTCGGAGGGCGTCCGGTCACCCGGGTGTTCGTCACCCACATGCATCCGGACCATGTGGGCATGGCCGGCTGGCTGGCGCGCAAGTTCGACGCCCGGCTGTGGATGTCCCGCCTCGAATACATCTCCTGCCGGATGCTGGCGGCGGACACCGGGCGCGAGGCGCCGCAGGACGGCGTCCGGTTCTACAAGGCCGCCGGCTGGTCCGAGGACGCGATCGAGACCTACCGCACCCGGTTCGGCGGCTTCGGCAAGGGGCTCTACCCCCTGCCGGACAGCTACCGCCGCCTGTCGGCCGGGGACGTGATCCGGATCGGCGCCCATGACTGGACCGTGGTCATGGGATCGGGGCATTCGCCGGAGCATGCCTGCCTCTATTGCCCCGCCCTGGGGGTGATGATCTCGGGCGACCAGGTGCTGCCGAAGATCTCGTCCAATGTGTCGGTCTTCCCGACGGAGCCCGACGCCGACCCGCTGGACGACTGGCTCACCTCCCTGGCCCATCTGCAGAGCCAGGTGCCCGCCGACGTGCTGGTGCTGCCGGCGCACAATGACCCGTTCCACGGACTGCATGTGCGCATCGAGCATCTGATCCGCGGGCATGAGCGCTCGCTGGTTCGCCTGCACCGGGCGCTGGCGGAGCCGAAGCGCGCCATCGACGTGTTCGGCGCCCTGTTCGCCCGGCCGATCGGGCCGGACCTGATCGGCATGGCGACCGGCGAGAGCCTTGCGCACATCAACTGTCTGCTGCACCGGGAGCAGGCGGTGCGGGAGATCGACGCTGACGGGGTCGCCTGGTACCGGGCGGTTTGAACATAACAAGACGGGGAGACTACGCATGACGGATCGGATCACCTCGGCCTTCGGGCCCTTCAGCTCCGCCCGAGAGGTCGCGGCGGGCCACGACCTGACCGGCTGGACCGCGGTGATCACCGGGGCGGCCACGGGGATCGGCATCGAAACCGCCCGGGCGCTGGCCGAGCGCGGCTGCGAGATCGTCATCGCCGTGCGCAAGCCGGACCTGGGCGCAGCCGCCGCGGAGGAGATCGGCCAGACCGCAACCGGACCGCGGCCCCGGGTCGAGGCGCTGGACCTGGCCAGCCTCGCCTCCGTCCGCGCCTTCGCCGAGCGGTGGGGGCGGCGTCCGCTGCATCTGCTGATCAACAACGCCGGGGTGATGGCCTGTCCGCTGGGCTACACCGAGGACGCGCTGGAGATGCAGATCGGCACCAATCATTTCGGCCACTACCTTCTGTCGGTGCTGCTGGCCCCGTCGCTGATGGACGGGGCCCAGGCCAAGGGCGGGCCCGTGCGGCTGGTGGCCCTGTCCTCCATCGCCCACCGCCGCGCCGGCGTGAACTTCGACGACCCCAACTATCTCAAGCGCCCCTACGACAAGTGGGAGAGCTATGGCCAGTCCAAGACCGCCAACGCCCTGTTCGCCGTGGGCTTCCACAATCGCTTCAAGCGTCACGGCGTCACCGCCAACGCCGTCATGCCCGGCGGCATTATGACCCCGCTGCAGCGCCACCTGCCGCGGGAGGAGATGATCGGCATGGGCTGGATGGACGAGGACGGCAATCTCGCCCAGGGGTTCAAGACGCCGGAGCAGGGCGCCTCCACCAGCGTCTGGGCGGCGCTCGGCGCGGAACTGGAAGGCGTCGGCGGCCACTATCTCGAGGACTGCGCCCAGGCCCTGCCGGCGTCGGAGGCGCCGCGGATGCGCGGGGTGGAGCCCTATGCCCTGGACCCGATCCTCGCCGACCGCCTCTGGGCCCTGTCCCAGTCCGCCACGGGAGCCTGACGCCTCGATGACCGTTGTGATCCGTCCCGTGCGCGCGGGCGAAGCGGGACTGGTGCTGGGCTTCATTCGCGCCCTCGCCGACTATGAAAAGCTGAGCCACGAGGTCGTCGCCACCGAGGACCGGCTGGCGGCGGAGCTGTTCGCCGCAGCC
>CAINOV010000049.1 GCA_903851655.1 uncultured Caulobacterales bacterium
CGGCGACTTCCAGGTCAGCGTCGGCTGCTATCCCGAAGGTCATCCCGAAGGATCTCCCGCCCACGACATCGACGTGCTGAAGGCCAAAGAGGACGCCGGCGCCACCCGGGCGATCAGCCAGTTCTTCTTCGACATCGACGGTTTCCTGCGGTTCGTGGACCGGGTCCGGGCCGCGGGCGTCACCCTTCCGATCCTGCCGGCGGTGATGCCGGTGACCAATTTCAAGGGCCTGGTGCGCATGGCCGGATCCACCGGCGCGGTGATCCCCGACTGGATGCCGCCCCTGTTCGAGGGACTGGACGCCGACCCGGACACGCGGCGGCTGGTGGCCTGCTCGGTAGCGGCGGAGCTGTGCGCCCGGCTGGCGGCGGAAGGGTTCGAGGACTTCCACTTCTACACCCTGAACCGGGCGGACCTGACCTACGCCCTGTGCCGGGTGCTGGGCGTGCGCGAACAGGCGGCGGCGGCGTGAGCGCGGCCCGCATCCTCGGGGCGACCCTCCGCCGCACCTTCGTCCGCCTGAAGACGATCCACGCCGACGTGCTGCTCGCCCCCCATGCCGAATTCTTCGACCTGAAGGGCAAGCGCGCCCGGCTGAACAACCCCGTCAATCCGTTCATCGTCCCGGGGGAGCTGGACCGGCTCACCGCGACGATGGACGCCGAATTCCAGCGCCAGCTGGCGCTGCAGACCGCAAAGGCCACAAAACCATGACCAGACAGGACCGCATCGCCGCCCTGAAGGCCGCCGCGCAGCAGCGCATCCTGGTGCTGGACGGCGCCTGGGGCGTGATGATCCAGCGGGAGGGCCTCTCGGAGGAGGACTTCCGCGGGACGCAGTTCGCCCAGCACAACCACCCGCAGAAGGGCAACAACGACCTCCTCTGCCTTACCCGGCCGGACATCGTCACCCAGCTGCACGACGCCTATTACGCCGCCGGCGCCGACATTTCCGAGACCAACACCTTCTCCTCCACCGTCATCGGCCAGGCGGACTATGGGATGGAAGACCAGGTGGTCGCCCTGAACCACGCCGCGGCCCGGCTGGGGCGGGAGGCTGCAGACCGCTGGACGGCGCAGGATCCCACCAAGCCGCGGTTCCTGGCCGGCTCCATCGGTCCCCTGAACCGGACCCTGTCCATCAGCCCGGACGTGAACGATCCCGGCGCCCGGGCGGTGACCTTCGCCCAGGTCTACGAGGCCTACAAGCAGCAGGCCCGGGCCCTGCACGAGGGCGGGGTGGATCTGTTCCTGATCGAGACCATCTTCGACACCCTGAACGCCAAGGCGGCGATCAAGGCGGTGATGGACCTGACCGACGAGGGGCTGGAGCCCCTGCCCATCTGGATCTCCGGCACCATCACCGACCGTTCGGGGCGCACCCTGTCTGGCCAGACGGTGGAGGCGTTCTGGGCCTCGGTGCGGCACGCCAAGCCCTTCGCCGTGGGGCTGAACTGCGCGCTGGGGGCCGAGCTGATGCGGCCGCACATCGCCGAGCTGTCGCGCATCGCCGACACCCTGGTCAGCGCCTATCCCAATGCCGGCCTGCCCAACGCGTTTGGCCAGTATGACGAGACGCCGCACGAGACCGCCTGCTTCATCGACGAATGGGCCAAGTCCGGCCTGGTCAACATCGTCGGCGGCTGCTGCGGCACCACGCCGGAACACATCGCCCACATCGCAAGATCCGTGGCCGGCAAGCCCGCCCGGGTTCCCCCGGCGCGCCCGCGGGCGCTGCGCCTGTCGGGGCTGGAACCGTTCGAACTGGCCTGAGGCCTTAGACGAGGGACCGCCGCATGAGCCAAACCTACGACGCCCTGAACGACGACCTGATCGCGTTCATCCGGGCCCAGAAGATGTTCTTCGTCGCCACCGCCCCCCTGTCGGCGGAGGGCTCGGTGAACCTGTCGCCCAAGGGCTATGACAGCTTCGTGGTGATCGACAATTCCACCGTCGCCTATCTGGACCTGGGGGGCTCGGGCATCGAGACCCACGCCCATGTGCGGGAGAACGGACGGATCACCTTCATGTTCTGCGCCTTCGACGGGGCGGCGAACATCGTGCGCATCTACGGCCGGGCGGAGGCGTTCAGCTTCGCCGATCCGGAGTACCAGGCCCTGCGGCCGCTGTTCGCCCTGCCCCAGGCGGCGCGGGGGATCATCCGTTGCCGGATCACCCGGGTGACCGACGCCTGCGGCTGGGGCGTGCCCTTCTATGACTACCGGGGCGAACGCGACCAGCTCGCGCGCTACATCGACCACAAGACTCCGGACGCGTGGCTGGAGAGCCGCCTCGAGCGCAACGCGAAGACGCTGGATGGTCTGCCGGGGCTGGTGCGGGAGTGACAGTGTAAAAGCCAGTCGTCATTCCCGGGCGGAGACCCGGGAACCTTGGTCCGGATGTGGCGCTTCATCCGGACAGAGGTTCTCGGCTCAAGGCCGAGAATGACGAATTGAATATGATTCAAATATTTAGATGTCATTCCCGGGCTTGACCCGGGAACCTCCCTCCGACCCCCCCCCAGCCCCGAAAGACCTGCATGACCGCCGCCTCCTCCACCGTCTTCGTCAATATCGGCGAGCGCACCAACGTCACCGGCTCGGCGAAGTTCCGCAAGCTGATCGCCGAGGGGGACTACGCCGCCGCCCTGTCCATCGCCCGGCAGCAGGTGGAGGCGGGCGCCCAGATCATCGACGTGAACATGGACGAGGGCCTGCTCGACTCC
Organism: uncultured Caulobacterales bacterium; assembly: GCA_903851655.1. Lineage (GTDB taxonomy): Bacteria > Pseudomonadota > Alphaproteobacteria > Caulobacterales > Caulobacteraceae > CAIMFV01. The sequence continues at coordinate 2,725 of CAINOV010000049.1, forward strand.
GAGGCGGCGATGGTGAAGTTCCTCAACCTGATCGCCGCGGAGCCGGACATCTCCCGGGTGCCGATCATGATCGACAGCTCCAAATGGACGGTGATCGAGGCGGGGCTGCAGTGCGTGCAGGGCAAGGCCATCGTCAACTCCATCTCCATGAAGGCGGGGGAGGCGGAGTTCCTGGCCCAAGCCCGGGCCTGCCTGCGCTATGGCGCCGCGGTGGTGGTGATGGCCTTCGACGAGCAGGGCCAGGCCGACACGGTGAAGCGCAAGGTGGAGATCTGCCAGAGGGCCTATCGTCTGCTCACGGAGCAAGTCGACTTCCCGCCGGAGGACATCATCTTCGACCCCAACATCTTCGCCGTGGCGACGGGGATCGAGGAGCACAACCGCTACGCCCTGGACTTCATCGAGGCCACGGCGGAGATCAAGCGGACCCTGCCCTTCGCCCGGGTGTCCGGCGGCGTGTCCAACGTGTCGTTCAGCTTCCGCGGCAACGAGCCGGTGCGCCGGGCGATCCACGGGGTCTTCCTGTACCACGCCATCCGCGCCGGCATGGACATGGGCATTGTCAACGCCGGCGACCTTCCGGTCTATGACGATATCCCGCGGGAGCTGCGCGACGCGGTGGAGGACGTGATCCTGAACCGCCGCGACGACGCCACCGAGCGGCTGGTGGACCTGGCGCCCAAGTACAAGGGCGACAAGGCCGAGGCCCGGGTGGTGGACCTGAAGTGGCGGGAGGCGCCGGTGGCGGAGCGCCTGGCCCACGCCCTGATCCACGGCATCACCGACTACATCATCGAGGACACCGAGGCCGCCCGCCAGACGGTGGAGCGTCCCCTGCACGTGATCGAGGGCCCGCTGATGGACGGCATGGGCCGGGTGGGCGACCTGTTCGGCGCGGGCAAGATGTTCCTGCCCCAGGTGGTGAAGTCCGCCCGGGTGATGAAGCAGGCGGTGGGCTATCTGCTGCCCTACATGGAGGCGGAAAAGGCCGGGGAGGCGCGGGAGCCCGCGGGCCGGATCATCATGGCCACGGTGAAGGGCGACGTGCACGACATCGGCAAGAACATCGTCGGCGTGGTCCTGCAGTGCAACAATTACGAGGTGATCGATCTCGGCGTCATGGTCCCCGCGGACCGCATCCTGGATGCGGCGGTGGAGCACAGGGCCCACGCCATCGGCCTGTCGGGCCTGATCACCCCCTCCCTCGACGAGATGGTGTTCGTGGCGGCGGAGATGCAGCGCCGGGGGATGGACATTCCCCTGCTGATCGGCGGCGCCACCACGTCGAAGACGCACACGGCGGTGAAGATCGAACCGGCCTATCCCGCCGGCGCGGTCACCTATGTGCTGGACGCCAGCCGGGCGGTGGGCGTGGTCAGCCAGATGCTCTCTCCGGACACGGCGCAATCCGTGCGGGACGAGACGCGGGCGGAATACGCCCGGGTGCGGGAGCAGTTCGCGCGGGGCCAGGACAAGCGCCCGCGCACGGCCATCCTCGATGCCCGGGCCAACCGCATCCCCATCGACTGGGCCAGCTACGCGCCGCCGAAGCCGTCCTTCCTGGGACTGAGGACCTTCGCGGCCTATGACCTTCAGACCCTGGCCGACACCATCGACTGGTCCCCCTTCTTCCAGAGCTGGGACCTGGTGGGGCGCTATCCGGACATATTGCAGGACGACGTGGTGGGAGAGGCGGCCCGGGCCCTGTGGGCCGACGCGCAACCCCTCCTGGCGCGGATCATCGCCGAGAAGCGCTTCACCGCGACCGGAGTCGTGGGCTTCTGGCCGGCCCAGTCCGTGGGCGACGACATCGCCGTCTATGCCGATGAATCACGGAACACGGAGATTGCCCGGCTGCACACGCTCCGCCAACAGATGGACAAGACCGGCGGCCGGGCCAACGCCGCCCTGTCGGATTTCGTCGCCCCCGTGGGCGGGCCGGCGGACTATGTGGGGGGGTTCGCGGTGACCGCGGGGCATGGGGAGGCGGACTTCGCGAAGAGCTTCCGCGACGCCGGCGACGACTATTCCGCCATCATCGTCGCCGCCCTGGCCGACCGCCTGGCGGAGGCGTTCGCCGAGCGGCTGCACCTGGAGGTGCGGCGGACCTTCTGGGGCTATGCGCCGGACGAGGCCCTGTCCCTGGAGGACCTGCTGGCGGAAAAGTATCAGGGCATCCGGCCGGCGGCGGGTTATCCCGCCCAGCCGGATCATACGGAAAAGGCGACGCTTTTCCGCCTGCTGGACGCCACGGCGCAGACCGGGATCACCCTGACCGAGAGCTTCGCCATGAGCCCGGCGGCGGCGGTGTCGGGCCTCTATTTCAGCCATCCGGAGGCGCACTATTTCGGCGTCGGCCGCATCGACCGGGACCAGGTGCAGGACTACGCCCGGCGCAAGGGCTGGACCATGGCCGAGGCCGAACGCTGGCTGGCGCCGATCCTGGCGTATTCGGGGGTGCGTTGGAGGGAGGTTCCCGGCTCAAGGCCGGGAATGACGATTTAAAATAAAATCATATATCCAGCCGTCATTCCCGGGCGAAGACCCGGGAAACTTGTACAGGATGTGGCGCCCCATCCGGAGGCAGGTTCCCGCCTCGAGGGCGGGAATGACGACGACTTGGGGTCAACTCCGCCACTTCAGCACCGTCGCCTCCACCGGGTTGGCGAAGGCCGGGCCGCCGGGGGCGCGGGACGCGATCCAGGCCTTCTTCAGGGCCTGGTACCACTTGGCCTGGCGGTCGGCGTCGTCGATCCACATCAGCGGCGGATCATAGCGCAGGCCCTCGTTCTGCAGGTTCACCATGTCCCCGTCCTGCTGCAGGAACCGCTTGGCCCCGGCCTTGATGAAGGGCGCCAGCACCACGAAGGCGGGATGGTCCGACCAGATCAGCTGGGTGATGCGGGTCTTCGTCTCGCTGATCGGGGTGAGGCAGGTGAGCGCCAGCACCTGTCGGGCGCCCACGGTGATGTGCTCCCACCTGAGGCCCGGCAGGCGGAAGGTGATCTCGGTCTCCGGCGCGCCGCCGAGGATGGCGTAGGCCCGGCTGTTCTTCGACGGCGCATGGCGGACCATGGCGAAGCCATAGGGCCGGGGCTCGAACCGCTTGGCCTTGTCCAGCTGCTGCTTCGCGGAGCGCCACCACCACTGCTGGTGCACATAGGGGCCGTGGGCGGGGTCCATCAGCCCCACCACCGCATGGTCGATATGGCTGTCGAAGTCCATCCGCTCCACCAGCTTGGGCTTGCCGCCCACCACGCCCTCGAAGGTCGGCGGGGGCATGGAGGGGGTCTCGTCCCGGGGGTTGGCGGCCATGTAGATGAACACCATCCCCTGGCTCTCGGCCACGGCCCAGCGGCGGACGCGGATGCGCTCGCTCTCGATCCCCTGGCCGGGGACGAGGGAGGGGATCTTCGAGCAGGCGCCGTCGGCGGTGCGGAACAGCCAGCCGTGATAGGGGCACTCGATCGCCTGCTGTCCGGCGTCGTCGGCCACCACCCGCCCGGCGGAGAGGGGGGCGGCCCGGTGGGGGCAGATGTCCCGCAGGGCGTAGACGGCGCCGGCGCGGTCGCGGCCCAGCAGCACCGGCTCGCCCATGATCTCGTGGCGCTTCAGGGCCCCGGGCTTCAGCTCGTCCGACAGGGCGGCGAAGTACCACATGTCGTGGATGAAGCCCCGGCCGACGCCCGTGGGGGGCGGCGCCGCCTTGATCTCGGTTGGTTCGCCGTCTGACATGGGAGTTTGTATAGCTGGGCCGGGAGCGATTGCGAAGGGTGGGGGTGGTCCGGACCGAGGTTCCCGGGTCTTAGCCCGGGAATGACAGCGACTTTTATATTTTTATAAGTCGTCATTCCCGCCCTAGAGGCGGGAACCTCCGTCCGGATGTGGCGCTAAATCCGGACCGAGGTTCCCGGGTCTTCGCCCGGGAATGACGACTGTTCAAAATGCAAAACGGGATCTCATTCCCCCCTCAGATCCGCATCCAGCGCCATGCCCTCGTCCAGCTGCACGCCGAAGGTGTTCAGCACCATGGACACCTGGGTGTACTGGCCCACCGTATAGACGAAATCCATGCAGGCCTTCTCGTCGAAGTGGCTCCGCAGGTCGGCCCAGGCGGCGTCCCGGACGAAGTGGTCGCCCACCAGCTGGTCCGTGGCCGCCAGCAGGGCCCGGTCGGCGGGACTCCAGCCCGGAGCGGCGGCGCCCTGCTTGATCCGGGCGATCTCCGCCTCCGTCAGGCCGGCGCGCAGGCCGATGACCACATGCTGGCCCCACTCATAGCCCGACTTGCACAGAAACCCGACCCGCAGGATCACCAGCTCCCGCTCCCGCTCCGGCAGGGCGTTGCGGCGACTGAGGATGTAGCTCCCCCAGGCCAGGAAGGCGGTCAGGGACTCCGGCGCCCGGGCCATGGTGCGGAAGATGTTCAGCACCGGGCCGCGCATCCCCAGGGGGGTCAGCACGTCCCGCTGGGCCGGGGTCAGGGCGTCGTCGGCGGCGGGGGCGATACGGGGGCGGTCGAGACGCATGGGCGGGATCCTCCTGGGTTTTTCCCAGACTAGACCCGTCCGGCGGTTCCTGTCAGCGGGGCCCGGTCAACGGGTGACCGTCACCCGCTCCAGGGGCGCCAGCTTGGCCAGGAGCTTGTTCTGCGCCCAGACGGGCACGCCCTCCTCGGACATGGCCTTCTGCAGGTCCTCGATCTGGGCGTTCTGGTGATAGACCTGCACGCCCATGTCCTTGTGCGCGCTGACCATGTCCCGGCCGGTATAGTGGCAGGGCCCGCCCAGCACATAGCAGACCATCTCCGACAGGGTCCGCTCCAGCCGCTCGTCATCGGCGGCGTGGAAGATGTCGGCGATCCGCGGGTCGTGGTGGTGATACCAGTTCAGCCGGTGCACGACCCGGTCGATCCCCGCCTTGCCGTGAAAGGCCTTGAACACCGCATCCCCCTTCATCGGCGTGACGCCGGCGTTGGCGTCGGACTGGACATAGGGGTCCACCGGCTTTTCGGCCGCGATCGCGGCGGCGGGGAGGGCGAGCAGCAGGGCCGCCGTCAGCAGGAGGGGGCGAAGCGTCATGTCAGAATCCCGCTTGCAGGGAGAAATAGAGGCCGCTCTGGCGGCGGAAGGTGGCCACGTCCCCCAGCTCGGCCCAGGCCAGGGTCGCCGACAGGGTCTTGTTGACGGCGTAGGCCGCGAACAGGTCCGACGCACCGGTTTCCCGGGCGAAGCGCAGATTGTCCGGCTTTGTGCGCAGCTCCGCCCCCAGCAGCAGCTTCGGCGTCAGCAGATAACCGACCGAGCCCTCGAACTGGGGCTGATAGCCGGACTGGCGGTCGCCGCCGAAGCCCAGCAGGCCCCACTGGTTGGCCCGGGTCATGCGCAGGGTGGCGTCGAGGAGCAGGCTCCGGTCCAGCAGGATCTTGGTGGCGGTCACGTAATAGTCGACCCCGTCGGCGCTCTTCGCCCCAAGGGCCTGCAGCAGGGCCTTGTGGTCGGCGGACTTCACCTGGACGCCCACGGCCACCTGGGGCGTCCAGTGGTCCTGGTCGTAGACCGCGTCGCCGAACAGGCGCGCCTTCAGGCCGAAGATGTCCTGGTGGAAGGTGTAGCCGTTCCCCAGGCCCAGCCGGCCGCCGGTCTTGCCCGTGTCGAAGTCCTGGCCGGCATAGCTGACCTCGAACCGGTCCCAGGCGCCCAGGCCCAGGCCGTAGCTGGTCAGGGTGTAGTTGTGGGTGCGCACCGTGGTCAGGCTGCCGACGCCGCCGACGCCGTCCCGGGTCTCGTTGCCGGCGATCAGGGCCCAGTCGGCGATCCCGCCGCCGGCCGCGCCGTCGACGCTGGTCACGCCGCGGGTGAGGTCCAGCTTGCCGCCCCACTCATATTCCGGCGCTGCGGCGGCGGGGCGCGCGAAGGTCAGGCAGGCCAGCCCCACGAGTGCGATCCGATATGTTGGACGAAGGTCGGGCAAGGCGACAACTCTACTCATGGTATGCATTAACTCTGTCGCACCAAAAGCCTTGCCATTTGGTTAGTCGGCTTTGGAGATGCTCGGATTCACCGCAAATTCACGGGTTGTAACTATTAATCGATCCAGATGACCCGCCTTCTGACCCTGATCCTGTTGAGCGTTGCGCTGATGTCCGGTCAGGCCCTGGCCGCGGACCTCACGGTTGACCTGCACACTCCCACGGGGGCGCCGGTCCGGGATGCGGTGGTGACCGTCACCCCCGCCGCGGGCGCCGCGCCGCCCGCCTCGACCCGCCTCTCCGGACCGTTTCAGATGTCGCAGGAGAAGATCCAGTTTCATCCCTTCGTCTTGCTGGTTCCGGTCGGCGCAACAGTGACCTTTCCCAATCTCGACAAGGTGCGGCACCACGTCTATTCGTTCTCCGCCGCCAAGAAGTTCGAGCTGAAGCTGTTCGGCCAGGAAGATCACCGCACGGTGACCTTCGACAAGGCCGGCGTCGTGGCCCTGGGCTGCAATATCCATGACCGGATGCTGGCCTATATCTTCGTGGCCGATACGCCCTATGCGGCGGTGTCGGACGATCAGGGGCGCGTGCTGCTGCGCAACCTGCCCGACGGGGCGGTGGTGGTGAAGGTCTGGCACCCGTTTCTGAAGGGGGTGGGACAGACCCTCAGCCGGCCGGTGACCCTGAAGGGCGCCGGGCAGCAGGCCTTCACCCTGGACCTGCGGGACCCGCCGGCGTCCATGTCGTCCATGCGCGGCATGGGGAACTAGACCCGTGTTCCGCAAGCTTCAGACCCGGGTCACGTTTCTCTACGCGGCCCTGTTCGTCACCACCCTGCTGGCCGTGGCCCAGGCGGTGGCGCCCATGGTCACCGCCAACGCCGTGAACGCCACCAAGGCCGAGCTGGCGGCGTCGCGCACCGTGTTCGACCGGATCTTCGCCATGAAGTCCCGGGAGCTGCAGGGCAACGCCGAGCTGCTGGCCAAGGATTTCGGCTTCACTTCCGCCATCGCCACGGGGGACGCGCCGACCATCGAGTCGGCCCTCGACAACCTTCGCGCCCGGCGGGGGATCGATCACGCCTTCCTGGTCCTGGCCGACGGCCGCATCCTGGGGGGCGGCGCCGGGGCCCTGACGGAGTCCGCCCGCGCCGACCTGCTGCGCGCGTTGGGGGACAGCGACTATGCCTCGGGGGTTCTACAGATCGCCGGCGTGCCCTGCCAGACGATCAGCGTCCCGGTGATGGCGCCGCAGCTGATCGGCTGGGTGGTGTTCGCCAATCGCCTGGACCGGTCGCAGATGCAGACCTTCGAGCACCTGTCCGCCATCCCGCTGGAGGCCCGGCTGCTGCAGCGGGGGACCGACGGCCAGTGGCGCGACGTGGCCAATCCCAATTCCGCCGACGCCGCGGCGATCAACGCCTTCGCCGCCCAGGACTCGGACCGGCCCAGGGACAAGGCGCAGGGCGAGCCGCGGATCCTGGCCGCGCCCACGGGCAAGGCGGTGGCGCTGGTCTCCCCCGTCCGGGCGGTGGGCGAGACCGCGCCCCTGCTGCTGCTGCTGCGCTATCCCCTGGATCGGGCCCTGGCGCCCTATGGGCCGCTGCTGGCGGCGCTGGGGGGGCTTGGCCTGTTGTCCATCTGCGTTCTGGTGGCGGGCAGCTGGGCCCTGGCCCGCAGCATCACCCGGCCCGTGGCCCTGCTGGACTCCGCCGTCAGCGCCCTGGGGGAGGGCGCCCGGGCGGAGGTGAGCATCCGCTCCAATGACGAGATCGGCCGGCTGGCCGCCAACTTCAACACCATGTCCGCCGCCATCGTCGAGCGCGAGCAGCGCATCACCGACATGGCCCTGCGGGACCCGGAAACCGGCCTGCCGAACCGGACCGCGCTGGAGGCCGAGATCGGCCGGATGCGGATCGCGCCGGGCGATCATTCCGTCGCCGTGATCGCGCTGGCCATCGACCGCCTCGACGTGCTGCGCAACGCCATCGGCTATCAACTGCTGGGGGAGCTGGTCAGCCAGATCGCCGGGCAGCTGGTCCGGCTGCAGCCCGGCGTCCTGTGCGCCCGGGTGTCCACCGGGCGCCTGGCCCTGGCGGCGCCGGTGCGCAACGCCGCCGCCGCCGCCGCCCTGGCCAACCGCCTGCTGGACGGCCTGGCCGGCCCGTTCCAGCTGGGCGGGGCGGTGGTCGACGTCACCCTGACCCTGGGCCTGTTCGTCGCCGCGCCCGATGATGCGATCATCCATGACAACCGGGTGGTGGAGCACGCCAACATCGCCATCGACCAGGCCCAGGCGGCGCATCTGCGGATGGCCGCCTTCGACGAGGCCGCCTATGGCGACCCGGCCCAGAACCTGTCGCTGATGAGCGAGCTGGCCGCGGCCCGCACCAATGGCGAGCTCAGCCTGTTCTACCAGCCGAAATACGACCTGCGGACCGGACGGATCGCCGGCTTCGAGGCCCTGTGCCGCTGGCGTCACGCCACCCGCGGGCCGATCTCGCCGGACCTGTTCATCGTCATGGCCGAGGAGACCGGCAATATCGAGGGCCTGACCGAATGGGTGCTGGAGCGCGCCCTGGTGGACCAGCAGACCCTGCGCTCGGCCGGCTTTGACCTGCCCATCGCCATCAACCTGTCCGGCAGCGTGCTGGGCAACCGCGCCCTGGCCGAGCGGGCGCTGAACGCCATCCGCTTCGCCGGCGGCAAGATCACCATGGAGATCACCGAGACCGCCGTGATCGCCAATCCGGAGGAGGGACTGCACGTCCTGCGGATGTTCGAGCAGGCTGGCGTGCCGGTGTCCATCGACGACTATGGCTCGGGCCTGTCCTCGCTGGCCTATCTGAAGCAGATCCAGGCCCAGGAGCTGAAGATCGACAAGGCCTTCGTGCTGCTGATCGACCAGAATCCGAGGGACCGGCTGCTGGTCAAGTCCACGGTGGACCTGGCCCATGGCCTGGGCATGCGCGTCGTCGCCGAAGGGGTGGAGACGGCGGAGGCTCTGGCCCTGCTGGGGGGTATGGGCTGCGACTACGCCCAGGGCTATCACATCGCCCGACCGATGATGCTGTCCGACGTGATCGCGTTCCTGCAGGGGTTCGACCGGCCGATGCAGGCCAGCGCCGCGTCCTGAGGGCGCCCCGGTCAGGCCGCTTCCGGCTCGCCCTCGGCCTGCAGGGCGGCGGTGGCGGTGCGGATCGCCAGGCGCGACATGCCGTCCAGCTGCGCCTCCAGCATGTCGATCCGTTCGCCCAGCCTCAGGACCAGCTGCTCCAGGTCCTGCACCCGCTCTTCCAGACTGTCATCCATCGCAGCTCTCCGGCTTGCTCCCACGCTGCCGGAGGAGACGACCGATCGCGCCGCAGCGCAACCGGGGTCGCGAGGAAGTGAATTACGGTAGGCTGTAGGTCACCGTGGCCTGGGCGGCGATGCGGTCCGCCGATTCGGTCCACAGTCGCACGTCGCACACGGCCATCCTCCGTCCCAGCCGCAGCAGCCGGGCGTCGGCCCAGATGTCGCCCACCGCCGCGCCCCGCAGGAAGTTTATCACCAGGGAGCTGGTCACCGCCATCTTCTGGTCCCCCACATGGGCCAGCACCAGGGCGTAGGCGGCAGTGTCGGCCAGGCTCATCAGCGTCGGGCCCGAGATGATGCCGCCGGGGCGCAGCAGGCCGGGGCCATAGGGGCGGCGGACCAGCACCCGGCCCGGCTCGGCCTCCGCCACCAGGCCCATGGCCTCGCGGGGGGCGTCGGGAAAGGCGGCCCGCAGGACGGCGTTGACGCCCTCGGGGTCCAGCTTCAGGGCGGGTTGGCTCATGGTTGGTCCGATCTCATTGCGGGCCGCGGAAACCTAGGAACAAACGACGGCCCTGTCATGCCCCCGCTTGAACCCCGGGCCGGGGCGGCCGATGATGGGACCATGAGCGCCACAGCCCCCCTTCGCCGCCTGATCGACCTGCCCGGACTGCGGGACCTCGAGCACAAGGCCCTGATGACTCCACGCATGGCCGATCTCGACGCGCGGCCTGACTTTCCGGAGCTGGACGACGTCTCGCGGGC
>CAINOV010000050.1 GCA_903851655.1 uncultured Caulobacterales bacterium
ATCTCGACTTCCGCGCAGCCTACGTCCGGCTCGTCCAGCAATACGGCGCGGAGAGCTTCACCGGCCGCCTCGACATCTTCGACACCCGGTCCAAGCATCTGGCGCCGGGGGACCTCTTCTATCACCCAGGCCCGCTGGATCCGGATGAGACCTATTCGGAAAGCGGGTGGGCGGGCCTCGGCGCCTGGAAGCATCATATCACGGCAGGCCAGGCGATCATCGTCGAAGCTCTGCATGTGACCTCGAAGCGAACCTACGTGAGCGCCTTCGGCGCCAGTTGCGACAGGGTCAGCTCCCCGTTCAGCGCCTCCAGCGCCACCTTTGCCTTAAAATCAGCCGAGTAACGCTTGCGTTTGCCAGTCATCAGATCCGTCCTTCATCAAGGGCGAACCAACCTTAAATCCCTGTCCGATTTTCCGGGACCACCTCAGAACGAGTCCGGACAGTTCCTGGAAACGATCGGAATCTACCGCTTCCCGCTAGCAAATTTGACAGGCTCTAGCGATCTTAGCATCGCCCGTGCCTCATGTTTTTGGCCCGGCTAAGATTTTCCCGGCATCCGCAAGGATGGCTCCGGCCGCCCAACCGGGGTCGCGTCTTTCCCCGCTTAGACGACCCGAGGCAAGGACCATGGCCAGCTTTCGCCGGGCTCGACTTACACGACTCTTTACCGTGCCGACGGGACAGCCACAGATCAGCGCGACCTCATCGTGGGTCAGGCAGGCCACGCCGACCAGGGAAAGTGCGTCTCGTTGTTCGGTGCTAAGGTCCTGCAGGGCTCGGCGCAGGTCGTCGAGTTCGAGGGCGGCCGTCGGGTTGGTCGAGAAGACTAGCCGCTCCTCGGCGAGTTTAGGATTGAGTGAAACCACACGCCAGGCGCGGCGCCGGTCGGAAATGAATCGGTTGCGTACGATCGTGAAGAGCCACGCCTTGAGGTTCGTGCCGGAATGGTAGCTCTCGCGCCGACCCCAGGCCATGGCGAGGGCGTCCTGGGCAAGATCTTCACCGAGAGTCGGGTCGCGACAGAGGGACCTGGCGAAGGCCCGGGTGTGCGGCACCAGCGCGACCAGCGCCTCCGGCGCGAACCCGGTCGGGCGGTGTTCAGTCGGCTTGATCGTCACACAGGCGCTCCAGGTCCGGAAGGTTTCGGGAAGAGACCGAGGCGTCGCCGGTGCGCCTTGACGCCGATAACCGAAACCTACCCAGCCCGGAGGCGCACGATCAGGCTCGGAAACTACCCAGCCGCCCGCGCCGCCGACCGACGCACCGGTCCGCTAAACGGCAGGCACATGAGAGCCGCCGCCGTCAGGATCGCCAGCATCAGCCAGGCCTCGTTGATCGCCTGGGCCAGAGCCAGATGTTCGATGAGGGGCCGGATCAGCATCGCGGTCCTTGCGTCGACGGGACCGGGCGTGTGGGCGAGGAACGCAGCAACCGGCAGCCCCACCGCCTTGGCCGTGTCCACGTCTCCCGCCTGCAGGCGCCGCACGATGGCCGCGCCGAGCCCAGGCGACCGGCCGTAGATCACCGTGTCGATCAACGCGATGCCGATGGCGCCGCCCAGGTTGCGCATCAGGTTGAAGACGGCGCTGGCGTCGGGAATCCTGACGGGCTCCAGGTGACCCAGGGCCAGGCGGGTCGGCGGAAGGAGGCAGAACATGATCGCCACCCCGCGGATCAGCTGCGGCCACAGCATCTCGCGAAAGCCCGCATCGGCGGGCTGCCAGGCGCTCATGCCGAGGCCGACAGCGAACAGCGCGAAACCTGCACCTGCAAGCAGCCGCGCATCCATCCTGCGCTCAAGGGCCACCGCCAGCGGCGCGGTTGCCAGCTGCGCCGCACCGGTCACCAGCATGATCGCGCCGATCTGCAACGCGTTGAGGCCGCGGACGAAGCCAAGGAAGACCGGCATCAGATAGACCGACCCGAACAGTCCGGCGCCGAGCACGAAGCTGAGGACACAACCGACGGAAAAGCGTCGGTCGACAAAGGTCCCGAGTTCCACGATCGGATGCAGCGCGGTCAGGGTCCGCCGCAGGAACAGGCCGCCACTGCCCAGGCTGAGGGCCAGGAGGCCGATGACCGGCGGAGCGGTCCACCCGCGCCCCGGCGCGTCCTTGAGACCCACCTCCAGCGCCGCCAGACTGACGGCCATCACAGCAAGGGACACCAGATCGATCCGTCGGGCCTGGTTTCGGTCCACCGGTTCGACTGGCAGCAGCCAGACCGCCCCGGTCGCGGCCAGAAGGCCGGGGCCCACATTGATCAGAAACAGCCACCGCCAGTCATAGGTCTGCGTGATCCATCCGCCGATCACGGGGCCGATGGTCGGCGCAAGCACGGCCAGAACGCCTGCGATGGTGGTGGCTATGCCCTGGCGCTGCGCCGGAAAGAGCAGGAACACCGCCGAAAACACGGCGGGGATCAGTGTGCCGCCGGAAAAGCCCTGCAGGACCCGCCAGGCGACGAGGGCGCCGAACGCGTTGCTGGCCGCGCAGCCGATCGAGGCCACGGTGAAGGTCGATACCGCCATGACGAACAGCCAGCGCATGGACAGCCAACGGGTCAGAAGCCCCGTCAGCGGAATGGCGATCACCTCGGCGATCAGATAGGCGGTCTGGATCCAGCTGATCCGGTCCTGCGTGACCTGGAGTGCCTTCTGGATGGTCGGCATGGAGGTCGCAACCACCTGCACATCCAGGATCGCCATGAACATTCCGAGGCACATCATGGCAAAGCCCGGCCAGGGCGGGGTCGGCGCGCGCCCGGGTTCGGTCATTGTCAGACCCATGGTGGGGCTCCAGCTTGCATGGGATTGCGGCAAGTCGGAACGGACCGGACGCGCGGGGGGCAGCATCTGTCACCCTGATTCAGGGCGCGGGCGCATGAATGTGGGAACGCATGACAACGCTGCGCGTTCCATCGAGGTGATCAACTCGATCGCATCATTGGAAAAATCTCAAATGCCCGCGATTGCCGACGCCGCAACTGCCCGCCTGATCAGTCTTGCGACGGCTGTTCCACCCCACGACCTGTTGCAGGACGATGTCGCCGACCGCGCGGCCGTCCTGTTCGGATCCACCGACGGCGGGTTCCATCGCCTGGCGCCGGTCTATCGCAATGCGGAGATCGCCCGACGGCATTCCTGCGTGCCCCTGGACTGGTTCATGGCCCATCACAGCTTTGCCGAGCGCAACGCCCTGTTCCTCGAGCATGCGACGCGGCTGCTGACCGAGGCGGCCAGCGACGCCCTGGCCCGGTGCGGACTTCGACCGCAGGACATCGACACCCTCGTCACTGTCTGTTCCAGCGGGATCGCGACCCCGGCCCTCGATGCCCGGGTCATGGCCAACCTGGCCTTTCGTCCTGACGTCCAGCGCATGCCGATCTTTGGCCTGGGCTGCGCCGGCGGCGTCCTCGGACTGGCCCGGGCGGCGGCAATGGCGAAGGCGGCGCCCGCCTCCAATGTGCTTCTGCTGGTGGTCGAACTCTGCAGCCTGACGTTTCGCCGGCAGGACCGGTCGAAGAGCAACATCGTCGCGACGGCCTTGTTCGGCGACGGGGCGGCCGCCGCCGTGATCACCTGCCGACCGGCCGCGGCAGACGGCCCGAGGACACCGTCCGTGGGGCCTTGCGGCGAGCACACCTGGCCGGACAGTCTCGACGTGATGGGCTGGGAGGTGGCCGATGACGGACTGAAGGTGCTGTTTTCGCGGGACATCCCAACCCTGGTGCGCGAGGATTTTCGACCGGTCGTCGACGGCTTCCTCACCCACAACGCCCTGACCCTCGCCGACATGGACGAGTTCGTCTGCCATCCCGGGGGCGCCAAGGTCATCGACGCTCTGGAAGCCTGCTTCGATCTTCAGCCGGGGGCCTTGAAGCATGCCCGCGACGTCCTGCGGGCGCACGGCAACATGTCCTCGGTCACCGTCCTGTTCGTGCTGCAGGCCTCGATGGACGATCATCCGGGGGGGCGCCGCCTCCTGACCACCTTGGGGCCAGGCTTCACGGCCGGCATGCTGATCCTGGACGCGGCATGAGCCCGCTGGTCTGGATTCTGGGGCTGGTGGTGATCCAGCGGCTGCTGGAACTGATGGTCGCCGCCCACAACACGCGTCGACTGCTGCAACACGGGGGGCGCGAGGTCGGCCGGGGCCACTATCCCCTGTTCATTCTGCTGCACGGATCCTGGCTGTTGATCATCGCGACGACCACCCCCATCAGCGTCCAGCCTCAGTGGTGGCTGGTGGGCGTTTTCTTCGTCCTGCAACTGTTGAGAGTCTGGGTCATCCTGACGCTGGGCCGCTACTGGACCACCCGCATCATCACAGTGGACCGCGCGCCTCTGGTGCGGAGCGGACCCTTCCGCGTCCTTCGGCAC
>CAINOV010000051.1 GCA_903851655.1 uncultured Caulobacterales bacterium
GCACCCGCGAGTCGATCCGGACATCGCCTATGGAAAAACTGGACGGCATGGCGCCGGGTTCTGAACCACAACCCCGCGGAGGTCCAGACCCGATTGTCGCGCTTCCTAGACAAAATGTAATGTTGACCTTACATTTTGCTGGCGCTACCATCCGCAATGTTGGAAATCGATACGGAGAGCCGCCCGATGACGTCGCTAGACAACAAGACCCGCGCCTATCTCGTCAGCCTGCTGGCCGGAGGGCTCTGCGGCGGCCTGGCCGTCGGCGCGTTCGCCCACCGGCTGGAGCACATGGTGCCGGCGCCCGCGGCCGCCATCGGCGCGACCGCCGTCCTGCTGCTCGCCTGCGCCGCGGCCATCCCCGTCTGGCGCCAGATCGACGAGGTCGCCCGGGAAGCCCAGCAGAGCGCCTGGTACTGGGGCGGCTCCATCGGCATCTGCTTCGCGATCGGGCTGGCGGTGTTCGCCTATCTGTCGCCCCCGACCCAGATCATCGCCGGCCTTGCGGCCCTGACCGTGAACGGCGCCTTCGCCGCCGGCCTCGTGGCCTGCGTGCTCATCCAGATGGCGGCCTTCCTGATCGGCTGGGCGATCTGGTGGGCGTCGAAGCGCTGACCGCATGAAGAGCAAGCTCCGCGTCCTGCGGGCCGAGCGCGGCTGGAGCCAGGCCGACCTGGCCGAGCGCCTCGCCGTGTCCCGCCAGGCGATCAACGCCATCGAAACCGGCAAGTACACCCCGTCCCTGCAGCTGGCCTTCAAGGTGGCCCGGCTGTTCGCCATGCCCATCGAAGCCATCTTTTCCGACGAGGACGAACCCTGATGACGACCCAATCAACGCTGCGCGCCGGACGTGCGATCTGCGGACTACTGCTAGGCCTGGCCGCCGCCCTGGGGGTCGCCGCAGGACCGGCGGGGGCGGAGCCGGCCCTGTGGAAGGTGGAGAGCGGCGGCTCGACGGCCTATCTCTACGGCAGCGTGCACCTCCTGAAGCACGACGCGGTGTGGGACACGCCCAAGGTGGAGGCGGCGCTGGGTCAGAGCCAGGAGCTGTGGCTCGAGATCACCGATGTGGACGACCCAGCATCCATGCAGACCACCGTCCGCAGCCTCGGCACGGACCCGGCCCATCCCCTCACCGCCCGTCTGGACCCCGCGCGGCAGAAGCGGCTGGCGGCGATCCTGTCCGGCATCGGCGCGCCGCCGACGGCGCTGGACCCCATGCGGCCCTGGCTCGCCGCCGTCACCCTGTCCGTGTTTCCCATGCAGAAGGCCGGCTATGACCCCGCCGCCGGCGTGGACCGGCTGCTGAAGCAGGCGGCGGTGAAGCGCGGCATTCCGGTGTTCGGCTTCGAGACCTCGGCGGGCCAGCTACATTATCTGGCGGACATGAGCGAGGCCGAGCAGATGGACATGCTCAACCAGTCCCTCGACGACTACGACACCGCACTGGCGGATCTGGACGAACTGGAAGCCGCCTGGGAACGCGGGGACGACGCGGCCATCGGCCGGCTCGAACGCAAGGGCATGACGCCGGCCCTCTACCAGCGGCTGCTCGCCGGACGCAACGTGCTGTTCGCGCAACAGCTGATCGCCCGGATGAAAAAGCCCGGCGTGATCTTTGTCGCGGTGGGCGCGGCCCACCTGGCCGGACCCGACAGCGTCCAGACCCTGCTGGCCCGGGCGGGACTGAAGGCGGTGCGTCAGTAGCGCCGGCGCCGCCGACCGGCGCCGGGCTCCGCTCCCCCTCGCCCGCTGCGGCCCAGCCGACTGGACTTTCGCCCAGAATGGTGAAATGGCGATAAGTCTCAGTTGAAACTACCGTATTCGAGGCGACAGGTGACGGACAACGCAAAGGCGGCAGGCCCGGAGAGTGCGGGCCCCGGGGGCTCGAGCGCCGCCAAGCGGATCGAGCTGACCGTGCGCGGCGTCATCCTCGGCGCCCTGATCACGGTGCTGTTCACCGCCGCCAATGTCTATCTGGGCCTGCAGGCCGGCCTGACCTTCGCCTCGTCGATCCCGGCGGCGGTGATTTCCATGGCGGTGCTGCGGGGCTTCCGCAATTCCACCATCTACGAGAACAACATCGTCCAGACGGTGGCGTCCGCCGCGGGCACCCTGTCCTCCATCATCTTCGTGCTGCCGGGCCTGCTGATGATCGGCTGGTGGACGGGCTTCCCCTTCTGGCAGTCCTTCTCGGTCTGCGCAGTGGGCGGGGTCCTGGGGGTGATGTACTCCATCCCCCTGCGCCGGGCCCTGGTCACCCAGTCCGACCTGCCCTATCCCGAAGGCGTCGCCGCCGCCGAGGTGCTGAAGGTGGGCGTGGGCTCGCGGGAGACCGCGACCGCCGCGGCGGCGGAAGGCAAGGCCGGCCTAGCGGCGGTGCTGTGGGGCTCGATCGCGTCGGCGGCCTATGCGGTGGTGGTCGCCACCCGCCTGTTCGCCGGCGAGGCGGCCCGGTACATCCGCACCGGCGCCGGCGCCACGGGGATCGGCTTCAACCTGCAGTTTGCGCTGCTGGGAGCGGGACACCTGGTGGGCATTTCGGTGGGCATGGCCATGGCGATCGGCCTGGTCATCGCCTGGGGCGTTCTGACCCCGATCCTGACCGCCTTGGCCCCGCACACCACCGATGACGCAGCGACCTTCGCCCTGTCGGTGTGGAAGCATCAGGTGCGCTTCATCGGCGCCGGCTGCATCGCGGCCGCGTCCCTGTGGACCCTGGCCAAGCTGGCGGGGCCGGTGTGGTCGGGCCTGATGTCCGCCTTCGCCGCCGCCCGCCAGCGCAAGGTCGGCGCGGTGCTGGACATCACCGAGCAGGATATCCCCATCGGCTGGGTGGCGCTGATCTCGGTGGCCTGTCTCGCGCCCCTGGCGGCCCTGATCTACAGCTTCATCGCCGGCGGACCGCTGGAGTCCCTGGCCCTGCCGATCGTGATCGGCGGGCTGGTGTTCGTGGTCGTGGTCGGCTTCCTGGTGGCGGCGGTGTGCGGCTACATGGCCGGGCTGATCGGGTCGTCCAACAGCCCGGTCTCGGGCCTCGGCATCCTGGGGGTCGTGGCGGCGTCGAGCCTGCTGGCCTTCACCGTCAAGCCGCTGGTGGGGCCGCAGGGGGTGCAGGCCCTGATCGCGCTGGCCCTGTTCCTGACCTCGGTGGTGTTCACCGTTGCGACCATCTCCAACGACAATCTGCAGGACCTCAAGACCGGCCAGCTGGTGGGCGCCACCCCCTGGCGACAGCAGGTGGCCCTGGTGTTCGGCGTGATCGCCGGGTCCCTGGTGATCCCGCCGATCCTCGATCTCCTGAACCAGGCCTACGGCTTCACCGGCGTGGCCAACGCCGGCAAGCACGCCCTCGCCGCGCCCCAGGCGGTGCTGATCTCCACCCTGGCCAAGCAGCTGCTGGGAGGCCAGCCGGACTGGAACATGCTGGGCCTGGGTTTCGGCCTCGGCGCGTTCCTGATCGTGCTGGAC
>CAINOV010000052.1 GCA_903851655.1 uncultured Caulobacterales bacterium
CGCGGGGCGGGCTTCAGCGACCTGCGGGCGATGTGATCCACCAGATAGAGGTTGCCGCAGCCCTGGGGCGGCATCAGCCGGAAGCGCGCGAGGGCCGCCTCGAAGGTGTCATAGACCGGCGGCGCCCGGTCGGCCCGGTCCGGCGGGCCCTTCCAGCGCAGGTGTGGCGGGCGAGGGACATTGTCCAGCACGACGGTCCCGGTCAGCCGGTCGCCGCTGACCGCCGCCAGCCGGATGGCCACGCCGCCGCCGAAGGAATGGGCGACGACGATGGGCTTCACCGGCGCGGCGAACAGGCCGGTCGCCTCGGCCACGGCAATGGCTTCGCGGCCGAACTGGTCGATGCTGTAGCTGTCCCGCCAGTCCGAGGCGCCCATGCCCGACCAGCTCATGGCCGCCACCCGGTAGTCCCGGGCGAAGAAGGGCGCGATGAAGCTGTACCAGTCCGCATGGGCGCCGTTGCCGTGCAGGAACAGAAGTCCGGGCTTGCCCACGTCGCCCCAGGTCAGGGTCTCGATCCGCGCCCCCTCCACCTCGGTGAAGCTGCGCTCCGGCGCGTCGGCCAGGGCCGCATGGAACCAGGCCGGCGCATCGGGCCGCGCCCCGTGGAACGGGCGGAGCGGCGAGGTGATGGCCGGATCGTCGGACGTCCGTTCGGGGGGCGAGGCGCCGGAATCGGACTCCGCAGTCATGCCGGTTGGCCCTCCGTCGTGGCGCGAAAGGCCTTTTCCCCGGGGGCGGGATCCCGCCGGGCGACGGCCTTGAACAGACCCATGCCGGTCATCAGGGTGCGGTCGCCGCACCAGATCCGGCCGCGCACGGTGTAGAGGTCGTCCTCCACCGACAGGATCTCGCTGCCCCCTTCGACCCAGTCCCCCATGCGTGCGCTGGCCAGGAAGTCGCAGGTGAGGCGCACCGTGACCCAGTAGGAGGACTTCTCCACCGAGATGATGTGCCCCCAGGCCACGTCGGCCAGGGTCATCAGCATGCCCCCATGGGCGTTGGACATGCCGTTGGCGTGCTGTTCCTGCACGAGGAAGGCCATGGTCCGGGCGCCGTCGGCCCAGCGCTTGCGGTACAGGGGACCGGCCAGGCGGCCAAAGCCCCGGCGCCAGTCCAGAAGCTCGTAACCCTCCGGCGGCTCCCAGCCTGCGGGGGCGCTGACGTCGTCTGACATGGTCTGCTCCTGATGTCGCAGCCTTGACTAGCGCCCGGCGGGCGTCCAGCAAAGCCTGACGCAACGGAAGCCTTCAGCCCGTCAGGCCGACCCGGTCCAGGGCCTCGGCCTGCCGCGCGGCGAGCCCGGCTTCCGAAAAGCCCTCGAGGGACGCCTCGAACAGGCCCCGCCAGTTCAGCTCCGCCCCCAGATGCAGGAAGGCGGCGCCCAGGCCGATGGCGGCCCGGTCCATGAACACGAACTCCCGCGGGATGGTGACCGGCCCCTTTTCCTTCAGCGCCTGGCGGACCTTGAAGGCCTCGGCGCGGCCGTACTGGCCCGGCGCCACGCCATTGGCCACGGTCCGCACCCGGTCATCCAGCAACGGGCCGTAGATGAACCGCGCCCAGACATTCAGCACGTCCACCAGATCGTTGGTGAGGCCCTTGAAGCCCCAGCTGCGATAGGCCTCCACCTGCTCGTCTCGGTCGTCATTGGCGAGGCCGCGATAGAGCCGCACGACGCCGGCGACGAAGCCCGGCGGGAAGATGCGCACGCAGCCATAGTCCAGCAGGTTCAGCCGTTCGGCGTTGGGCGTCAGGGAATAGTTGCCCAGGTGCGGGTCGCCGTGGATGACGCCGATATGGGTCATGGGTCGCCACCAGCAGTCGAACAGCAGGGCGGCGATGCGGTTGCGCACCTCCAGCGGCGCGGTCTTGAAGCTCAGCAGGCCGGCGCCGTCCAGCCAGGTCATGGTCAGCAGCCGCCGGGTGGAC
>CAINOV010000053.1 GCA_903851655.1 uncultured Caulobacterales bacterium
CGAGGCGAGCAAGCCCAACGTGGCCAAGGCCATCACCGTTGAAGCCACTCCGGAGCAGGCCGCGGCCATCTCCCTGGCCCAGTCGGTCGGCTCGGTCACTCTGGTGCTGCGCAAGCCCCACGACACCACCGAAGCGCAGCGCCGCGCCATCACCCTGTCGAACATGAGCAGCGGTGAGCCGCCCCCCGCGCCCCACGCGGCCCGCATGTCCCACCGGGCGTCCACCGTGACGCCCCCCGCAACGCCGCAGGTCCGCGTCGTCCGCGGCGTCGAGACCACCAGCTACCCGGCGACGGGCGCGTGAGGCCCCGTCAGACGCGCCCTGCTCCCATCGGTCGAATGACCCCGTCATCCAAGGAAAGAGCCGAGATGGCACACGCAAGCAAGATCACGATCAAGGCCCTGGCTACCGCCGCCATCGCCGCCGCCCTGATGCTGCAGCCGGTGGGTCGCACCGCGGCCCACGCTGCGGAGGCGGAGGCCGCCGCCGCCCAGACGCGGTCGGACGTGTCGGTCACCGTCGGCAAGTCCACGGTCGTCGAGCTGCCGGCCAATTATGCGGACCTGATGATCGCGGACCAGAAGGTCGCCGACGTGCTGCCGCTGGGACCCCACTCCATCTATGTGGTCGGCCACACGCTGGGCGCCACGTCGCTGATGGTCTACGGACCCGGCAAGCACCTGATCGCCGCCTTCGACGTGGGCGTGGTCGCCGACGCGGACGGCCTGAAGAAGCGCCTGAGCGAGGTCGTGCCCAACGAGAAGACCGTATCGGTCCGGACCGCCAACCAGTCGATCGTCCTGTCCGGCGTCGTCGGCGGCGCCAGCGCCATGCAGCAGATCCTCGCCCTCGCCGAGTCCTATGCGCCGGGCAAGGTGATCAACATGATGACGGTCGAGGGCTCGCAACAGGTGATGATGTCGGTTCGCTTCGTGGAGATGAAGCGGACCGTCGCCAAGGAACTGGACCTGAACGTCCAGTCGCGGCTCAACGCCAACGGCAAGTCGCCGTTCAACTTCATCACCGGCGACCAGCTGAACGGCAACACCAACCTGCTCCAGAGCCTGTTCGGCGCCGGCTCGGCCCGGCTGAGCCGCGGCGCGGGCGCCGTGAACGTGGTGTTTGACGCCCTCGAGACCAAGGGCCTCGTCAAGACCCTCGCCGAACCGAACCTGGTGGCCATGTCCGGCGACACGGCCAGCTTCCTGGCCGGCGGCGAATTCCCGATCCCGGTGCAGCAGTCCTCCGGCTCCGGCGGGTCTGCGCCGACGATCACCGTCCAGTTCAAGCAGTTCGGCGTATCGCTGGCCTTCACGCCCACCATCCTGCAGGACGGCCTGATCAACCTGGTGGTGAAGCCGGAAGTATCGGAAATCGACCCGACCACCTCGGTGACCGTGGGTTCGATCCAGGTTCCGGGTCTGAAGGTCCGCCGGGCCAACACCACGGTGGAGCTGCGCGACGGGGAGTCCTTCACCATCGCCGGCCTGCTGCAGGACCACTACAACGCCCAGATCCGCCAGTACCCCTTCATCGGCGACGTGCCGGTGCTGGGCGCCCTGTTCCGCTCCAACGGCTTCCAGCGCGACGAGACCGAACTGGTGATCGTCGTCACCGCCCGCACGGTCGTGGCCCATCGCGGCCCGACGGCGACTCCGGCGGACCGCTTCACCCCGCCGTCCGATCTGGAACTGTTCCTGCTGGGCAATCAGCAGGCGACGAAGACGGGCAACGAAGCCCTCGACCGCGTGCTGATCGGCGTCGACCCCACCAAGGGCGGCATCGACGGACCCCATGGCCATGTCATTTACTGAGGAGGCGATCATGAACGGATCCAACCGTAACACCCTGACGACAGTGATCGTCATGGCCGCAGCCCTGGGCGCAGGCCTGGGACTGGCCGGCTGCGCCAGCCCGCACCTGGGCGCCGACTTCGGCCAGGCCGTGCGCCAGGACATCGCCGCCCAGGTGGCCAATCCCGACGCCAGGTTCTCAGGCGTGATCGCGCCGGGCTCCAACCCCTCCCGCGTGGCCGCCGCCCAGGACCGCTACGCCAAGGGCAAGGTCATCCAGCCGTCGAGCCAGGTTGCGGCGACGTCCGTGGCCGCCGCGCCCAGCTCGTCGTCGGGCCTCGTTCAGTAAACCGTGTGGCGCCACCGGGGTCGGTGCGGGCTGGGCTACGGCCTGAACATTGCAAGTTCCCCAAATAGGCGTGTCCATTTGGATCAACTGAGGGAGCCGTCCGGTGTCAGTCATCAGAAGAATGGATAGCGACGTGTCGGAAACCGCCCAACAGATCCCAGCGAGCCCTCCGTACGAGATCGGCGTCGTCGAGGGCACGGGCGCCAGCGACACCATGCTGATCTCGGTCGCCGCGCACATTCCCACGGCCCGCTTCCGGGTGGTCTCCCTCGAAACGCTCGGCGCCGGCGGCCACGGCCTCGACGCCGTGATCGTGCCGGGCAGTCTGGGCGCGCGGGTCGACGCCCTGCTGACCGAAGCCTCGGGCGACCTGCGGATCATCGTGATCCTGGACGATCCCAGCGTCGCCAACAGCCGCCGCCTTCTGTCCCTCGGCGCGGCGGACATCCTCGCCGCCCCGGTCACCGAGCCGGCCCTGACCCTGAGCCTCGAGCGGATCATGCGCGCCGCGGCGCCGGCGGCGGCGCGGCCGCGCAGCGACGGCGCCGTGGTCGCCCTGCTGAAGGCCGGCGGCGGGGTCGGTGCCACCTTCCTCGCAACCCAGATGGCCGCCGGGCTGGGCCGACAGGACCCGGGCAAGGTGTGCATCGCCGACCTGGACATCCAGTTCGGCGTGGTCAGCGACTATCTGGACGCCGACCAGTCCTTCACCGTCGCCGACATCATCGGCAACGCCGCCGCGTTCAGCGAGGCCTCGTTCTCGTCGGCCCTGGCCGAACACAAGTCCGGCTGCCGGATCCTCAGCGCGCCCAAGGACGTGACCCCGCTGGAGAGCCTGACCACCGCCCATATCGAGACCATTGTCGGCGGACTGCGTCGGACCTTCTCCACCACCCTGCTCGACCTGCCGCCCGCCTGGACCCTGTGGAGCTTCCGGGCCCTGCAGATGGCGGACCGGATCGTGCTGGTGACCCAGCTCAGCGTGCCGCACATGCAGCTGGTCAAGCGCCAGCTCCGGGTGCTTTCCGCCCAGAAGCTGGACCACAAGCCGATCCACCTCGTCCTCAACGCCGTGTCGGCCGAGCAGCTGGCCGCCCTGCCGGTGAAGGTCGCCGAGAAGGCGATTGGACGGACCTTTGACCTTGTGATCCCCGAGGACCGCCGGACCGCCGGCCTCGCCACCAATCAGGGCATCGAGCTGAACGAAGCCAAAAGCACGTCCAAGCTCGGCGCCGGAATCAGCCAGTTGGCGGCGCTGGCCGTTACCGGAAACCTCGCTGCGCCCGCAAGCAGCGGCCTCAAACTCAAATTCTGGTGAACCCCATGCTGTGGTCTACGGAAGAGCCGTCCAACACGCCCAACGCCGCCGCCGCGGATCCGATCGACGACGGCATCGCCCTGCGGGTGCGCATTCACCAGCGCCTGCTGGAGCTCCTCAATCTGAGCGTCCTTGACCGGACGCCCCGTGAGACCCTGCAGGGGGAGATCCGCGGGGTCGTGAGCCAGCTGCTCGCCGAGGAGAAGCGGTTCCTGACCGTGGCGCAGACTGACCGGCTGCTGCAGGACATCCTCGACGAACTGCTGGGTCTCGGGCCGCTCGAGCCCCTGCTCAAGGACGAGACGATCACCGACATCATGATCAACACCCACGCCACGGTCTATGTGGAGCGCGGGGGCAAGATCGAACTGTCGGATGCGAAGTTCCAGGACACCCGTCACCTGGTGCGCATCATCAACAAGATCGTCTCCGCCGTGGGGCGGCGGGTCGACGAGTCCCAGCCCATGGTGGACGCGCGGCTGGCCGACGGCAGCCGGATCAACGCCATCATTCCGCCCCTTGCGGTGGACGGCCCCCTGGTCTCCATCCGGAAATTCTCCAAGTCCCCGATCAAGCTCGAGAAGCTGGTGGAGTTCGGGTCGATGAGCCAGGAGATGGCGCAGGCCCTGCACGGCATCGTGCGGACCCGGCGCAACGTGCTGATCTCCGGCGGCACCGGCTCGGGCAAGACCACGCTGCTCAACGCCATGTCCGCGTTCATCGATGACTTCGAGCGGATCATCACCATCGAGGACTCCGCCGAACTCCAGCTGCAGCAGTCCCACGTGGGCCGCCTGGAAACACGGCCGTCTAACATCGAGGGGACCGGCGAGATCACCCAGCGCGACCTGGTCCGGAACTCCCTGCGGATGCGCCCGGACCGGATCATCGTCGGCGAAGTCCGCGCCGGCGAGGCCTTCGACATGCTGCAGGCCATGAATACCGGACACGACGGCTCCATGACCACGGTCCACGCCAATTCGGCCCGGGACGCCCTGACCCGGGTCGAGCAGATGATCGGCATGGCCGGGCTGGACATCCCCGCCCGCTCGATCCGCCAGCAGATCGCCGCCGCGGTGAACGTGGTGATCCAGGTGGAGCGGATGGATGACGGTCGCCGTCGGGTCGTGTCCATCTCCGAAGTGGTCGGGATGGAAGAGGACGTGATCACCATGAACGAGATCTTCCGCTTCCGCCGCAAGGGCAAGACGCCGGAGGGCCAGATCATCGGCGAGTTCGAGGCCACCGGCCTGCGACCCCGGTATCTGGAGCAGATGAAGGCCCGCGGGCTCGACACGCCGCTGACCCTCGTGCCGGCCGCGGCCGCAGGGGGCGTCAAATGACCGGCGCCCTCGAACCCCTCATCTATGTGATGATCTTCATCGCCGTGGCGATGCTGACCCAGGCCACCGCATCGTCGTTCTTCTCGGCGTCGGATCGGGGCAAGCGGATCAACCGCCGGCTGACCCTGCTGGAGTCGGGCATGAGCCGCGACGAGGCCTATTCCACGCTGATGCAGGTCTCGTCCCTGCCGGAACTGGGCAACAAGCAGGTCCGCCAATGGCTGAAGCAGATGGACCAGTTCCGGCGGCAGGCCAACGTCTCCGTCACCCTGCCCCAGATCGGGCTGATGATCGCCGGCGCCGCTGCGGTGCTCTGGGTGATCAGCCTGCTGCGCCTGCTGCTGACCAGCAGCCTGACCGTGGCCTCGCTCATCGTCACGATGGTCGGCGCGGTGTTGCTGCCCGTCGTCGGCGTCTACATGTGGCTCGCCCGGCTGCGCAACAAGCGGCTGAAGCAGATCGACGAACAGCTGCCGTCGGCCCTCGACATCATGACCCGCGCCCTGAAGGCCGGGCACCCGGTAGTGTCCGCCCTGCAGCTGGCCGCCAACGAGATCGGTGATCCGCTGGGGACGGAATTCGGCCTGGTCGTGGACGAGACGATCTACGGCATGGAGTTGCGGGACGCCCTCGCCAGCTTCGCGGAGCGGGTCGGCTCGCAGGAATGTCACTTCTTCGCGGTCAGCATCGGCATCCAGGCGCAGACAGGCGGAAATCTGGGCGAGATCCTCGAAGGCCTCGCCACGATCATGCGCGGCCGCGCCGCCCTGGGCCGCCGGATCAAATCGGTGTCCAGCGAAGGCCGCGCCACGGCCGCCCTGATGATCGCGCTGGTCCCGATCGCAGTGGCGACCCAATCCCTGGTGCGGCCCGACTCCTACATCAACAAGTTCAGCGATCCGATCTTCTGGCCGTCGGTCGGCTATTGCGCCGTGCTGTTCGTGATCGGGGTCTTCACGATCCGCCGCATCGTCAACTTCAAGTATTGAGGTCCGGTCATGAACACCCCCCTCATCCTCGCCCTTGAAGTCCTGATCTTCGCCGGCGTGGTCTTCGGCAGTCTGATGTTCGCCCGGCGGGTGGAGCGCCTGCGGACCGTGCAACGGCGGCTCGACAGCGCCCAGGTCGAGGCCAAGCGGCGCCCCTCCAACATCCTCAAGTCCTTCGAGATCAAGAATCCCTTCCTGAACTGGGTGCAGTCCGCGACCCTCGATCAGGACGAGAAGGAAAAGACGACCCTGCAGCGGGATCTGGCCCTGGCCGGCTTCCCGAGCCCGGTGGCGCCGGCCGCCTTCGTCGCACTGCGCTTCCTGCTGGCGGCGGGTCTGCCGATCCTGTTCGTTCTGGCCCAGTCCTTTTCCACCCACCCCGTTGTGGGCGCTCCGGCCTTTCTGGCGCCGATGATCCTCAGCGCGGCGGGGCTCCTGGCGCCGCGCCTGCTGCTGGATCAGCGGGTCACGTCCCGCCGCCAGACCCTGGAGGCGGAGTTCCCCGACGCCCTGGACCTGATGGTCGTGTGCGTGGAGGCCGGGCTGGGACTGGAGGGCGCCATCCTGCGGGTCGGCGAGGAGACGCGGCGGTCCCACGCCCTGATCAGCCACGAACTGCAGATGGTCTCGTTCGAGCTGAACGCGGGCAAGAGCCGCGCCGACGCCCTGCGCGGACTCGCCCGGCGCACGCAGCTGGACTCGGTGAATGCATTCGTCGGCCTGCTGGTGCAGTCCGATCAGCTGGGGGTCAGCTATGCGCGGACCCTGCGGACCTTCTCCAACGAGCTGCGCGACAAGCGGTTCATGCGGGCGGAGGAAAAGGCGATGCGGATCCCGCTGCTGATCACGCTGCCCCTGATGCTCTGCATCCTGCCGTGCGTCGTCGTCGCGGTGATGCTGCCGTCGATCATCGAACTGACCCACCTGATGCCGACCCTGCAGGGAGCCCCACGCTGATGTCACGTTGCGCCCGAACCGCCCGCGGGACGGCCGTCGTCCTGTGGCTCCTGCCGCTCCTGGCCGCTTGCCAGGCGCCGCCCCTGCAGATCCGGCCCGTGGGCGCGTCCCTGGCCGGCGCGCAGATGGGCGCCGAGCGCGAGGACGCCGACTACGCCTCCGCCCGGGCCGCGATCGAGCGGCGCGACTATGCGACGGCCCTGGACTGGCTGCAGTCCGCGCGCGCCCGTCAACCGTCTGACGTCCGTGTCCTGAACGCCTTCGGCGTCGTGTATGACAAGCTGGGCCGCTTCGACCTCAGCGCCCGCTACTATCAGCAGGCCCTCGACATCGACCGCGGCTCGGAGATCGTCCGGCACAATCTGGCCTACTCCCGGGGGCTCCAGTCGCGCATCGTGGCGTCTCCGGTGAGCTGGGAGCTGGCGGACATCCAGACGCCGCCGCAGGTGGTCGCCGAACCGGCGCCCCGGCCCGCCGCTGTGGCGGCGGCGGCCCGTCCGCGCCACATCCTGACCGTCGTGAACAGCACGGGTCGGACCGGTGGCGAAATCCCGGTGTTCGAGCATCTGGTCAGCCTGAAGTGGTCCCTGTCCCATCGCCAGATCGCGCCCGGCGCGCCCGCCCGGACCACGAGCATTCGCTATGCCGCCGCCTATCGGAGCCAGGCCAGGGCCCTGGCCCGGACCCTCCCGGGGCCTGTGGAGCTGGTCCCGGCGGACGGCGACGAGACGGGCGTTCGGCTGGTGCTCGGCGCGGACGCCGCCAACTGGCGACTGGCGCCCCCGTCGCGCAGCTGACTGGAAACAACTTTGTAAGGCGATCCGGTCATGATGCTCGGGTCGCCCGTCCGCCTCCCCGCCCTGCGGGCCGGTCCTGCCGGGCCCTGTTGTCAGGATCCAGGATGTTCCAGAGATCACCCCACACGACCCGGTTCGTCGCCGCCATGCTCGGCCTGGCCCTGTCGTTCGCGCCCCTCGCCCGCGCCGGCGCACAGGCCGGGCCCGCGCCGCACGGCCCGTCCGCCGCCGCCACGGACGCCGGCGTCGCCATGATCCGGGACGCCATTTCGGAAATGCGCTTCATGGACGCCGAGCGCCTCCTGGACGAGGCCGCCGTGTCGGGCGTCAAGGATGACCGGGTCACGTTGCTGGCGGGAGAGCTGGAGCTGGCCCGCCACCAGCTGAAGCTGGCCCTGGCCGCCTTCGACGACCTGGAGTCGCGGGCCAAGACCGTTGCGCCGGCCACCCTGAACCAGGCCCGGACAGACCGGGGGATCACCCTGTCGCTTCTGGGACGCTCCGACGACGCCGTCCGCGTCCTCACCGTGGCGACCCAATCGGATCCGACCCAGTGGCGCGCGTGGAACGCCCTCGGCTCGGAATACGACGCCCGGCGCGCCTGGGACAAGGCGGAGGCCGCCTATGCTCGCGCCATGGAAGCGTCGAACGGCGCCGCCCTCGTCCTGAACAACCGGGGCTATTCGCGCCTGCTGCAGAAGCGTTATGACGAGAGCGCCGCGGATCTGGTCGCGGCGCTGAACCAGCGCCCGGACTTCCCCGAGGCCCGGGCCAATCTGCGCATCGTCCTGGCCATGAAGGGCGACTTCGCTCATGCGACCCAGGGCGGCGGCGACCAGGACCAGGCGACCCTGCTGAACAATGCCGGCTTCGCCGCCGCCATGCAGGGGGACTACGCCCGGGCGGAAGACCTCCTGACCCGGGCGATGAAGCTCCGTGGCAGCTATTTCGAACGGGCGGGCGAGAACCTGAAGATGGTCAGCGGACTGGCGGGCAAGGACACGCACTGAGCGCGTCCGCCTGACCTCCGCCCGCCGCAGCAGGCCGAGAGGTCAGGCCCGGACGTCCCGGGCGACGCTTCGCCCCAGGGCGAGCAACGCCCACGGCGCCATGGCCAGTCCCAGCGCCATCAGCGGGGTCGTCAGCAGTCCCCAGTAATCGTTGTTGGGTCGGCCGATGACCATGAAGCCCGCCATATAGCCGATCAGCACCGCCGCCAGTCGCAGACCCGATCCGCGCCAGTGCGCCGCGCCGAGGCAGCCGAGCGGCGCCAGAACGGCGGCGACGGCGCCGACCGCCCCCGCTCCGCCCACCGCGCCTCCGGCGGCGGCGAGCGCATTCCACCCGTTGGTGATCAGCACGAAGCGCCAGCCGCTGAAGCGGACCCAGCCGGGGGATACGGGATCGTGCGGCAGCAACAGCCGGCTGGCCAGCATCCACGTGACCATCAGATAGCCCGCCGCCGCGGCGCCGACGGCGGCGAAGGTCAGGGCCTCGCGCCGGCGCCCCTCCAGCCCGGCGGCGACGACCATCACCAGGACGTAGGGAAGCGCCAGCTCCCGGATCATCACGGCGAGCCCGGCGGTCAGCGCCGAAGCCACATATCGCCGCTCTGTCCTGAGGGCGAGGGACAGGCAGATCAGCACGCCGGCCCAGCTCTCGTGGAACAGGCAGGCGCCCTCCACCATCAGCGGCGCGGTGAACCCCGTCGCAAGCAGGAACGTGCTGGCGACGAGGGGCGGGAACGCGCCCAGACTTCGCTCCATCCGCAGCATCCACAGCACCAACGTCAGTCCCGCCAGAAGCTTGAGGCCCAAGCCGGCCCAGACCTCGCCCGGAAGCCAGCGGATCAGGGTGGCCAGGGTCGGCGGACGGATCGCGATGATCGGCCGGAGGGGATAGTTCCGCGCGCGCTGTTCGACCACGGCCGCGTGATCGTAGCTGTCGCCGCCCCGCATGCGGGCAATGATGGCGCGATAGAGGGCCATGTCGGACTCGCCCGGCGCATGCGCGGCCGGCGGCCCGTGCGTCGCCGCGCCGCCGCTGACCGCCAGTCCGCCGGCGATCAGCAGGAGCAAGGCGGCGAGGACCGCCAGCGCCGCTGCGCGCGAGAGCCCGGCAAACCGGCCGTCAGCGCCCCGCGCCGTCTGTTGCACCTGGTCCATCCGGCCCCCAACCGCCGATCCGGCGGTCATCCCGCGCCGGTCGTCCCGATCTAGCCACTGTTCCGCAAACCTGCTGCGATTCCGTTGACGGTCAGATGGATCGCGTCGCGCAGGGTCTCGTCCGTATCCCCGGCCCGGTGCCGGCGGATCAGGTCGATCTGCAGATGGTTCAGCAGGTCGATATAGGGGGACCGCGCCTCCAGCACGGCGGCCAGGTCGGGATTGCGCTCCAGCAGCCGGGTCTGCCCGGTCACGGCGAGCAGGGCGTCGACGGTGCGTTTCCACTCGTCGTGGATCTGTCCGAACAGGCGCTGGCCCATCTCCCGGTCCGGGCACAGGCCGGCGTAGCGTTCGGCGATGGCCATGTCCGACTTGGCCATGACCATCTCCATGTTGGCCAGCGTGGTGGCGAAGAACGGCCACGCCTGCGCCAGCGCCGCCAGCGCGCCCAGGTCCGCGCCGCTGTCCCGCACCGCAGAGCCGAAACCGTACCAGCCGGGCAGCATCACCCGCGCCTGGGACCAGCTGAACACCCAGGGAATGGCGCGCAGGTCCTGGATCCGACCGGACGCGGTGCGCGACGCCGGGCGGCTGCCGATCTTCAGGGTGGCGATCTCGGAGATGGGCGTGGCCTGGCGGAAGAAGGCGGGAAAGTCCGGGGTCTCGTAGACCAAGGCGCGATAGGCGTGGAAGGCGGCGCCGGACAGCCGCGCCAGCAGGGCCGCGTCCGGCGGGGCCCGGCCCGCCGCCCGCGCGGACGCATCCAGCGCCGCCAGCACCGAGGCTGCGGCCAGGCTGTCCAGATTGGACCGGGCGATCAGGGGATCGTTGAACTTGTTGGCGGCCACCTCCCCCTGCTCGGTGATCCGCACCCGACCGCCGCTGGCCGCATCCGGCTGGGCGATGATGGCGTCGAAGCTCGACCCGCCGCCCCGGCCGACCGCCCCGCCGCGGCCGTGGAACAGGCCAAGCTCGACCCCCGCCTCGCGGCTGACCCCCTGCAGGCCGTCGATCGCCGCCCGGACCTCCCAGATGGAGGTGAGGTAGCTGCCATCCTTGTTGCTGTCGGAATAGCCGATCATCACCTCCTGCACGCCGGTGGGGCCCAGCGCCCGGCGGACCAGGTCCAGTTGCAGATAGGCGCGCAGGATGTCCGGCGCGGCCCGCAGGTCGGCGATGGTCTCGAACAGGGGCGCGGGCTTCAGCCCCGCCGGCCGCGCCGCGCCGCCGCTGAACAGCCCCGCCTCCTTCAGCAGGACGAAGGTCTCCAGCAGATCCGAGACGGAATTGCAGTTGGAGATGATGCAGGCGGAAAAGGCCGATGCGCCATAGAGCTCCGCCAGCCGGGCCGCCTCGCGCCCGATGGCGAGCTCCTCCCGGGTCTCGTCGGAATAGGGCACATGGTCGGAATGCAGCGGCCGGTCGTGGGCCAGTTCGCCCAGCAGCAGGTCGACCTTCTGCGCCTCGTCCAGGGCGGCGTAGTCCGGGCAGGCGCCGGCGGTCCGCAGCAGCTCCGCCACCACGCGCTCCTGCACATTGGAGTTCTGCCGCAGGTCCAGGCGCGCCAGATGGAAGCCGAACACGTCGACGGCCCGGATCAGCCGGGACAGGCGGCCATGCGCGAAGACCGCCCCGTGATGGGCGACCAGGCTGTCATGCACCGCCCGCAGGTCGGCGGTCAGCTCCCGGGCCGAGCCGTAGGCCTCCCCCGCCACCCGCGAATGCTTGGGCGGGCTCTGGTCCGCAAGCCGGCGCAGGGTCTGGGCCGTCCGCGCATAGATCAGCGCCAGGGCCTGGCGATAGGGCTCGTCCCGTCGTTGGGTCGAGGGGTCCGCCGCCTGCGCCGCCAGGGCCTGCAGCCCCGCCGACACCCGCGCGGGGGGCGCGGCGATGGACAGCTCCGCCCCCAGGGCGTCGATCTCGGACAGGTAGAAGGTCAGGGCGGCGGCGGCGTTGCGGCGGAAGGTGGCTGCGAGCACCGCGGCGGTGACATTGGGATTGCCGTCCCGGTCGCCGCCCACCCAGGATCCGATCCGCAGGAAGCTGGGCAGGTCGCGTACGCCCAGGGCGACCTCCCAGGTTTCGTAGAGCCTCGGCAGCTGCTCCAGGAAGGTGCGTTCGAAGAAGCTGGCGGCGTTGTCGATCTCGTCCAGCACAGCCAGGCCCGAATGGCGCAGGAGCCGGGTGTGCCAGAGGACGGTCAGCTCGACGAACATGGCCGCGTCGATCTCCGCCCGCCGGTCCGCGGGCGCGCCGTGTCGCCGGTCGAGGAGATCCGCCAGAGCGGTCAGCCGGTCCAGCACGCTCTTGCGGCGGATCTCCGTCGGATGGGCGGTGATGACCGGGGCGATGGTCGAACGCTCCAGCAGGGACAGGACGTCGTGGCGGGAGACGCCCTCGGCGATCAGCCGCGCCACGGCGCCCGAAAGCGTCGCCGGCCGCGCCGCGTCGCCGTCGGGATGGGCGCGCAGATGCTCCCGCGTGGCCTGGTCCTCGGCCAGGTTGGTGACCTGCAGGAACAGGGCGAAGCCGTGCGCGGCCTTGGCCGCCTCGGCGGCGGACATCCGGGCCAGACGCTGCTGCAGGCGCGCCGCCGCCGCCTGTCCGCCGTCCCGCCGCCAGGAGACCGAGGCGCGACGCACGTCCTCGATCAGGTCGAAGACCCGCTCACCGGCCTGCTGGCGGATCACATCGCCGAGAATGCGCCCCAGCAGGCGCACGTCCTCGCGGCGGGGGCTGCGGCTCTGTCCGGCGGAGGTCATCGGCATCGCTTCCCTGCATCTGGGCTGACAAGGTCCCGCCAGAGGTCCGTCAAAACGCTCCCGGAGCCTAGCCGCCGCTGCGCCGCGCCGGTCATTCGCCGCGGAACGCCTCTTCCGCCAGCAGCAGGGCGCCGATGGCGCCCGCCTGGTCGCCCAGACCCGGCGGCGTGATGTAGTCGGCGGCGTCGCCCGCCAGCCGCGGGTGCGGCAGATAGCCGGCGAGGGTCTCTGCGCAGGCCGCCCGCACGCGGGGGAACAACGCCGCATTGCTCATCACCCCCCCGCCCAGGATGATCCGCTCGGGCGAGGCCACCAGGGTCAGGGTGGCGCAGAACTCGCCGATGTAATGGCCAAGGATCGTCCAGATCGGATGATCAGGCGTCGCCTGGTTCAGGGGATGGCCCAGACGTCGCATCACCGACGGGCCCGCCGCCATGCCCTCGAGACAGTCCCCATGGAACGGACAGACCCCGGGAAAGTCCCCGTCCAGGGGGTCGCGCCGCACCCGGACATGGCCCATCTCCGGATGGGTCAGGCCGTGAACCGGACGGCCGCGGACAATCAGCCCGCCGCCGACGCCCGTGCCGATGGTCACATAGGCCAGCACGTCCAGCCCCCGGCCGGCGCCCAGCTTCGCTTCCGCCAGCCCCGCGCCGTTCACGTCGGTGTCCAGGGCCACGGGCGCGCCCAGGGCGTCGCGGAAGGTTCCCACAAGGTCCGCCCCCGCCCAGCCGGGCTTTGGCGTGGGACCCAGCGCGCCGTAGTTCGGCGCCCGGCGGTCCAGGATCAGCGGGCCGAAGCTGGCCAGGCCCAGGGCCTCCACCCCGCCCTGGTCCCGGAAGAACCGGATGGCCGCGGCGAAGGTCTCGTCCGGCGTGGTGGTGGGGATCACGCTCCGGGCGAGGATCTCGTCCGCCTGGTTGGCCACCACGCAGACGAACTTGGTGCCGCCGGCCTCGATGCCTCCGATCCGGTACATGGGTCGCCTCGCTGGGGTCTGAGCTGTTCGGTCGAGGGACTGGGCGACGAGGCGGTCCGTGTCAATCCGTCCCGCGGCGGACGCGCCCGGACGGCGGGGGATTTCGTATGCATCCCGCCCCGGACCGCCGGTCTGTCTTCGGGAAAAATTCACGCCGATGACGGACAGTCGGTCGAGCCCGTTCCGGAGACCCCGCCCCTGACCACGCCCCTTGCCTCCGACCGCCGCGTGGCGCGCACGGCGCCCCTGGTCTGGGCGCCCGACCGGGCGGCGTGGGCGCTGTTCTGGCTGGCCTGCGGACTGACCCTGCTGATCCTGCAGGGCCGGCCCACCAACGCCGACACCAGCTGGGGCCTGACCCTGGGCGACGCGGTGCTGTCGGGCAAGACGCTCTACCGCGACATCCTCGAGACCAATCCGCCGATGACGGTGGTCCTGCACCTGCCCGCCGGCCTGATCGCCCGGGCGACGGGACTGAGCGCAGAGCTCGCACAGCAGCTGGTCACCCTGGCCGCCCTGCTGGTCTCGGTGGTCGCGGCGACGGACATCCTGCGGGCGACGGGCCGGGCCCGGGACGCAGCCGGCTTGATCGCCGCCGCGGCGGTGTTCCAACTCGCCCCCTGGATCAACACCTTCGGCGAGCGGGAACAGTTCGCGGTGATGGCGATGCTGCCCTATGTCGCCCTGTGGCGCCCGCCGGGCGAGACCGGGCCGAGGCCCTGGCGCGCCGTGCTCTATGCCGGGATCGGCGGCGGTCTGGCGACGGCGATCAAGCCGGTGTTCTGCCTGTGCCTGATCCTGCCGGCGCTGCACGACATGGTCGCGTCCAGGCGGCTGGCCCCGCTGCTGCGACCGGAACACTGGATCGCCGCCGGGGTCACGGGCCTTTACCTGCTTGCCGCGTTCCTGGCGTTTCCGGGCTTTTTCACCGACTTCTCCCGCATCCTCGCGGACACCTATTTCCAGTACCGAATGCCGCTCAAGGACCTGCTGGCCAAGCCGGAGCTGGGCAATCTGCTGCTGCTGGCCGCTGTCGGCTGGCGACAGCGCAACGCCCCGGACACCCCGGCCTGGGCCACCGCCGCCACCCTGTGCGCCCTCGGGTTCGCCCTCGCCTTCGTCGCCCAGGCCAAGGGCTACCTGAACCACGAGATGGCCGTGCTCAGCCTGGGCTACATGGGAGTCGCAGGGCTGATCGCGCCCTCGGCGCTGAAGGCGGCGGCGGACGGACGCTTCGGGTCCCTGCCGCTGACCGTCCGACTGCTGGGCGCGCCGCTGCTGGTGTTCCTGACCCTGTGGCTCTACGCCCAGGTGGCGCGGGAGGTCCCCTACCGCTCCATGGCCCTGGCGGCGGAGGCGGCGCAGGTCCCCGGCGCGAAGACCGTGCTGGCCATCTCCCCGGACCTCGACATCGGCCATCCCCTGGCCCGGTCCGCGGGTCTGCGCTATGTGGGATCGACCTGCTCCCAGTGGCTGAGCTACACGGCGATGGAGCGCAAGGCCACGGCCGGCGCGTCACCGGCGCTGCGGGCGCGCATGGATGGCTACATGGCTGCGGACCTGGGGCGTCTGGCGCAGGACGTGCGGCGCGCGCGGCCGGACCTGATCGTGCTGGACCGGCAAAGCGATTTCCTGGCCCGATATGGCCCCGCCGCCGCCCCGGTGCGGGCGGCGCTGCAGGCCTATCACCCCGTGGCGCGGAAGAATGACGTGGTGCTGCTGGCGCGAAACGACCTGGCCCGGACGCCGTC
Source organism: uncultured Caulobacterales bacterium (assembly GCA_903851655.1). GTDB lineage: Bacteria > Pseudomonadota > Alphaproteobacteria > Caulobacterales > Caulobacteraceae > CAIMFV01. Next base: position 15,205 of record CAINOV010000053.1, read on the forward strand.
GCCCGCGCGCTGAGCCGGCTCAGCGCGCGACGGTCGACTGGCGGATGACCAGCTGCGGCGGCAGGGTCACGCCGTCCGTGCTCTCCCCGTCCAGCCGTCGGAACAGCTGGTCGACCATCAGCTTCGCACCATGGGCGAGATCCTGGCGCACCGTGGTCAGGGGCGGATTCGAATGCGAGGCGACCTCGGCGTCGTCAAAGCCCACCACCGCCACGTCCTCCGGCACCCGCCGACCGGCCCGGCGCAGCACCTGCAGCGCCGACAGGGCGATGACGTCGGAGGCGGCGAAGATGGCGTCCACATCCGGGCTTGCCGCAAGCAGCCGCTCCGCCGCGGCCTCCGCCTGCTGCGGGCTGAAGGCGGCGGGCATGTCGAGGCGCGCATTCACCTCGAGCCCGGCGGCGCGGCAGGCGGCCAGATAGCCCTGGTGCCGCTGGTGGATCTCCGGCGGGGAGGCGTCGCCCAGGAAGGCGATCCGTCGCCGGCCGATGGAGATCAGGTGTTCGGTGGCCAGTCGCCCGCCGGCCTCGTTGTCCAGCCCGACCACGCAGTATTGCTGGTCCGGCAGGTGCGCGCCCCACACCACCAGGGGGCGATAGACCTGGCCGGCGTCGTTCAGCGCCGCGTGCTGGTCGCTCTGGCCGATGACCACCATGCCGTCGGTGCGGTGGGCCTTGATCAGCTCCCGCAGCCAGCCCGGCTTGGGCGGCGCGACCTTGGAGATCAGGATCTGGTAGCCCCGCAGGCTGATCTCGTCGACCATGTGCCCGAGCATCTGCTGGAAGAACGGATCGGAGATCAGCTGGGCGGTGATGGCGCCCAGGGGAAACACCACGCCGATCGTGTTGGTCCGCTGCAGCCGCAGCCCCCGGGCCAGGGGATTGATCACATAGCCGTTGGCGTCGGCGATCTCTATGATCATCTCGCGGGTGGCCTCCTGGATCAGGGGGCTTCCCGCCAGGGCGCGCGAGACGGTGGAGGTGGACACGCCGCACAGCCGCGCGATGTCCGACATCTTGAGGCGTTTGAGCTCTGTACCTGCGTCAATACCCATGATTGAGCACTAGATGCGAGCCACAGGCCTGTCAACCCAGAGGGGAAGGCGTCCAAATTACCCTCTTGCAAACGATTGTAAAAGCGTCGTCCATCCGCAATAATCACGGGGAACAAGATGAGCCGTCCAACGGCCGACGGGAGGACCCCCCTGCCAGACGTCAAGCCACGCCTGTCGATCCTGCGCCTTCTGGAGATGAATCTGGGCTTTCTCGGCCTGCAGTTCAGCTTCGGTCTGCAGCAGGGCAACATGGGCCCGATCTACAGCTATCTGGGCGCCCATGAGGCGGACCTGCCGATCCTGCAGCTGGCGGGACCGATGACTGGCCTGCTGATCCAGCCCCTGGTGGGCGCCCTGTCCGACCGGACCCTGTCGCCCTGGGGCCGGCGGGCGCCCTATTTCATCGCCGGCGCGGTGCTGTGCTCGCTGGGCCTGCTGGCCATGCCGTTCAGCAACAGCCTGCTGATGGCGGCGAGCCTGCTGTGGATCCTCGACGCCGGCAACAACACCACCATGGAGCCCTACCGCGCCTATGTCAGCGACCGGCTGAACACCGACCAGCAGGGGGCGGGGTTCCTGATCCAGGCCGCCTTTACCGGTCTTGCGCAGATGCTGGCCTTCCTGACCCCCTCGCTGCTGGTGGGGGTGCTGCATGTGGACCTCAACGCCGTGGACGCCCACGGCATTCCCCAGACCACCCACATCGTGTTCCTGGCCGGCGCGGTGCTGTCGCTGGCGACCATCCTGTGGTCCGTGCTGCGGGTGCGGGAGCTGCCGCTGGGCGAGGCCGAGGCTGCGGCGATCCGCGCCCTGCCCCGGTCCCTGGCCGCCACCCTGCGCGAGATCTTCGAGGCCATCCGCGACATGCCGCAGGCCATGCGCCGGCTGGCGGTGATGAGCCTTTTCCAGTGGTACGGCATGGCCGCCTACTGGGGCTATGTGATCTATTCCATCGGCCGCTCTGTGTTCCATACCGCCGATCCCCACAGTCCGGGCTTTCGCGCGGCCGTGCTGGCCAACGGGGAGATGGCGGCCTTCTACAACGCCGTCGCCTTCGTCGCCGCCTTCGCCCTGATCCCCGTCTCGAAGCGGTTCGGCGCGGGGCGGGTGCACGCGGCCTGCCTGGCGCTGGCCGGTCTGGGCGTCCTGGCGATCCCGGGGATCGCCCAGCGGGAGTGGCTGTTCCTGCCCGCCGTCGGCGTCGGCCTGGGATGGGCCAGCATCATGGGCAATCCCTATGTGGTGCTGGCCAACGCCATCCCCGCCGCGCGGACCGGGGTCTACATGGGCATCTTCAACATGATGATCGTCATCCCCATGCTGCTGATCGCCGCCACCCTGCCCTTCTATTACGGCCCGCTGATGGGCGGCGACCCGCGCAATGTGCTGCGCCTGTCTGGCGTCCTGCTGCTGGCGGCGGCGGTGGCGGCGCTGTGGATCCCGTCGAAGGCCAAGGCATGACCCTGAGCGAACGTCCCCGTCCCGGCCGGCTGCAGCCGCCGCGTCCCGCCGACTGGCGGGCCGAGCACGTGGCGCGGATCGACCTCGCCACGGCGCCGCGGATCCCCCGGGTGCGACCGGCCGACGTCCGCCGGATCAGCACCGCGCAGGACGCCTGGGACGCCTGGCCGGTCCAGGACCTGTCCGGCCAACCCGCCCGGATCGGCGGCGGGGCCCTGTGGATGACCCTGGCCGCCCCGGTGGCGGCGGATCCGAACCTGCGACACCACAAGGCCCGCATCCACCTGGTCCGCCCCACGGCGGACGGCGGCTGGCGCGACCTGGGGCCGGCCATGCCCGACGGGTTCAGCCCCGGCGCCTGCGAGTGGTCCGGCTGTGCGGTCCTGCGTCCGGAGACGGGTCGGGTGGAGCTGCACTTCACCGCCACCGGCCGCCGCGGCCAGCCGTTCCGCACGGAACAGCGCCTGTTCGTCGCCTCCGCCCGCCCGGAGGTCCGGGGGGACGACGTCCGGCTGACGGACTGGAGCGCGCCGACCCAGACCGTCGATCCGCAGGCGGACTGGCGCCAGCCCGCCCTCGGCGCGGACCCGGCGCCGGGCTTCATCCACGCCCTGCGGGATCCGGCCCTGTTCCATGACCCGGACGACGGCGCGGACTATCTGGTCTACGCCGCCTCCCTGGCGGGCCCGCAGACCCTGCACCACGGGGCCATCGGCCTTGCGGCGGCGGACGGCGCCGGCGGCTGGCGCGATCTGGGTCCGCTGGTCCGCGCGCCGGGCCTGAACCACGAGCTGGAGCGGCCGCACCTGCTGCGGACGGCGGACGGCGTCTATCTGTTCTGGTGCACCCAGTCGAAGATGTTCGCCCCGGGCGGCCCCGTGGGACCGACCGGTCTCTACGGCATGTTCGCGCCCGGGCTGTCCGGCCCCTATGCGCCGATCAACGGCACGGGACTAGTGGCGGCCAATCCGCCGGACGCCCCGGCCCAGACCTACGCCTGGTGGGTGACCGGCGCTCTGGACGCCTACGGTTTCGTCGATGTGGTCGCCGACGCGCCGCCCGGTGATCGCCTGGGCGTCTTCGCCGGCGGCTTTGCGCCCCCCTTCCGGATCAGGCTTGACGGGCCGACCAGCCGGATGGCGTGATCCGGCGCAAGGTCAGGCGCGTCAGGGGGGCCGGGATGGATCGACGACTGTTTCTCGGCGCCGGCTCCGCTGCCTCCGCCGCCTCCTTCGCCGCGGCCACCGCGCCCCGGCCGCCGGCCGCACCCCTCCGGTCCCTGGTCCGGGCCCGGGCGCTGAAGCCCGGCGACCGGGTCGGGGTGGTGGACCTGTCGACGCCCCTCTACGACCCGATGATCGGCGAGCGCATCCGCAGCCTGTTCGCGGCCCTCGAGCTGACGCCGGTGTTCGCGCCGCATCTGCTGGCCCGGACGCGGGAGATCGCCGCCTCCCGGGCGGAGCGGGTCGCCGACCTGCATGACCTGTTCGTCGATCCGACCATCAAGGGAGTGTTCTGCGCCCGCGGCGGCTACGGGGTCAGCGAGATCGTCGCCATGCTGGACTACGAGGCGATCCGCGCCCACCCGAAGGTGTTCCTGGGCTTCAGCGACATCACCCTGCTGCACCTGGCGATCCGCCGGCAGGCGGGACTGGTCACCTTCCACGGGCACATGCCGGGGCAGAGCGCGTTTGGCCCGTTTTCCCTGGAGGCCCTGCGCCGGGCCGTGTTCTCCACCACGCCGCTCGGCCTGCTTCCGGCGCCGGACGAGCCCAATCCCGTGCGGCCGCAATACCCCCTGCGCACGATCGTCCCCGGCCGGGCCACCGGGCCGCTGGTGGGCGGCAACCTGTCCCTGGTGATCGCCGCCATGGGAACGCCGTGGGAGATCGACACCGCCGGCGCCATCCTGTTCCTGGAGGACGTGGACGAGAACGCCTACGCCATCGGCCGGATGCTCTGGCAGCTGCGCCACGCCGGCAAGCTGGCCGCGGCGGCGGGGGTGGTGATCGGCGCCTGCGCGAACTGCGAGAAGATCACGGACGCCTCGCCCTACAGCCTGAACGAACATCTGGACATGGTGCTGAAGGACCTGGGGATTCCCGTCCTGTCCGGCCTCGTGCTCGGCCATACGGACGACCAGCTGACCGTGCCCCTGGGCGTGGCCGCCACCCTGGACGCGACCCAGCGCACCCTGACGGTGCTCGAGCCCGGCCTGATCGCCTGAACCCGCCGCCGGACCGCGTATTCCGATTGAAGCCCCCCGCCGGGACGGCCTAGGCTGTCGGAAGGTCCGGAGGTCCGGACATCGCCAGGAAAGACGCCGAGCCCATGACCACTGCCGACCAGACCACCTTCCGCCCCGACCTGCTGGCGGGCAAGACCGCCTTCATCGCCGGCGGCACCAGCGGTATCAATCTGGGCATCGCCAAGCGCTTCACCGCGCTCGGCGCGCGGGTGGCGGTGCTGGGGCGCAACCCGGACAAGGCCCGCGCCGCCGCCGCCGAGATCAACGCCGAGTGCGGCGGCGCCGGCGCCCTGGCCCTGACCGCCGATGTCCGCGACTATGCCGCGGTGGAGGCGGCCTTCGCCGCGGCGGTGGCGGAGCTGGGCGGCCTCGACATCCTGATCGCAGGCCAGGCGGGCAACTTCCCCGCGCCGGCGCTGGGGATGAGCGCCAACGCCTTCAAGGCGGTGATCGACATCGACCTGATCGGCAGCTTCAACCTGTTCCGGGCAGGGCACCAGCACCTGAACCTGCCCGGCGCCAGCCTGATCGCGATCACCGCGGGCCAGGCGGTGAAGCCGACGCCGCTGCAGGCCCATGTGTGCGCGGCCAAGGCGGGGATCAACATCCTGATCAAGACCCTGGCCCTGGAGTGGGGGCCGATGGGGGTGCGGGTGAACGGCATCTCTCCGGGACCCATCGCCGACACCGAGGGCATGCGCCGCCTGGCCCCCACGGCGGAGGCGGAGGCCCAGGTGACCCGCTCCACCCCCCTGCGCCGGTTCGGCCGCAAGGACGAGATCGGCGACGCGGCGGTCTATCTGTGCTCCCCCGCCGGGGCCTATGTGACGGGAACGATCCTGGACGTGGACGGCGGCACGGGCGCAGGCAGCTTCGGGTCCCTCGGCGGGGTCTGACGCGCCGCCGGGTCGCCGGGTCAGTCCGCCAGCAGTTCGACGTCGCCGACCAGTTCGGCCTCGAACGCCTCGGCGGAGATCTGGCGGCGGCCGACCAGCACGCTGCAGTCCACCAGGTCGCTGACATAGGCGCCCGACGCGCCGGACCACCACCGCTGGAACAGGGACCGGCGCTGGTGGCCCAGCACCACCAGATCGGCCTGCACCTCCCGGGCGAAGGCGCTGATCTGCACCGCCGGCTCCCCGCTGACCAGACGGGTGACGGGCTTCAGGCCCAGCTGCTCCGACACCTGTCGGGCGTGCTCCAGCAGGCCGCGATACCCTTCGACCTGCGCGCCGACATAGTCCACATAAAGGGTGTCGGCCAGCGCCACCCGATCCGTATCGGGCACGACCGAGAGGATGAAGACCTGCGCCTGGAACCGCTTGGCCAGGAGCGCACCCTCACGAAGGGCGATCAGCCCTTCCTTGGTGCCGTCATAGGCAAGGACGATGCGTTCGTACATGTCGGTCTCCCCGAAACCGGCGACGGATGGCGAAGCTTGGCGTTCAATCGGCAAATCCGCAACAGGGCTCTCGACCTTGTGTAACGGTCCTGCGCCCTGACAGCGGGCCGCGGCGGTCCGGGTCAGGGATGCGCGGCGGGCGCAGGATCCCGAGGACCGGCCCCCGCCACTTCCGCGGCGGTGGTGACCCAGCAGGCCCGGCTCTGGGCCGCCAGCCGCGCGCAGAACGCCTGAGCCGCCCCGCGGTCGGCGAAGCCGGAGACGAAGGCGCGGACTAGGACCGGAGACCCGGCGGCGGCGGCGGCGGCCCGGGTCTCGACCGGCTTGTCCTGCAGGTCCTCGGGAAGAGCGCCGCGCAGCTCCGCCTCGAAGGCGCGGGCGTCGGCGTCCGAGGCGAAGGCCCCCACCTCCGCCACGGGTCGGAGATCCGGCGGCGGGACGGACGGCGGCGGGGCGACGGTCTCGGCGGGGCGGGCCGCGGGCGCTGCGGCCGGCGCCGGGCCGGGGCCTCGGCTGCGGTTGAGCAACTGCAGCGTCTCCAGACGGATCACGGCGGGGTCGGCGACGGGCGGGGACCTTCGCACGATCAGCAGGGACACTGCCCCCATCGCAAGGGCGAGCAGCGCGGCGAACACCGCCGCCCGCGCGCCGTCGCGGGCCCACCTGCGCGGCGGCCGACGGTCTGTCGCCGGCGCCGCCAGCCCCGCCATCGACCCGGCGGTCGGGTCGCCGGGTTCCGCCGGGGGCGCCGGCGACATCTCGAAACCGCCGCCGACGGTCTCCCAGGGCGCCACCAGGATTCGCCGCTCCGCGCCGGAGCGACTGACCTTGATCAGGCTGCAGGCCACGTCCTCCAGCCGCAGGATCGACAGGGCGCCGGTGGCGTAGGCGCCCGTGTCGATGCCGATCCGCCAGCGGCTCATCACCGGGATGTGGTGGATCGAGTGACCATGGACGACGGTCAGGCCGTGACGGGGCGTCTCGTCGGTCAGGGCGCGCCGCCACAGCATGTCGTCGGTGGTCTGCGCCTCCAGCGGCGCGTCCGGGTCCAGCCCCGCATGCACAAAGACATAGTCGCCGAACACCACGAACAGCTGGGTGCGACGCAGGAAGCGGATATGCTCCGCCGGTGCGGCCGCGGCGATCAGCCCGGCCAGGTCGGCGTCCGGGTCCATGGCGAACCGCTCGCCCGACCCGTGGTAATAGGAGTTGAGGGTCTCGACCCCGCCGAACTCCAGCCAGCGATGGCTGTGCGTCCGCCCGTCGACCAGGTCCAGCAACTCCTGCTCGTGATTTCCGCGCAGGAAGACGAAGCCCCGTCCCTCCTCGCTGTCGGCCAGGGCGGCCAGGCGCGCCAGCACCCCCCGGGAGTCCGGTCCGCGGTCGATATAGTCGCCCAGCATGACCGCGGCGAAGGACTTGCCCGCGGTCCACGCCTCCCGCCGGATGCGGAACAGCTCCTCCAGGGCAGGCTCCAGCAGATCCAGCCGACCATGGATGTCGCCCACGGCGCAGACAACCACGCCGGGCGGGCAGCGCGCTGCGGAATGGACGGGGGAATCGGTCACGCTTGCGATTTCTGAAAAGGATACGGCGGCCGCAGGGCTGACGGCGTTTCGCCCCTGGGCGCCAGGCTTGTGTCGTTAACCATATTTTCACCGTCAGGGCCAGCCCGCGCGGGACGGCGGATCCGATCACGCGACCAGGATCCCCGTTGGCTTCGGACTTTTTTAATATGCCTTAAGCCTGCGTTGATACTCTGACGGAGCCCAAGCTCATGAGCCAAGCCCATGCCGCCGCTTCCTCCCATCTCCAAACGGACCCGGTTCGCCCGCGGCGAGGCCGCGCACGCCGGCAAGACCTATCCCTTCGGCGGCCGCCTCGAGGACGAGGACATCACGCCGTCGGAACGGATGATCGGACGGCTGACCCTGGCCGTCATGATCTGGATCATCGCCCGCAGCCTGAACCTGATCTGACCCGCCCTATTTGGTGAGGGTCGGGCTGTCCAGGTCGAGGGCGGCGACCGGGATCACCTCCGTCTTCGGATAGGCCTTCTTCAGACCGTCCACGAACTGCCGGCCGTCGCCGACGACGATGATGCTGGCGGACCCGGGGTCCAGCAGCGCCTGGGACACCTGACGCACCGCATCGGGCGTCACCGCCTGGACCCGCTCCACATAATGGGCCAGCCCGTCCAGCGGCGCGCCGAGCAGGGCCATCTGGCCCAGCAGGGACGACACCCCCTCCGTCGTCTCAGCCGAGCGGCCGAACTCGCCGATCAGGGCCGCCTTGCGCGCGTCCAGCTCGGCGACGCCCACGGGCTCGTCGCACAGGCGGCGCATCTCCGCCTCGATCCGGCTTGCGACCTCCACGGCGGAGCCGTTCTTGGTCTGGGCCGAGGCCAGCAGGATCCCGGGGGCGTGGCGGAATTCCAGGCGGCTGCCCGCGCCGTAGGACAGGCCGCGCTTGACGCGGATCTCCTCGTTGAGACGGGCGGAATAGCCGCCGCCCAGCACGGTGTCGGCCACCAGGGCCTCGAAATAGCGGGGATCGCTGCGCGCCGCGCCGAGGCGGGCGACGACCACCGCCGCCTGGCCGGAGTCCGGCAGGTCGATGGCCAGCACCCGCGGCGCGGGGGCCGCCGCGACGGGCGCCACCGGCGGGGCGGCCGCCGCACCCTTCGCCGCCCAGTCGCCGAAAGCGGTCCGGGCCAGGGCCAGGGCCTCGTCGTCGGTGATGTCGCCGGCGACCACCAGGGTGGCGTGATCCGGGGTCCAGTGGGCGGCGTGGAAGGCGATCACGTCCGACGGCTTCAGCGCCTTCAGCGACGCGGCGGTCCCCCCCTCCAGCCGACCATAGGGCGCGGCGCCGTAGACCGCGCGGGCGGCGGCGATGGAGGCGAGCGCGCCGGGACGGCTGAGGGTCACCTTCAGGTCGTCGAGATCCTGCTGCCGCTGGCGATCCAGCTCCTCGGCGGCGAAGGTCGGCCGGCGGGCCACGTCGGCGAAGATCGGCAGGGCCTGCTCCAGCCGGTTGCGGGCGAGGGTCAGGGTCAGGGTTGATCCGTCGCGGCCCGAGCCGGCGGACAGGTCGCCCCCCAGCGCCTCGATGTCGGCGGCGACCTGCGGCGCGGTGCGCGGGCCGGCGCCCCGGGTGACCAGCTCGGCCGTCAGTCGCGCGGCGCCGGACAGGCCCGCAGGGTCGGCGGCGGCGCCCGCGTCGATGACCAGCTCCAGGCTCACCAGAGGCGTGCGGTGATCCGGCGCGACAATCACCCGCAGGCCGTTGGCCAGCCTGTGGTCGAGGGGCGAAGGCGGGGCGAAGGGCGCAGGCTGCGAGGGCGCGGGGGGCGCGACGCGCTGACCCGGCGGCGCGGGCTCGACCACCGCGACGCCGGCTGGCGCCACCAGGGCGGACAGGGCGATGTCCGGCGAGGGGCCCCGCAGCGCCGCCGGAGCGGCGGTCTTGTCGTCGGAGAGGTAGCGGATCTCCGCCCGGGTGTCGTCGACCAGATAGCGGGCGGCGACCCGCTGCACATCCGCCGCCGTCACCGCCTGCAGCGCCGGGATCACCCGGTCGACCAGCGTCGGATCGCCGCCGACCACGGCCGCCTGCCCCAGGGCCGAGGCGCGGCCGGCGGCGGTCTCGCGGCTCCGCAGAAGATCGGTGATCAGGATCGTCCGGACGCGGTCGAGCTCGGCGGCGGCGGCCGGCTCCCGCGCCAGCCGGCCGACCTCTCGGCGGAGCGCCGCGGACGCCTCGTCCATCGACCGCCCCTCCGCCACGATGGCGGTCACGGCGTAGGCCGAGGGCTGCTGGCGCAGGGTGAGGTCGGAGGATACGTCGTGCGCCAGGCGCGCCTCATAGACCAGCGACCGGTACAGCCGGGAGCTTTCGCCCCGGGTCAGCAGGGCGTCGGCGATCATCAGGGCCGGAGCGTCGGGGCTGGAGGCGGCGGGGGCGGCGTAGGACAGCAGCACCGCCGGCAAGGGCGTGTTGGGCTGATGCTCCGTCCAGATCTTCACGCCGGTGCGGGGCGGCTCCACGGCCGTGGCGCGGGGAATGGGAAAGGCCGGGCGGGGGATGGCGCCGAAATAGCTGTCGACCCACGCGTCGAGGCGGGCCGGATCGAAGTTCCCCACCACCACCAGGGTGGCGTTGTCCGGGCGGTAGTAGAGGGCGTGGAAGGCCCGGACATCGGCCAGGCTGGCGGCGTCGAGATCGGCGATCGAGCCGATCACCGGCCGGCCATAGGGGCTGACCGTATTGGAGATCTCCGGCAGCAGCAGGGAGAACAGGGCGCCGTAGGGCCGCGCCAGCACGCTCTGCCGGTACTCCTCCTTCACCACGTCCCGCTCGGAGCGGAAGCCCGCCTCGTCCACCACCAGCGCGCCCATGCGCTCGGCCTCGGCCCACAGGACCGGGCGCAGGTGATGGGCGGGAACCACCTCGTAATAGACCGTGTTGTCCTCGTTGGTGTAGGCGTTGTTGAAGCCGCCCACGTCCTCGGTCAGCCGGTCGAAGGACTCCGACGGCAGGTTGCGGGTGGCCTTGAACATCAGATGCTCGAACAGGTGGGCGAAGCCGGACCGGTCACGGGGATCGTTCTTTCCGCCCACATCGTACCACACCTGCACAGCCACCGTGGCGGTGGAGGGGTCCGGCGCGGCGTAGACCTTCAATCCGTTGGGCAGCTGGCGGAAGCTGTAGTGCAGCGGCGCCACGACCACGGGCGCCGCCGCGGCCGGCCCCGCCGCCAACGGCGCGGCCAGACCCACAGCCAGCGCGGCGCCCGGGGCCGCGCATCGACGGACGAGATCAGCAAGACGGCGGACGATCAGCATGGGACGGGCTCCGGACAGGACGCCGCCGAGACTACCCGGAAGCCCGCCGGCGGCAACGCCTGTTTCGCGCTCCGGCTGTGTCCGTCCCCAAAAAAGAAGCGGCCCGAAGGCCGCTTCTTCCCGATCCGCAGGGGTCGACGGTTCAGAACTTGTACTTCAGGCCCAGCTCCACTGACCAGAGGCTGCCCACCGTGTCGACCGTCGGCTTGGCGTTGGTGGCGGCGCTGACGGATGAGTAGCTGTAGACGTAGCTGGAGCACGCCGCGGGATTGGCCGCCGTCGGCGCAGACCCGTTGGCGTCGGCGCAGGTCACGTTGACGATCGGCAGACCGGCGCGGCTGTTCGAGAACTCCTTGATTACGCCCCACTTCTTGTTGACGAGGTTGCCGAGATTGGTGACGTCCACCGTGAACTCCAGCCGGTGACCGGGCAGCGGGCCGGGGATCTCCTGGGCGTACTGGAAGTCGATCCGGTCCACATGCGGGTTCTGGCCATAGCCCTTGGGCACGATCCCGCCCTGCGGCAGGTGGAACTGGTTCACCAGGGACTTGAACTGGGCCAGCGCGGCTGCATTGGCGAAATAGACCGTCGTGCCGCCCGGGCTGGTGAACTTCAGCGGGTTCGTCGGGTCCGGCGCCCCGAGGTTTGGCACATAGGCGAGCTGGTCATCGGCATAGACCCCGAACACCTGGCCGCGGCCAGCGGACAGGGACGGATCCGACATCAGGAAGTTGATCCGGCGGCCCGAGCGGCTTTCCCCGAACAGGGTGAAGCGGGACTCGAAACCCTTGAACAGCTCGCGCTTGTAGCTGAGCTGCAGCTTCAGCGCTTCCTTGATGACATTGCCGGCGGTCCCCTTGACGGATGCATTGGGGTCCCGCTTCGACACCTGATCGGCGTAGTAGTTGCCGCTGCTGCTGTTGCCGCCCTCGGTCGTGCCGAACTCGGAGATGCCGCCGTAGTTCGTGCCGTTCTGGAAAACGTAAGCGGCGAAGACGTCGAAGTTCCGCCACTTGGTTCCGGCGGAGAAGGCCACCGTCGAGTTCCAGTTCTGCTCGCTCGGATTATAGGCCTGGATATCTCCGTTGGCGCCGATATTGGCCAGATCCGGGTTGCTGGAGGTCGGCAGGCCCAGGGTCGTGCGCGCGGCCGTCACCAGCGCGGGCGTCGCGCCGGGGATCGACAGGCCGTCATAGCGAAGGCGGCCGTCCGGCGTGTACTGCTGCACGCCGTTGACGGTCAGCAGCCGCGCGCGGATGTCGCGGAAGGCGATGTTGACGGCCGACTGGGTCACCACGGCGTCCACGCCGAAATCCCAGTTCCACTTGCTGGTCTTGAAGGACAGGTTGGCCTTCCAGTCCGCGGGCATGTCGAAGCCGGGCGCGATGGAGTTGGTGAAGGCCAGCCGCTGGGTGGCGCTGGGCGCGGACACCAGGGACTGGGCCGCAGCGGACGGCGTCGTGATGAAGGTCGGGTCGGCCAGATTGAGGTTGAGCAGGGCCGCGCCCGTCACCGGATCGAGGACGGAGCTGGTGGAGTTGTTCTTGAAGGCGTTGCCGTTGGCGGTTGTGCGCACGACCTGGAAGCTGTTGTTCAGCGCGCCGGTCTGGGCGCCGTAGCTGTTGCCGATGAACACGTCCGGAATACCGCCGGAGACCAGCCCGACCCCGCCGGACAGCTCGAACCAGTTGGTCCGCCACTTGGCGGAGAACCGCGGCATGAAGATGTTGATGCCGTCATAGGTGGTCTGATTCGAATAGCCGTACCGCGTGACGAAGTTGGCGTTCAGGGTCGGCTTGGTCTGCTCGGTGTAGAAGTCGTAACGCAGGCCGTAGTTGACCGAAAGTTCCGGCGTGATGTCCCAGGTGTCCTGGGCGAACAGGGTCTGGACGTTGTAGGAGAAGCGCTCCGCGGCGTCGCTCGGCGTTCCGGTCAGGGCGTTGCCGTAGGAATAGGAGTTGGCGACGCCGCTCGCGAAATCGGCGACGCTGTCGAAATAGTAGGAGCCCTGAGCGTTCTGAACGAACAGGTCATAGATGTGGATGCCCTTGAACTGGTAACCCACCTTGATCTGGTGGGTGTCCATGAAGCGGTAGTCCGCTGTGAACGAGCCGGCCAGGTCCGTGGTCTTCAGCACATTGGCCTGCCGGAACTGGTCCGGGCCGAAAGAGATGGTCGGCACGCCGCCGGTGCAGCTGGTCAGGCTGCCGGTCGTCGTCTTGTCGGTGCAGATGGAGATGTTGGCGAAGCCCTGGCCTTCCGGCGGCAGCTGGCCGCGCTGATAGCCGCGATAGGAGACCCGCGCCTCGGTGGACAGCTCCGGCGACCACTTGGAATTCAGCTGGAGCGCATAGTTGTCCTCGTTTTCCGGCTGGGCGTACCAGTTGGTGTCGAGGCTGATCGACGTGGATGACGTGGTGCGCTTGTAGACCGACGAAAAGGCGTGGCGATAGCTGGCCGAGAGGCGCTGGGTGTCGGTGATGTTGTAGTCGATCTTGACCGAGGACTTTTCGTCCAGCACCGGCTTGACCAGATCGTCCTGACCCGGCGACAGCCTCGACGACGCCGCATAGCCGCTCCACTTGGCGAGCACGGCGTTGATGTCCGCCGCAGTGGCGTTGGGGCCCGTGGAGATGGACGGAATCTTGTTGAACAGCGTGCCATAGCCCAGACCCGCCGGGCCCGCCGCGGTCACGTCAAAGCTCGAATATTTTTCGTAGGACACGGCGAAGAACAGCCGGTCCTTGATGATCGGGCCGGACAGGAAGGCGCCGTAGTTCTGGTCGTGGACGTAGTTCTTCACCGTCCCGGTGGACTGCAGCAGGCGGATCGTGCCGTCGGGATTGGTGGCCGTCGTGTACTGCTGGACCTTGTTGCCGATCAGGCGGGGCGTCCGGTACAGGTCGAAGACCGAGCCGTGGAAGTCATTTCCCCCCGACTTCAGGATCATGTTCAGGGCGCCGCCGGTGAAGTCGCCGTCCTCCACGTCGAAGGGCGTGGCCTGCACCGCGATCTGCTCCACCGCCTCCAGCGACACGGGGCCGCGGTTGGTGGACAGGCCGCCGGTGTTCAGGCCGAAATCGTCCTGCGATCGCACGCCGTCGATGGTGATCCGGTTGCGGCGCGGCGACGACCCGGCGATGTAAAGACCGCCGGAGGGTCCGGTGCCCCGGGCCACGAAGTCGAGCTGGGCCAGCGGGTCGCGCCGCGCCACGTCGCGGATGTCGCGCTTCACCGTGACCACGGCGTCTATGTCAGCGCTCTTCAGCGTGGTGCGCGAGCCGACATTGGCCAGGTCGGCGTAGGATTTCTTCTTGCCGGTGACGGTGACTGCCGCGACCTCGGTTCCGGAGGCGAAGTTCAGCGTCACCCGTCCGGCGTCGCCCACGGTCAGATAGATGTCCGTCAGGGTCTGGTCCGGCAGCTTCGCCGCCTTGCCCACCACCTTGTAGGGCCCGCCCACCCGCAGGCCGCGGGCGTCGAACACCCCGGCCGCATCCGTGACCAGGGTTGTCTTGGTGCCGGACGGCGTGTGGATGATGGTCACCGTGGCGCCGGCGATCGGCGCGCCGGCCTCGTCCAGGGCCACGCCCCGCAGGGCCGCCGTGGTCTGCTGCGCAAAGGCCGCCGGCGCGCTGAGCGCCGCGACGATGACGCCGATGGCGGCCGAGGCCGCGAAATGACGTGAAAACATCTGGAATCCCCCGAAAACCCTGCGAGTCAGCCCAACCGCCTCTGCCGGGATACTATTTCAGCGGGGCAACATCCATGTCTTCATCGCAAAATTTCTGTGACAGAGCGCCTTATTTTGCCTTGTGCTGGTCCAGTACAAGGTCTGCCAAAAATTTGGGCGCGCGGATTAGCTGCGAATGGAACGCTTCATCGCGTGTTGTTCGCCCTTTTGTTTCGAAGTTTTATAAATATTTCAATCTATATAAATGAATACGTTGAATGAAATACGCTCAGGCTGTACATGAATATGAAATTAACCCTGCGCCTCGTCGCGGCGAAGTCTGCGAAAGTGATGAGACCTGGCGGTCAGATCATTCTCAGCACTGGTTCCGATCCGGGCCGGGAGGGACTTTTTCAGATGATCGACCCCGTCCGCCCCCCGCGATCCGCCGCCGGGCGACGATGGGTCCGAACACAGTCGACAAAAAAAGAGGCGGCCGAAGCCGCCTCTGATCTTCCGTCAGGAAAAGGGGATCCTAGAACCGGGTCTTCAGCGCCAGATAGGCTTCCACCGGATAGCCGATCTGATAGCCGCTGGAGTTCGCGGTGACGCCGGCGTTGATCACATCGCCATTGGCGTAGGTGATCGGCAGGGCGTTGGAACCGGTCGGCGTGCTGACCAGGAACCGCGAGTTCAGGATGTTGTAGACATTGAGCTGCAGCGTCGATGTACGGCCCAGCAGCCCGTCCGGCAGCTTCCAGGTCGCGTCGAAGTCCACCAGCGTGTTGCTCTTCTGCTTGGCGTCGTTCACGTCGGTGATGTAGCGCTCACCCACATACTTGCCGGTCAGGCCGAAGCTCAGCGGGCCGTACTTGTATTCCGCCCGCGCCGAGAACTGCTGGTCCGGCGTGTAGACCAGCTCCTTGCCCTTGGTCGGCTCGAAGATCACCGTGCCCGTGGGATTGGCGGTGCTCGGCGCGTCCGGGCCGCTATTGGCGAAGGCCGGCAGGTTGTTGAGCAGCTTGCTCGACTGGTTCGAGGCCGAGGCGTAGATCTTGAAGTCGTCCGTCACGCGCCAGCCGATCTCCAGGTCGATGCCCTTCAGATGCACGCTGCCGACGTTGCGGTCGATGGTCAGGGTCGGGTCGTTCGGATCCACCGCGGACACGATCCGGTTGGCCCACTGGGTGCTCCAGACGCTGACATTGGCGGTCAGGCGGGGGGTGATGAAGCGATAGCCGGCCGCGTAATTCCAGGTGGTCTCCGGCTTCACCGTCTCGGGCGCGCTGGTGTAGAGGTTGTCGGTCTTCGGCGCCGAGAAGCCCTTGGAGGCGGTGACATAGACCTGGTTCTGGTTGTCGATGTCAAAGCTGGCCCCGACGTTCGGCAGGATCTTCTCGAAATTGTAGGTCTGCTTGAACGGGAAGCGGAAGTTCGGCAGCCCGTTCACGCCGTACTTGAAGGTCGTGTAGGCCGTGGTCGCCCCCGGCGCGGTGCCCAGCAGCTTGGTCAGGTTCTTGGCCGTGGAGCCCTGCAGCCCCCCCGCCGCAACGTCGGCGTTGTAGGCCGCCAGGACCAGCGCCGGGTTGATCGTGTCGCAATAGGCGCTGGTGCCATTGTAGGCGTAGCAGAACTGGTTCAGCTGCCGCTGGAAGTGCGGGTCGCGGAAGCCGGCGTTCACGTGCAGGCGCTCGTCGATGAACTTGCCGACGTAGTTCAGGGAGAACTGGTTCAGCTCGGCGATCGAGAAGCGGTCGCGGCCGCGATAGTCGGACCCGTCGAGGCCGACGATCGGCGCGCCATAGCCGCTCTTCGCGCCGAACACGTTCAGCGGCTGGCCGCTGGTCTGGTCGACGAAGGTGCCCGGACCCGTCTGGCGATGCCGGCCATAGTCCAGGGAATAGACCAGCTGCAGGCTGTTGTGCGCGTCATAGTCATAGATCAGCGAGCTGTTGACGCCGTAACGGTGCGTCTCGGTGTTGCTCGGCGCATAGACGGTGACGCCGCCCTTGCAGTTGCCGTCCCGGCCGAGGGACACCGCCAGCAGGCCGCCGCAGGCGGGGTTGCCCGTCGTGGCGTTGCCGATCAGGCGGGGATCGTTCTGGTTCAGGGTCGTGCCGCTGCCGCCATTGGCCAGGGTGTAGAACACATAGGGGTCGACGGTCAGGGTCAGTCCATGGCCCAGGGTGAACTTCGACTGGCCGCGGATGTCGCCGAAATTCACCGGGTTGATGCGCAGGGGATAGAAGTTGTTGTCCCCGCCCGGCGGATTGGCCGCGTTGCTCGGATAGACATAGGTCCCGCCGGTGGTGGTCGGCGGCACCCAGGTCGGCGTCTGGTCGGCGTTGCGGCCGAACTGGTTGAGGCCGTTCAGGCTCTGGCTCTGATAGAAGGTGTTGCGCTCCTCGTCATAGGTGAACGCAACCTTGATGAAGTCGGAACCCTTCAGCGGCTGGTAGATGTCGCCGTCGATCCCGTAGCGCTTCAGCTCGCCGGGGCCCTTGAACTTCTCGGAGTCCGCATAGTTGAAGCTCAGCCGGGCGCGGGCGTCGGTGGGACCGAACACGCCCGTGTTGGCCTCGCCGTACAGCCGTCCGTAGCCATAGCTGCCCGCAGTGACAGTGGTGGCGAATTCCGGCGTCGTCGTCGGCAGCTTGGTGATGACGTTGACCGTGCCGCCGATGGACGACGCCGTCGGGCTGTCGATTTCGGTCTGTCCGGTGTTGACCACGATCCGGTCGATGGATTCGCCTACGGCGTATTCCGCCGGGAAGATGGCGTAGTTGCCCGTGTCGTTCAGGGGCGTGCCGTCCACGGTGAAGGACAGGTGCGCGCCGTCGAAGCCGTGGATGTGGATGTCGCCGCTGGTCAGGCCGGTGGGGTCGTTGGTGGAATAGGTGACGCCCGGCGCCAGGTTCATCAACTCGGCGAAGTTGGCGCTGCCCACCTCCCGCGCGATGTAGTCCTGGGTGATGATCGACTGCTCCTTGGTCGACCGGACCACGGTGCCGAGCCCGTCAGCGGCCGCGGACTTGGCCGCGGTGATGACGACCGCTTCCACGGTCTGCGAGCCGGTGGACTGGGCGAAGGCCGCCGAGCCCGCGAACAGAACGCCCGCAACGACCAGTCCGGCGCCCGACGCGCCCGCCATTAGGTTCCGCTTGAACGACATGAGATACCCCCGCAACAGCTCGAAAAGCCTGAACGCGGTCCCGCGCCGGGACCAATTGCGGCTCCTCTAGCGCCCGGGTGATGACAGTTTGAGTACAGTTTGGCGTCACTGAAATTACAACCGGCGCGGTCGCAACGAACGGCGTATTCCGGCGCGCCTGTGTTGCGGTTTTGCAACCCGAGACCGGGACGGACGGTCGCGGGGCGAGCGCGGGCACGGCCGCGGGCCCGACCCCGGGCCCGACCCCGGACTCGGCGGACGCGACCCGCGAAGGCTATTGGTTTTTTCTATCCATCTTTCAAAATCAATCAATTTCCATTCTGCCAACCCCTGAGCTACACCCCCCCTGCCACAACCCACGGAGCGCACATGTCCCTGATCAACACCGAAATCAAACCGTTCAAGGCCACGGCCTTCCACGCCGGCAAGTTCGTCGACGTCACCGATGCGTCCCTGCGCGGCCACTGGTCGGTGGTCTTCTTCTACCCGGCCGACTTCACCTTCGTCTGCCCGACGGAGCTCGAGGACCTGGCCGACAACTACGCCGAGTTCAAGAAGCTGGGCGTGGAGATCTACAGCGTCTCCACCGACACGCACTTCGCCCACAAGGCGTGGCACGACACCTCCGAGGCGGTGAAGAAGATCGCCTTCCCGATGATCGGCGACCCGACCCTGACGATAAGCCGCAACTTCGACGTCCTGATCGAAGACGTCGGCCTGGCCGACCGCGGCACCTTCGTGGTGGATCCCGACGGCCGGATCCAGATCATCGAGATCACCGCCGGCGGCGTGGGCCGCGACGCGCTCGAGCTGCTGCGCAAGATCAAGGCCGCCCAGTACGTGGCCGCCCATCCCGGCGAAGTCTGCCCGGCCAAGTGGCAGGAAGGGGAAAAGACCCTCGCCCCGTCCCTCGACCTGGTCGGCAAGATCTAGTCGCTCTCCCCGGCGTCCGTCGCCGCCCCGCCCCGCCGCCGTCCTCCTCCGGCGGCGCCAGGGCCGGGGCGGCGGCGGCGTCACCCGCCCCCGTTCCGTCTGATTCCGGAGACTCCGATGCTTGATGCAAACCTCAAGGCCCAGCTGAAGAGCTACATGGCCAACATCGTGTCGCCGGTGGAACTGGTGGCCACCCTGTCCGACGACAGCCGCTCCGCCGAGATGCGCGCTCTGCTCGAGGACATCGCCGCCCAGTGCGACAAGGTCTCGGTGAACCTCGACGGGGCCGACGCGCGCACCCCCTCCTTCGCCATCAACCGGATCGGCGGGCCCGTCGGCGTGCGCTTCGCCGGCCTGCCCATGGGGCACGAATTCACCTCCCTGGTGCTGGCCCTGCTGCAGGTGGGCGGACACCCGCCCCGGGTGACCCCAGAGCTGGCCGAGCAGATCAGGGCCCTCGAGGGCGACTATCATTTCGAGACCTATTTCTCCCAGTCCTGCCAGAACTGCCCGGACGTGGTGCAGGCGCTGAACGTGATGAGCGTGATCAATCCGCGCATCCGCCACGTGGCCATCGACGGCGCCTTCTTCCAGGACGAGGTCACCGCCCGCGGGATCATGGCGGTCCCCACCGTCCTGCTGAACGGCGAGGTCTTCGCCCAGGGCCGCATGGAGCTGGAGCAGATCCTGGCCAAGCTGGACACCGGCGCCGCCGACCGCGCCGCCGAGCGGCTGAAGTCGGCCGCCCCCTTCGACGTGCTGATTGTCGGCGGCGGCCCGGCAGGCGCCGCGGCGGCGGTCTACGCCGCCCGCAAGGGCATCCGCACCGGCATCGCCGCGGAGCGGTTCGGCGGCCAGGTGCTGGACACCATGGGCATCGAGAACTTCATCTCCGTCTCCCACACCGAAGGCCCCAAGCTGGTCGGCGACCTCGAGCGCCACGTGCGCGAGAACGAGGTGGAGATCATCAACCTGCAGAAGGCCCGCAAGCTGATCCCCGCGGCCACCGAAGGCGGCCTGATCGGGGTGGAGCTGGAAAGCGGCGCGACGCTCCGCGCCCGCTCCGTCATCCTGTCCACCGGCGCCCGGTGGCGGCACATGAACGTGCCGGGCGAGACGGAATACCGCAACCGCGGTGTCGCCTACTGCCCGCACTGCGACGGCCCCCTGTTCAAGGGCAAGCGCGTGGCGGTGATCGGCGGCGGCAACAGCGGCGTCGAGGCGGCCATCGACCTGGCCGGCCTGGTGGCCCATGTGACCCTGATCGAGTTCGACTCCAGGCTCCGCGCCGACGCCGTGCTGCAGCGCAAGCTGGCCAGCCTGCCCAACGTGACGGTGCTGACCTCCGCCCAGACCACCGAGGTGCTGGGGGACGGCGCCAAGGTCACGGGCCTGGTCTGGCGCAACCGCGAGACCGACGCGACCGCGACGATCGAGCTGGAGGGGATCTTCGTGCAGATCGGCCTCGTGCCCAATACGGAATGGCTGAAGGGCGACCTGGCCCTCTCCCCGCGGGGCGAGATCGAGATCGACGCCCGGGGGGAGACCTCGGTCCCCGGGGTGTTCGCCGCCGGCGACGCCACCACCACGCCGTTTAAGCAGATCATCATCGCCGCCGGCGAAGGCGCCCGCGCCGCCCTGTCGGCCTTCGACTACCTGATCCGGCTGGCGCCCGTGGACAAGCCGGCCGACGCCGAGGCCGAGGCCGCCTGATCCGTCATCGGATCATCTGACCTCGTAGCCGTAGCGGCGGATGATCGCCTGCGCCGCAGGGCCGCGCAGGAAGGCCAGGAACCGCGCCGCCGCGGGGTTGTCGCGACCCGCGGCGGTGATCACCGCATCCTGCTCGATCGGCGCATAGTCCGTAGGCGGAGGAAGCCAGCGTGACCCGCCGGCCACATCGATCACCTGTGACAGGGCGACGAAGCCCAGATCCGCCGCGCCGGAGCTGACGAAGGCGTAGGCC
>CAINOV010000054.1 GCA_903851655.1 uncultured Caulobacterales bacterium
CAGCCAACAACGCCATCCTCCCGTCGGGTGGAGTCGCGGCTGGACCGCGGCTGGGGCCTGCGGCGGATGATCATCGGCGTGCTGGGGCTCGGCGGTGGGCTTGTGGCGGCGGGGCAGGGTCTGGGCGGCAATCTGATCGGGCGCGTCCTGTCCGCCAGCCATGCGTCGGTGAATGCGGCGCAGCACACGGCCAGCAGCGCGCCGGACCTGCTGGCCCTCCTGGCCCAGTCCTGGGGCCTGCGGACCCCGCCGGTGGGCGGCGAGGTCATGTGGCTGGTGCTGGGCCTGCTGGCCCTGGCGGCGGCCCTGCTCGCCACGCGGGCTCTGGAGGACTTCTGAGCCGGCTTTCGGGGCTGCGGCGGCGCGCCGGCGCCCCGCGCCCGGCGTTGCGCCCCAATTTGGCCATGCTGCCGGGGCGTGGATCGCGGGGAGCGCCGCCGGAGTCGATCCGCCAGGGTTAAGGAATTTCCAAGGCGCATTGCCCGCGGGAGACAACGACGATAGTTTGCCGCGGCCCCGGCGGACCTGTTGCGCCGGCGGGCCGGATCGAGACCTGACCTTTTCCAGACGGAGCCCTTCGCGCGTGGCTGATATTTTTGAAGAAGTCGAAGAGCAGCTCCGCTCCGACCGTTACATCGCCATCGCCAAGCGCAGCTGGCCCTTCGCCGCCGGCGCCGCCGCCGTGGCGCTGGTCCTGGCGCTAGGCCTGTGGGGCTGGGACCAGTATCAGGCCGGCCTGCAAACGTCGGCCTCGGAAGCCTACAATCGCGGCCTCGACGCCGTCACCGC
Organism: uncultured Caulobacterales bacterium; assembly: GCA_903851655.1. Taxonomy (GTDB): domain Bacteria; phylum Pseudomonadota; class Alphaproteobacteria; order Caulobacterales; family Caulobacteraceae; genus CAIMFV01. The sequence goes on from CAINOV010000054.1 coordinate 790, forward strand.
CGGGGATCGGGCCAAGGCCGAGACCGAGTTCGGCGCCGTGGCCAAGTCGGGCCCCCGCGGCTATCGCACGCTCGCCCTGATGCAGGAGGGGGCGCTGCGCCTGTCCGACAAGAAGACGGCCGAGGCGATCGCCCTGTTCGACCAGGCCGCCCAGCTGGCGCCTGACCAGATCCTGGCGGACGCGGCGCGGCTGAAGGCCGCGTTCGCGGCCATGGACAACGGCATGCCCCTGCCGGAGCTGGAGGCGCGCCTCACGCCCCTGACCGGCGTCGATCGCCCCTATCATGTGGTCGCCCGCGAGGCGCTGGCCATGGCGCGCCTCAGCGCCGGCAAGACCAAGGAGGCGCGGGCCGACTTCCAGGCCCTGTCCCTGACCCTCGACGCCGATGACGCCAGCCGCGGCCGCGCCCAGGCGGCGGTCGCCCTGATCGATTCCGGCGCTGCGGCCAATATCCCGGCTGTGCTGAAGATCGCCCGCACCCTTCCCCCGCCGGTCGCGTCCCAGGCGCCGCCCATCGCCGACCCCGCCGGAGCTCAGTAAATGTCCGTGTTCAAGCGCAAGGGCGTCCGGGCCGCAGGCCTCGCCCTCATCATGGCGGCCGGCGCCGGACTTTCGGCGTGCGGGCCGCTGCATCTGCCGGGACTGCCGCTGGGCGGCCAGACCGCGGCGCAGAAGGCTGCGGCCGCAAAGGCCAAGGTCAAGGGCGAGCGCATCCCCGTCCTGAGCCTCAACAAGCCGCTGGAGCCGTCGGCTGCGCTGAAGGGGATCGGTTTCTCGATTTCTCCGGCGCAGGACAATGCCGACTGGACCATGGCCGGCGGCAACGCCGTCCACGCCATGGAGCACGTCAAGGGCGGGGCGGAGCTGAAGATCGCCTGGCGCCGGCGGATCGGCGTCGGCGACACGGTGGACGGCCACATCACCGCCCAGCCCGTGGTGGCCGACGGCGTCATCTACACCCTCGACGGTCACGCCAAGATCACGGCCATGAACGCCCAGACCGGCGCGATCCTGTGGTCGGTCAATCTGGCGCCCCGCAAGGTCGGGGCCAATGACGCCTTCGGCGGCGGCCTGGCGGTGGACAAGGCGGCGCTCTATGTGACGTCCGGCTATCGCTTCGCGGCGGCCCTCGACCTCAAGACCGGCGCGGTCAAGTGGAAGACGGCGACTTCGGCGCCGCTCCACGGCGCCCCGAACCTGTCCGCAGGCAAGATCTATGTGGTCGACACCCTCGACCAGCTCCACGCCATCGACGCCGCCACCGGCGCCGAGGCCTGGACCTACCAGGCCCTTGAGGAGCCGGCGCGGATGCAGATCGCGTCCAGCCCTGCGGTGGAGAACGACATCGTTGTCGCGCCCTTCGCGTCAGGAGAGCTGACCGCGGTCCGGGCCGCCAACGGCAATGACGCCTGGTCGTTCGTCCTGTCCCTGACCAACCGCAACAACGCCCTGTCGGAGATCCGCGACATCGCCGGCCTGCCGGTGATCTATCGCGGGGACGTGGTGGCCGGCAGCCACTCCGGCGTGTTCGCCGCGGTGGACATGCGCACGGGCCAGCCGCGCTGGTCGCAGCCGATCACCACGGTCTCGACCCCCTGGGTGTCGGGTGACGTGATCTACATCACCGACCAGGCCGGTCAGGTGATCTGCCTCAGCCGGGACGCCGGACAGGCCTACTGGATCCAGGGGATGAACAAGGGCCTGCGCAAGAAGTTCCGCTCGGTCTGGTCCGGTCCGCTGCTGGCCTCGGACCGCCTGTTGCTGGTGTCGTCCCGGGGGGAGCTGCGGGCCCTGGACCCGCACACCGGGGACAAGACGGCCTCGCTGCGCCTGGGTCCGCCGGCCTTCATCTCGCCGATCGCAGCCGGGGGTCTGGTCTATGTCCTGGCCGATGACGGCGAGCTGATCGCCATTCGCTAGGCGTCGGACCTGCAATCGGTGCGCGACGACGGGGGATTTCCTGCTATAGCGTCCCTTTGCATCGTTTGAGAAAGCAGTTCAGCCGTGGCGCTCAAGCTCGCCATCGTCGGCCGACCCAATGTCGGCAAGTCGACCCTGTTCAATCGTCTGGCTGGCAAGAAGCTCGCCATTGTCGATGACCGCCCCGGCGTGACCCGGGACCGGCGGGTCGCCGCCGGGCAGCTGGGCGACATCATCCTCGAGCTGATCGACACCGCCGGCTTCGAGGACGTGGACGACGACAGCCTGGAGTCCCGGATGCGGGCCCAGACGGAACAGGCCATCGACGACGCCGATGTCTGCGTGTTCGTCATCGACAGCCGGGAGGGCGTGACCCCCCTGGACCGGATCTTCGCCGATCTGCTCCGCCGCCGGAACTCCCCCGTGATCCTCGCCGCCAACAAGGCGGAGGGCAAGGCCGGCGACATCGGCATCTCCGAGGCCTATGGCCTGGGCTTCGGCGACCCCATTGGCATCTCCGCCGAGCACGGGGAGGGGATGAGCGACCTGTTCCAGGCCCTGATCGCCCTCCTGCCCGAGGAGACCGCCCCCCCGGAGGTGGAGGATCCCGACGCCGAGGACGCCGAGGCGGACCTGCTGGACGGGGAGGCCGACATTCCGCCTGTGGACCTGTCCCTGCCCGTGCGCATCGCCATTGTCGGGCGTCCCAACGCCGGCAAGTCGACCCTGGTCAACCGCCTGATCGGCGAGGAGCGCCTGCTGGTGGGGCCTGAGGCGGGCATCACCCGGGACGCGATCCCGGTGGACTGGCGCTGGGGGGACCGGGCGGTCCGGCTGGTGGACACGGCCGGCCTGCGCCGCAAGTCGCGGGTGCAGGAGCATCTGGAGAAGCTCTCCACCGCCGACACCATCCGGGCCATCACCTTCGCCGAGGTGGTGATCCTGGTCATGGACGCCGCCAACGCCTTCGAGACCCAGGACCTGCAGATCGCCGACCTGGTGGAGCGGGAGGGCCGCGGCCTGGTCTTCTGCATCACCAAGTGGGACCTCGTGGAAAACCCGGCGGAGCGGCTGGCGGACCTGCGGGAGATCGCCGAGCGGATGCTGCCCCAGGTCCGCGGGACGCCCCTGGTGGCCCTGTCGGCGGAGACCGGCCGGCACGTGGACCGGCTGATGCCGGCGGTGTTCAAGCTGCACGGGGACTGGTCCACCAAGGTCAAGACCCGGGACCTGAACGACTGGCTGGCCATGGCCGTGCAGCGCCACCCGCCGCCCGCGGTCAACGGAAAGCGCATCAAGCCCAAGTACATGGCCCAGACCAAGGCCCGTCCGCCGACCTTCGTGCTGTTCGCCAGCCGCGCCGATCACCTGCCGGACAGCTATCGCCGGTACCTGATCAATTCCATGCGCGAGAGCTTCGACCTGCCCGGCGTGCCGATCCGCATCACCATCAAGTCCGGCGCCAACCCCTTCCAGGAGACCGAGGCCAGCGACGGCCGCGCCCGTCCCCTGACCAAGAAGTTCCGGGGCGCCAAGCCGGACAAGGTCAAGGGCCAGGGCTTCGGCGAGCCCGGCGGCCCGACCCGGGGCGCAGCCAATACCAAGCGGGCGGCGGCCAAGCGCGTGGCGGCCAAGGGGGCTGTCGCCGTCAAGGCCGCCCAGGCCCGCGCCAAGTCCGAGTCCGCGGCCAAGGGCCTGTCGGCCAAGGGCGTAGCCAAGGTGAAGACCCGCCTCGTCCGCGCCTCCGCGGCCCAGGTCACCCGCCGGGGGGTTGTGAACAAGGCCCCGTCGACGGCGCCCAAGGGGGGCGGCAAGGGTCGTAAAGGTTAATTAGCGCGCTATTTAGTTGTGTAGGGCGCTATTTATGCTTGGCGACGCGTCCTGAACAAGGTTCCCGGCGCAAGGCCGGGAATGACATTAGTCTATGAAATACATATAATTAATTGTCATTCCCGGCCTTGAGCCGGGAGCCGTCCGCCGCCTCGCTGCACCGACCATTCCGCGAAGCTCACCCGCGCCGGCGGCGTCAGGTCCGGGCGCATCAGCTCCACCACCAGCGGTCCGATCGCCTCGGGGGGCGTCAGCGAGTCCGGATCCTCGCCGGGAAAGGCCGCCGCGCGCATGCGCGTGCGCATCGGGCCCGGGTTGAGGATCGTGGTGCGGATGCCGGTGGTCTCCACCTCGTCCGCATAGACGGCGACCAGGGTCTCCAGCGCCGCCTTGGACGCGGCATAGGCGCCCCAGAAGGCCCGCGGCTCGGTGGCGAGGCCGCTGGTCAGGACGATGATCCGCGCCGCCTCCGCCCGCTTGAACAGGGGATCGAAGGAGCGCAGCAGACGCCAGTTGGCGGTGACGTTCACCGCCATCACCCGGTCGAAGGTGCGGGGCTCCATGTGCCCCATGGGCGTCAGCACGCCCAGGTCCCCGGCGGCGGACAGAAGCCCGTGCAGATGGCCCCAGCGCTCATAGAGCACCGAACCCAGCAGGTCCGGCGCCTTGGCGTCGGTGATGTCCATGGGGACGAGGGTGGCCCGCTCGCCGGTGGCGGCGACGATCTCGTCGTCCAGGGCCTCCAGCGCGCCCTGGGTGCGGGCGATGGCGATCACATGGGCGCCGGCGGCGGCGAGGGCCAGCGCGCTGGCCCGGCCGATCCCGCGGGAGGCGCCGGTCACGGCGATGATCCGCCCGGTCAGGGGGCGTTCGGAAACAGGAGACATCATGCCCGGGTCTTAGACGGCGTCGGCGGCAAAGGAAAGGCGGGTTGCGTCAGGCGCTGACCAGCAGGGACAGCTGCCGGTCGACCGTGTCGTCGGCATTGTCCGCAATCTCCCGGTCGAGGAGCCGCGTGGGGTATTCGCCGGTGAAATAGTGGTCGGTGAACTGGGGACAGGCCGGATCCCGCGGCCCCGCCTGCATGGCGTGGTACAGGCCGTCCACCGACAGGAAGCCCAGGCTGTCGCATTCCAGCATGCGGCGCATTTCCTCGAGGGAGCGGGTGGCGGCCAGCAGATGCTCCCGGTCCGGCATGTCGATGCCGTAGAAGTCCGGCCACTTGATCGGCGGCGAGGCGGAGCGCAGGTGCACTTCCTTGGCCCCGGCCTCCCGCACCATCCGCACGATCTTCACCGAGGTGGTGCCGCGGACGATGGAATCATCGATCAGCACCACCCGCTTGCCGGCCAGCACTTCGCGGTTCGGGCTGTGCTTCATGCGCACCCCCATCTCCCGCACCCCTTGCGTGGGCTGGATGAAGGTCCGGCCCATATAGTGGCTGCGGATGATGCCCAGCTCATAGGGAATGCCGCTGGCCTGGGCGTAGCCCAGGGCCGCGGGCACGCCGGAATCGGGCACGGGCACCACCACGTCCGCCTCGACCCCGGTCTCGGCGGCCAGGCGCGCGCCCATGCGCTTGCGCACCGCATAGACCGACTGGCCGTTCACCACGGAGTCGGGCCGGGCGAAATAGACATATTCGAACAGGCACGGGCGGGCCCGGGCGGCGGGGAAGGGGCGGATCGATTCGACCCCGGTATCGGAAATGACCACCACCTCGCCGTGCTCGATGTCGCGCACGAACTTGGCCCCGACGCCCTCGAGGGCGCAGGTCTCGGACGCCAGCACGGGGCGCCCCTCCAGGTCGCCGAGCACCAGCGGCCGGATGCCCAGCGGGTCGCGGGCGCCGATCAGCTTGGTGTTGGTGAGCGCCACCAGGGCGTAGCCGCCCTCGATCTGCGACAGGGCGTCGACGAAGCGGTCCACCACCTTCGGTTTCCGCGAGCGGGCGATCAGGTGCAGGATCACCTCGGAGTCGGAGGTGGACTGGAAGATCGCCCCCTCCGCCACCAGCTTGCGGCGCAGATAGAGGAAGTTGGTCAGGTTGCCATTGTGGCCGATGGCGATGCCGCCGGCCTCGAGGTCGGCGAACATGGGCTGCACGTTGCGCAGGAAGCTGCCGCCGGCGGTGGAATAGCGGGTGTGGCCGATGGCGCCGAAGCCCGGCAGGCGGTCGACGACGCCGGTTCCGGAAAAGGCCTCGCCCACATGACCCATGTGCCGCTCGGTGTGGAACCGCTGGCCGTCGCAGGCGGCGATGCCGCAGGCCTCCTGGCCCCGATGCTGCAGGGAATGCAGGCCCAGCGCCGTGACGCCGGACGCCTGAGGATGCCCCCAGATACCAAAAACGCCGCACTCCAGGCGCAGCGTGTCGTCGTCAGAGCCGGCATAGGGCCCGGTGGCGTAGGTGTCGGTCCGGCTCATCGCGAGGGCTCCACATGCGCGTCGATGGCGCGACGATCTGAGGGGCGTTTTCGGCCCGATGGGAACTGCGGGGCGTATGTAGGCTTTTCTGACGGGCGCGGATAGGGGCATGATCTTCCGGCGCCCGCACATTATTCATGATTCTGTCACGGGGAGTCAGGATGCGGGCTCAGAAGCTCGCTTTCACCCGCTCCGTGACCGTATGGGTGACCCCGTCGGAGAAGGCGAAGCCCTTGGGCGCCAGGGCGGCCTCCAGATTGGCGGCGGCGTTGGCGAGGGGGTAGAGCCTGGCCGTGGTGATCCAGCTCGGCGCCATGCCGCGGGGCACCACCGCATTGAAGGCCAGCGAAAACAGGCCCAGCACCACGACGCCGCGCACCAGGCCGAAGCCGAGGCCGACCGCCCGGTCGAAGCCGCCAAAGGCCGACTTGTCGATGGACTTGCTGATCCACTCGCCCAGGAGGTTGATCAGGATGAAGCTGGCGACAAAGCCGGCCACCAGCGCCGCCGCCGCGCCGGCCCAGGCCGGATGCACGAATCGGCGGACGATCGGGGCGGACCAGGGCAGGGCGTAGGCTGCGATCACCAGGGCGAGGGCGAAGCCGACAAACCCCACCATCTCCTTGACCCCGCCCTTGCGGAATCCGGCAAAGCCGGACAGCGCCAGAACCCCAAGGGCGATCATGTCGAACAGGGTCATGCCGGCTGGATCCCGTCTGGCGCGAACTTCGGGCCAAGGTGATAGCCCGGTCGTCGCAGCATGGGTGCCGGTTTCGCGTATCAGGAGAATTCCACGCTCCGGAGGCGGTATGCCCTACCAGTCGCCCCGGGCAATCCGGTCGATGGCTTCGGAAAGCCGGGTGACCCCATGCACCGCAAGGGTCGCGCTGTCCGCCGCCAGCCGGGGGGCCAGGGCCGAGGCGAAGCCCAGCTTGGCGGCTTCCTTCTGGCGGCCCTCCATCCGGCTGACCGGCCGCACGTCGCCGGACAGGCTGACCTCGCCGAACACCACGCAGTCCTGCGGCAGGGGGCGGTCGACGAAGGACGAGGCCAGCGCCGCCGCCGCCGCCAGGTCCGCCGCTGGCTCGGAGATGCGCAGGCCGCCGGCCACGTTCAGATAGACGTCCCGGTCGCCGAAGCTCATGCCGCAGCGGGCCTCGAGCACCGCCAGGACCATGGCGAGGCGTCCGGTGTCCCAGCCCACCACCGCCCGCCGGGGCGTGCCATAGGCCGACGGCGCCACCAGGGCCTGGAACTCCACCAGCACCGGGCGGGAGCCCTCGAGGCCGGCGAACACCGCAGCACCGGCCGCCCGCTCCCCCGTGTCGTTCAGGAACAGGGCGCTGGGATTGGCGACCTCCCGCAGGCCCTGGTCGCCCATCTCGAACACGCCGATCTCGTCGGTGGCGCCAAAGCGGTTCTTGGCCCCGCGCAGGATGCGGAACGGGTAGCCCCGCTCCCCCTCGAAGGAGAGGACGGCGTCCACCATGTGCTCCACCACCCGGGGGCCGGCGATCTGGCCGTCCTTGGTCACGTGGCCCACCAGGATCATGGCGATGCGCTTCTTCTTGGCCAGGCGGACCAGCTCCCCCGCCGCGGCGCGGACCTGGGTGACGGAGCCGGGGCCCGCCTCCAGCTGGTCGCTCCACATGGTCTGGATGGAGTCGATCACCACCAGGTCGAAGTCCCCGGACTTCACCCCTTCCACCACCAGGCGCAGGCTGGTCTCGGCGGCCAGCTGGACGGTGGCCTGGGCCAGGCCCATGCGCTGGGCCCGGGCGCGGACCTGCTCGATCGCCTCCTCGCCGGACACATAGGCGACCTTCGCGCCGTTGAGGGAGGCGTGGGCCGCCACCTGCAGCAGCAGGGTTGACTTGCCCACCCCCGGATCGCCGGCCAGCAGCAGGGCGGAACCCGGCACCACCCCGCCGCCGCACACCCGGTCGAATTCCGATACCCCGGTGATGATCCGCGGCGGAGCCGGGGTCTCCACGTCGAGGGTCTCGAAAGCGAGGCCCGCCCCCCGGGACTTGGCGGAGCGGGCGGGGGCCAGGGCGCCGGGGGGGCGGGCGGAGGTCTGCTCCTCCACCAGGGTGTTCCACGCCCCGCAGGCCGGACACTGGCCCGACCACTTGGACTGGACGCCGCCGCAGGACTGGCAGGCATAGATCGCGCCGTCGCGGGCCATCGAACGTTCCTGGTGTTGCTGAAGCGACCAGTCTGGGCCGATTCGCCCCGGCCCCGCGGAACGGCCGGCGCCGTCAGACCTCGATCTTGATCGGGCCGTCGGCGCGCCCGTGGACAAACTGGTCCACATAGGCGTTGCCGGAGTGGTCGATATCCGCCGCCGGTCCGCGCCAGACGATCTTGCCATTGTAAAGCATGGCGATCTCGTCGCCGATCTTGCGGGCCGAGGCCATGTCATGGGTGATCGACACCGCCGTGCAGCCCAGGCGCTTCACCTGCTCCACGATCAGGTTGTTGATCACGTCGGCGTTGATCGGGTCGAGGCCGGTGGTGGGCTCGTCGAAGAAGATGATCTCCGGCTGGGCCACCACGGCGCGGGCGAGGCCGGCGCGCTTCTGCATCCCGCCCGACAGCTCGATCGGATAGAGGTTGGCGACGGAGGCGGGCAGGCCGACCCGGGCCAGTGCCTCCACCGCTCGCTCCCGGGCCTCCTTGCGGGGGACCTTGTCGGCGTTGGTCAGGCGGAAGGCGACGTTCTCCCAGATGGTCAGGCTGTCGAACAGGGCCGCGCCCTGGAACAGCATGCCGAAGCGGGCATTGTGTCTTGCCCGGTCCGCCGCGCTGCGGATCAGGGCCGTGTCCTGCCCATCCACGAACACCTGGCCGGCGTCGGGGGCCATCAGGCCGATGGCGATCTTGATGGTCACCGACTTGCCCTGGCCGGAGCCGCCGATGATCACCAGGGACCGGCCCCGGGCCACGGGAATGTCCACCCCGTCCAGCACGACCTTGTCGCCGAACGCCTTGCGCACGCCGCGCAGCTCCAGCATCGGGGTTTTGGTGTCGCTCATGGCTATTTCGCCGTGAAGAGGCTGGTCAGGATGTAGTCGGCGGCGAACACCAGGATCGCGGCGGACACCACCGCGTGGGTCGTCGCCCGGCCCACGCCCCGGGCGCCGCCGGAGGCGTTGTAGCCGTGATAGGCGCCCATCAGGGCCACGATGAAGCCGAACACGGCGGACTTGATCAGCCCGCTCTCGATGTCCCAGCTGGTCAGGAAGTTCCAGGTGTTCTGCACATAGAGCGGCCCGGAGAAGCCCAGGGTCTGGGTGGCCACCAGGAAGCCCCCCGCCACCCCGATGGTGTCGGCCACCGCCGTCAGCAGGGGCAGGGTCAGGACCGCGGCAATCAGTCGCGGGGCCACCAGATAGCGGAACGGGTCGGTGGACAGGGTGTTCAGGGCGTCGATCTGTTCGGTGGCTCGCATGGCGCCGATCTCGGCGGCGATGGCGGCGGAGACGCGGCCCGCCAGCATCAGGGCGGCCAGCACCGGACCCAGCTCCCGGGTGATGCCCAGGGCCACGATCTGCGGCATGATCTGCTCGGCGTTGAAGCGCCCGCCGCCGGTGTAGATGTTGAGGGCGAGCGCCGCGCCGGTGAACACCGCGGTGAGGCCGACGACGGGCAGGCTGAGATAGCCGATGGCCACCACCTGCCGCGCCAGCTGCCCGGCGAACCAGGGGGTCGACAGGCTCGCGCCCACGCCCCGTCCGGCGAAGATCGCCACGGAGCCGGCCGTGCGCAGAAGCCCGAGAGTGGAGCGGCCGACCGCCTGCACCGGATTCATTCTGGCGTCTCTCCGATATGGACCCGGGGCACGCGGGCGGCGATGCGGGACAGAAGTTCGTATGACACGGTTCCGGCGCTGCGGGCCACCGTGTCGATGTCGAGATTGGGCCCGAACAGCTCCACCCGGCGTCCGGGGGCGGCGTCCTCGACCTCGGTCACGTCCATTGCGATCAGATCCATCGAAATCCGGCCCAGAAAGCCGCAGCGCCGCCCGGAGAGCCAGCCATACCCTCCCGGGCTGAACGAACGCAAGGCGCCGTCGGCATAGCCCAGCGCGATGACCGCCATCCGCAGGGGATGATCCACGGTGAAGGTCGCGCCATAGCCCACCGTCTCCCCCGGCCGCAGGCTGCGCACCTGGATGATCGGGGCGTCGAGGGTGGCCACGGGG
>CAINOV010000055.1 GCA_903851655.1 uncultured Caulobacterales bacterium
CCTATGCGGCCACGGCCTGGTATCATGACAGGCTGGCCGGCAAGCCCGCCGACCTGACCGCCTGGCTGAAGGAGGTGCGCGCCTATGCTGAGGGGCCCTACGCCGCGGCCCTGGCCAAGGGGGATCTGCTGCCGGATGCGGAGCGCGACGCCGTCGCCGCCCGGGTCGCGGCCTATACAGGGCTGTCCGTAGACTATGTGAAGGCGGCCAAGCTGCGGGTGGAGCTGGGCCACTTCCGCAAGGAGCTGCTGCGCACCGGCAGTCGCACCCTGGGCCGCTACGACAGCCGCTTCGAGGGCATCGACTCGGACGATGTGGGGGAGACCCCGGAATACGACCCCTCCGACACCGGCATGTCCGGCGCGGTGATCTCGACCTTCCACGACTATCTGGCGAACCAGCTCGGCTATGTGAGCGACATGCCCTACCGGCCCAACTACGGGGAGATCGGCCGCAACTGGGACTGGAAGCACAAGAACCCGACCTCCGGCAATCCGGGCCAGGGCGGCGTCTCGTCGGACACGGCGCTGGACCTGTCCGCCGCCATGCGCCGCAATCCGCGCCTGAAGCTGTTGTCGCTCAACGGCTATTTCGACATGGCCACGCCGTTCTTCGGCACGGAGCACGACATCGCCCACATGCAGCTCGACCCGTCCCTGCGGGGCAATGTCCAGTTCCGCTACTATCCTTCCGGCCACATGGTCTATCTGAATCCCGAGGCGCTGAAGATGATGAAGGCCGACCTGGCGGCCTATTACGACGGGCTGCTGAAGTAAGGGGTTTGCCGGAGGGCGGTTCCCGGGTCTTCGCCCGGGAACGACAGCTAAACTTATATTTTTAACAGTCGTCATTCCCGCCCTTGAGGCGGGAACCTCGGTCCGGATGTGGAGCTTAATCCTCATCAAGGTTCCCGGGTCTTCGCCCGGGAATGACGACTTGATTTTATGGCTGTCATTCCCGGCCTTGAGCCGGGAACCTCGTTCAGGACTACCCCCCGCTCATCGGCGGCAGGAACGCCACTTCCGATCCGTCGTCGAGGGCGACGTCCCCCGCCGACAGCAGCTGGTCCACCGCCGCCTTCACCCCCGGCGCGCGGAGCGCCTCGCCCAGGGCGGGGTCCTCGGCGGCCAGGGCGGCGGTCAGGGCGTCCAGGGACGGCGCCGCCACCACCCGCTCCCGCCAGCCGGCGAGGTCGGCCAGCCGTCCGAACATCAGAACCCGCGCCAAGCCCTAGCCTCCGGTGGTCGACATGTGCCGGGCCACCGCCGGACCCTCGCCCCGGCCGATGCGGAAGTCGTGCCCCCTGGGCTTGTGGTCGATCGCCCCGCGGATCGCCGCCACCAGGGCGGCGTCGTCGTCCGGGTGGCGGCGCATCACCGCCCGCAGGTCCGTGGCGTCGTCCTGGCCGAGACAGGTGTGCAGCGTCCCGGTGCAGGTCAGCCGCACCCGGTTGCAGGTGTCGCAGAAGGTGTGGCTCATCGGCGTGATGAGGCCGAGCTTGCCGCCGGTCTCCGCCACCCGGTAGTAGCGCGCCGGCCCGCCCGTATCCTCGTCCAGCGGGTCCAGGGTCCAGACGGCGGCCATGTCGGCGCGAAGGTCGGTCAGGCTCACATACTGGTCGGTCCGGTCCTCGTCGACCTCGCCCATGGGCATGGTCTCGATCAGGGTCAGGTCGCAGCCCCGGCCGTGGGCCCAGGCCAGCAGGGCGGGCAGGTCCGCGCGATTGTCCCGGGCCAGCGCCACGGCGTTGATCTTCACCTTCAGCCCCGCCGCCTGGGCCGCATCAATGCCGGCGATGACCCGGGCCAGGTCGCCGCCCCGGGTCACCGTGCGGAATGTGTCGGGATCGAGGGTGTCCAGCGACACATTGATCCGCCGCACCCCGTTCCGGGCCAGATCGTCGGCGTAGCGGTCCAGCTGAGTGCCGTTGGTGGTCAGGGTCAGCTCGTCCAGGGCGCCGGAGGCCAGGTGCCGGGACAGGCGCTGCACCAGCTCCATGAACCCGCGGCGCACCAGGGGCTCACCCCCCGTCAGGCGCAGCTTGCGCACCCCCAGACCGACGAAGGCGGTGGAGACCCGGTCCAGTTCCTCTATGGTCAGCACCTGCGGCTTGGGCAGGAAGACCATGTGCTCGGACATGCAGTAGACGCAACGCAGATCGCACCGGTCGGTGACGGAGACCCGCAGATAGCGGATGCTCCGGCCGAACGGGTCCTCCATGGCGCCGCTGGCCGCCGCCGGGGCCCGGCTGGCGATGCGGAAGTCGGGCTGGGCGTCGTCTGGGGGCATCCGGGCGGGGCTTCGGTCTCGAAAACAGGCGGGGAGCGGGCTTTGCTCCGTCGCCGGTAACATGGAGGCGCATGTGCCCGAGGAAAAGGCTTTTCGCATCAGCGCCGTGGTCCTGGCCGCCGGCGCCGGGCGCCGGTTCGGCGACGGGGGCAAGCTGCTGGCCCCCTTTGGCGACGGGCGGCTGATCGACGGCGCCCTCCGGGCGGCTCTGGCGGCGCCGGCGGACGAGGTGATCCTGGTCGTCGGCGCCCGGGGCGACGCGGTGGCGGATCATGCCCTGAACCGCTGGCCGGATCCGCGCCTGCGGGCGGTGGCGGCGCCGGACTGGGCGCAGGGTCTGTCCGCCTCCTTGGCTGCCGGGATCCGCGCCGTCGAAGGGGCGGACTCGGCCTTTGTCTTCCTGGGAGACATGCCGCGCATCCCGATCGCAGTCCTGGAGCCCCTGGCCGCGGCCGTGCGGCGCGGGGCGGCGGCCGCGGCCCCTTGGCATGGGAGCGACCGGGGGCATCCTGTGCTGTTCGCCGCCGCCCTGTTCCCGTCGCTTCTCGCCCTGACCGGCGACCAGGGGGCCGGGCGCCTGCTGAGCCAGTTGGGCGACGCCGTGGCGCGGGTCCCGGCGCCGGACGACGGCGTGCTGTTCGACGTGGACCGGCCCGAAGACCTGCCCTGATCCGCTCTGTCACGTTGTAACTTGTTGGCAAGTGTAAACTTGTTACAAGCCGACCATGTCCGTGACTCACGAGAAGAAGCTGTTCCTCGGCGCGCGCCTGAAGCGCCTGCGGCGGGAGCTGGACCTGACCCAGAGCCGCATGGCCGACGAGCTGGGCGTGTCCCCGAGCTATCTCAACCTGCTGGAGCGCAACCAGCGTCCGGTCACGGCGCAGATGCTGCTGCGCCTGGCCGACACCTACGACCTGGACCTGCGCACCCTGTCCGCCGACGGCGACACGGCCGGCGCGGCGGGGCTGGAGGAGGTGCTGGGCGATCCCCTGTTCAAGGACCTGAAGCCGCCGCGGCACGAGATTTCCGAGATGGCGGAGCAGTCGCCCACCCTGGCGGAGGCCTTCGTGCGCCTCTATCGCGCCTATGTGGATGGGCGGCGGATGGCGGATCTGGGGGTCTTCCAGCGGCCGGAGGATCTCTCCGCTTCGCCGCGCCTCGCCCCCTCCGACTGGGTGAGGGACGTGATCCAGTCCAACCGCAACTATTTCCCGGAGCTGGACGAGTGCGGCGAGGCCTATCACGCCGAACTCGACCCCGCGCCGCAGGACTTCGCCTCCGCCGCCCAGGCGAGGCTCGAGCAGAAGTTCGGCGTCAAGGTCAGCGTGGCGCCCCTGGACCTGTTCCCTGACTCCGTCCGCCGCTATGACCATCACCGCAAGCGTCTGTTCCTGTCGGAGGTGCTGACCGGTTCCGGGCGCAACTTCGCGCTGGCCTACCAACTGGCCATCCTCGAGCACGGGGCCCTGATCGAGTCCCAGGTGGAGCGGGCGGCGCCCCCGGACCGGTCGACCCGCAGCGTGCTGCGGGTGGCCCTGGCCAATTATCTGGCGGCGGCGACCATCATGCCCTATGAGGCCTTCCACTCCGCCGTGGAGAAGATGAGCTACGACATCGAGCTGGTCCGCGCCCGGTTCGGCGTGTCCTTCGAACAGGCCTGCCACCGGCTGACGACCCTGGCCCGCCCCGGCTCCCGCGGGACGCCGTTCTTCATGATCCGGATCGACGCCGCGGGGAACATCTCCAAGCGGTTCGCCAGCACCGCGTTTCCCTTCTCCCGGTTCGGCGGCGCCTGTCCCCGGTGGAACATCCACTCCACCTTCCGCACGCCGGGGCGCATCGTCACCCAGATCGTCGAGACCCTGGACGGGGAGCGCTACTTCACCCTGTCGCGCACCGTTCGCCGGGTGTTCACCCCCCACGCAGCGGAGGATTCGGAACTGTCCATCGGCCTGGGCTGCGAGCTGAAGCACGCCGCCAAGCTGGTCTATTCCCGGGGCCTCGACCTCGCCAACCCGCTCGCCACCCCCATCGGACCCGCCTGCCGCATCTGCGAGCGCCCGGCCTGTCCCCAGCGGGCGGTGGAGCCCCTGGGCCGCGCCCTGACGGTGGACGACTTCACCAAGTCCGTCTCGCCCTATCCCTTCACCCCCTGATCGGCATGGGCGAGGACCGGTACGCCATCACGCCCTTCGGCGAGACGCCGGACGGGCGGGCCGTGGAGGCGATCCGGCTCGAGACCGCGGACGGCCTGTCGGTCACCGTGCTGACCCTGGGCGCCACCCTGCAGCAGGTCCGGCTGGCGGACGGGGCCGACGTGCTGCTGGGCCTTCCGACCCTGGGCGGCTATCTCGCCCAGTCCGCCTGTCTCGGCGCCACGGTGGGACGCTACGCCAACCGGCTGGCGGGGGCGGCGTTCACCCTTGACGGGCGGCGGCATGCGCTGTCGGCCAACGAGGGCGGCAACACCCTGCACGGGGGCGCCGACGGCTTCCACCGGCGGATCTGGCGACGGCGGGAGCTCCGCGCCGCGGACGGGGGCGGGGTCACGCTGACCCTCGCCCTGCACAGTCCGGACGGGGACCAGGGCTTTCCCGGCGCGCTGGACGTGCAGGCCGGCTTTACGGTCCGCGACCAGACCCTGACCCTGACCTACGAGGCCACGACCACGGCGGCCACGCCCCTCAGCCTGACCAGCCACGGCTATTTCAACCTGTCCGGATCCGGGGGGCTGGAGGATCACTGGCTGACGGTGTTCGCCGACCGGTATCTGCCGGTGGACGCCGCCAGCCTGCCCACGGGCGCGCTGGAGTCGGTGGAGGGGACGCCCTTCGACTTCCGCCCCCCCCGGCCGGTGCTGGACCGGATCGACGCGGATCATCCGCAGCTTCGCATCGGTCGCGGTTATGACCACTGCTACCGGCTGGGCGGCGAGGGGGCGCTGACCCCGGCGGCGGAGCTTACCCATCCCCCCAGCGGCCGGCGGCTGTTGCTCTCCACCACCGAGCCGGGCCTGCAGCTCTACACCGGCAACCACCTGGACGGCCGGCCGCACGGGTCCCGCAGCGGCCTGTGCCTCGAGACCCAGGCCCTTCCGGACAGCCCCAACCAACCCCACTTCCCGTCTGCGATCCTGCGGCCGGGGGAGGTCTGGCGCAGCACGACCGTGCTCGACTTCCGCCCCGCGGGCGGCTAGGAGCCTTCCACCCCGCCGGACCGCCTGTTCTGGATTGCAGATGACCGACTTTTCCGAGATCGCCGCCGCCCATCCGGGCTTCTTCGTGGAGCGGGTGCTCAGCGTCCGTCACTGGACCGACCGGCTGTTCAGCTTCACCATGACCCGCCCCGCCAGCTTCCGCTTCCGCTCCGGCGAGTTCGTGATGATCGGCCTGCCGTCCGAGCCGGGCGGTCCCCGGCCGGTGATGCGCGCCTATTCCATCGCCAGCCCCCACTTCGCCGAGGAGCTGGAATTCTTCTCCATCAAGGTGGCGGACGGACCCCTGACCTCGCGCCTGCAGAAGATCCAGCCGGGGGATCCGATCCTGATGGGGCGCAAGCCCACCGGGACCCTGGTGCTCGACGCCCTGACGCCGGGCAAGCGGCTGTTCCTGTTCAGCACCGGCACCGGGCTGGCCCCGTTCCTCAGCGTCGCCCGCGATCCGGAGACCTATGAGCGCTACGAGACCGTGGTCGTCGTGCACGGGGTGCGCCAGGTGGCGGAGCTGGCCTATCGGGACCTCTGGACGCGGGAGATCTTCGACGACGAACTGGTGGGCGAACAGGCGCGCCGGCAGCTGGTCTATTATCCCACCGTGACCCGGGAGCCCTTCGAGCGGCAGGGCCGGATCCCGGACCTGATGGCCTCGGGCCGACTGTTCGCCGATCTGGGCCTGCCGGCGAGCGGGTTCGATCCGGCGGAGGACCGGGCCATGCTGTGCGGCTCCATGGCCATGATCAAGGACGTGGCCCAGGCGCTGGAGGGCTACGGGCTGAAGGAAGGCTCCAACGCCGAGCCGGGCGACTACGTGCTGGAGCGGGCGTTCGTGGGGTAGGAGGGCGTCCTGAGCGCGGTTCCCGGCTCAAGGCCGGGAATGACAGGAAATTAAAATACAAAAATGGTCGTCATTCCCGCCCTTGAGGCGGGAACCTTGGTCAGTCTGTGGCGCTATGTCCGGATCAAGGTTCCCGGGTCTTCGCCCGGGAATGACAGCAATTTTTATTTTAAGCCGTCATTCCCGGCTTCGAGCCGGAAACCCTCACAACTTCAGCCAGTTGGCCGGGTTCACCGGCTGGGCGCCGCGGCGGACCTCCAGCAGCAGCTCCGGGCCGCTGACCGCAGGCATCTGGCCCACGGGCTCTCCGGACGCCAGCTGGCTGCCGGTCGTGGCGGTCACCCGGTCGAGGCCCGCCAGCACCAGCCGGAAATCCCCCTTCAGCCGCACGATCACCACTAGGCCCGCGCCCTTGATCGGCCCGGCATAGTCCACCACCCCGTCGGCGGGGCTGAGCACCGTGGCCGCCGCCGCCGTCCGCCAGGCGACCCCCGTGCTGCGCCGGCGATCCTCCCCGGCCCGCTGCAGGGCGCCGCCGAAGCGCCGCACAAGCTTGCCGTGCACCGGCGCCTCGAGCCTCAGATCGGCGATCCCGTCCAGCGAGCCGCGCAGCCCGGCGGCGGGGGCGTCGATATGGGCCAGATTGCCGACCAGCTCGTCCGCCGAGCCGGCGTGGGCGGCGGCGGCGCTGGCCCGGCGGACGGCGTCGGGATCGCCGCTGACCTCCAGGCTGGTCTTGGCGGCCACCAGCTGGTCGATCCGCGCCCGGCGCTCGGCGTCGGCGCTTTCGGCGCTCAACAGGGCGGCGCCGGCGACGGCGGCGTCGCGGCGGATGCGGTTGAGCTCATTGGCCTCGTCCACATAGGTGCGGCGGCGGGCCTCCAGCTCCGGCAGCACGGCGCGGATCAGGATGGCGGCGCGGACGGCGTTCTGGGCGGAGCGGGGATTGACCAGCAGGGAGGGGGGCGGGTCCCGCCGGAACATCTGCAGGGCGCCCAGCATCTGCACCAGGCTGTCCCGGTTGGCGCCCATCCGCCGGTCCAGGTCCGCCTGGCGCTGGTTCAGCTCCATCAGCCGGTCCCGCCAGGCGTCCGAGGCCTTGTCCCCCGCCCGCTGGGCCCGGCCGAGGCGCACCAGCTCCTGCCGCAGCCGCTCCAGCCGGGGCGAAGCCGCGTCCGCCTGCGACGGTGCGGCTGCGGTCGGCGCAGGGGTCTGGGCCGCCGGCGCGGGGGCGCCGGGCAGGCCGAGGGAGACCAGCAGGAGGAGGGGGATCAGGGGACGCATCGGCCGCCACATCTGGCACGGTTCGGCGCCCGCGCCAACGGCGTCAGTCCCGGTGGTAGGGGGTTCCGGCGGCGATGCTGAAGGCGCGATAGACCTGTTCGGCCAGCATCACCCGGGCCAGCGCATGGGGCCAGGTCTGGGGCCCGAAGGCCAGCCGCGCCCGGGCGGCGGACTTGACGGCCTCCGACAGTCCGTCGGCGCCGCCGATCACGAACACCACCCGCCGCTCGCCCATGTCTCGCAGCCGGGTCAGGCGGTCGGCGAAGGCGCGGGACGTGAAGGTCTCCCCGTGCTCGTCGCAGGCGATGAGATAGGCGCCGTCCCCGGCCGCGGCCAGCAGGGCGTCCCCCTCGGCGTGCTTGCCGGGCTTGCGGCTCTCCACCTCCAGCACGTCCACGGGGCCCAGCGCCAGGGACCGGCCCTGGACCGTGGCCCGGGCGGCGTAGTCCCGCGCCAGCTCGGCTTCCACGGATCGGCCAAGCCGGTGGACGGCCAGGATGTCCACGCGCATCGGATCAGCCGCTCAGCTGTCGGCGCTCTCGACATGGCTGCCGGCGTCCGCCGGGCGGGGCGCGGCGCCGGGGGTCTCCAGCGACCAGATCTGCTCGATCCGGTAGAAGGCGCGGACCTCCGGGCGGAACAGGTGGATGATCACGTCGCCGGCGTCGATCAGCACCCAGTCGGCCTGGGGCATGCCCTCCATGTGCGCCTTGCCGTGTCCGGCGTCCTTGAGGGCGCGGGCCAGATGGTCGGCGATGGCGGCCACATGCCGCTGCGAGCGGCCGGAGGCCACCACCACATAGTCGGCGATCGGGCTCTTGCCGCGCAGGTCGATGACCACCGTGTCCTGGGCCTGGTCGTCGTCCAGCTTGCCTTCGATCATGGCCAGCAGGGCTTCCGGGTCGCCGCCGAACGCGGTGAACTCGTCAAAGTCGCTGGCGGGCTGCGGGCCGCTCTCGCCGCCGGCGGCGGTGTCGGCGGTGTCGGTTTCGAGGGCGGACAGCTCGGCGTCGTTGGCGTCCAGGGACGGGACAAAGGCGTCCTCGCCGGTCGGGTCCGGCTTGGGGTCAGAAGACAGGGGGTGCGCTCCATCGGGCGGGGGATTGTGGGGATTGGCCATCTCCGTAGCACATGCGGCCGCAAACAGCCAGTTTGGCGGCGGCGCCCCCTTCGCAGGCGCCGGCAATCCGTCCTAAGAGGGAAGAATGTCCGCCGTTTCCCCGCCCCCCGCGTCCCGCCCCGCCGATCCGGTTCCGCCGGTGGTCATCCTCGATCAGCCGCAACTGGCGGAGAACATCGGGGCCGCCGCGCGGGTGATGGCCAATTTCGGCCTGACCGAGCTGCGGCTGGTCAGCCCCCGGGACGGCTGGCCGCAGGACCGGGCCTGGGCGTCCGCGTCGGGCGCGGACTGGGTTCTGGATGACGCGCGGGTGTTTCCCTCCGTCGCCGCGGCGATTGCCGACCTGACCCTGGTGCACGCCACCACCGCCCGCCCGCGGGAGACGCAGCTGCCGGTGCTGAACGCCCGCCAGTCCGCCGCCGCGCTGCGCCAGGCGGAGGCCGAGGGCCAGCGCGCCGGCCTGCTCTTCGGCGCCGAGCGGGCGGGGCTGGAGACCGCCGACATCGCGCTCTGCCACGCCATCGTCACCCTGCCGGTGGACATGCGGCATCGGTCCCTGAACCTGGCCCAGGCCGTGGCGATCAACGCCTATGAGTGGCGGATGACGGTGGATGACGGGCCGACGCCGATCTTCCGGGACAACCCGCCCCCCGCCAAAGGCGCGGCGATGCTGGGCCTGTTCGAGCAGCTGGAGAGCGAACTCGAGACGGCGGGCTTCTTCCATCCGCCGGAAAAGACCCCGGCCATGGTCCGCAACCTGCGGGTCGCCCTCGGGCGGGCCCGGTTCTCGGAGCAGGAGGTGAAGACCTTCCGCGGCGTGATCACCGCCCTGGTCCGGGGCCGCGGCCGCACCCTGGCCCGGCTGGCGGCGCGACAGGAGGACCGGGACAAGCCGTGAGGGGCGGCGGCGGCCTGCGGCGCCGCCGGTCCTTGACTCCGCCGCGCCTCGCCGTCATACACCCCGCTTCGTTGTTTCCGGTCGCCCCGCGCGGCCGGGACCGCGACGCCATGACGGGTGATCCGAACGCCGCCGTTGCAAACGCTGTCCCATAGAGGGGCGGCCGGCCCGGGTCGAACTGGAAAGAACACAGATGTCCAAGCGCCACTCGGCGAAATACAAGCTCGACCGCCGCATGGGGGAGAACCTCTGGGGTCGCCCCAAGTCTCCGGTCAATCAACGCTCCTACGGACCGGGCCAGCACGGCCAGCGCCGCAAGTCCAAGGTGTCCGACTTCGGCCTGCAGCTCCGCGCCAAGCAGAAGCTGAAGGGCTATTACGGCAACATCACCGAAAAGCAGTTCCGCCGCATCTATGACGAGGCCGCCCGCCGC
>CAINOV010000056.1 GCA_903851655.1 uncultured Caulobacterales bacterium
ACGTTTGGGTTCGGTGGAGGGTAAGGCTTTTCGACTCAGTTGTTTAGCAACTGCTGCTCCGGTGTCAGCGGTGGGGAGTTCCAAACAGGCGCCGACGCCTTCACCGCCTAAACCTGGGTACGACACACTGCCGCGATAGTGCTGTGACCAGGTAGGCCGCTGAAGCGAATACCGAGTGCGATGCATTAATCGTCGTGGCGTCGACGCGGAGGAGCGGTCGCTTTCAGTCGATCCGGACAGGCTTGGCCCTAACCAGCGGCGCGCCGCCCAAGGACATGATTGTCAGGATCTCGCCGCCGTGCTCAGATCGGTACGCGCTGGATCGCGCGGTGTTTCGTATGCATCTCGTCGCGTCGGAGGCCCCCGATCGCTCCGGCGACCGAGGCGACAAACGCGCTCAACAGCAGGCCAAGCGCCAGGAAGAAGGCGGACTGAGCGGCAATGCCAGTATCCCGCGCCGTCGCCGCCGCGAGGGCCGCGTGTTCCACTGGGGCCGGCAAGGCGATCATGCTCAGCACCACACAAAACAGCGTACTTACCGCCCAGACCAGCAGGCCATGAGTTGTGTCCCGGAAAAAAACCTCATGGCTGTGCACATTGAGCCATTTGGTGCGCAGGCGCCCGGCGAGATAGCCGCCCAATGCGCTTGAAAGAACCTGCGTCGTGACCATGGCTGCGCCCAGGAGGGGTGTGAACGTCGAGAGCGTGGGTTTTGCCCCGGCCCAAGGAGAGGCGAGCGTGAAACCGAAGCCCGCCGCAAGGGTCAGAAGCACAAACGACAGGGCGATCGTCGCGACGGCGCCGGCAAGGATCGCCGCCCAGGACACCGCTGAGTGGACCTCGTCGCCAACCTGGCTGCCAAGGTCGGAGATTGAAACATCGCGTTCCATTGTTCGCTCCCGAGTTTTCAAGGTCAGAAGTGGTGAGTGCAGAACGCGAGAAGCAGTATAATCGGGAGCGGAACACCCAATAATACAAATAGAATTGACCGCATCAAAGACTCCGATTCCGAATTCACACGTCTGCTCCAAAACCCCCAAGCCCAAGGCGAGCGAGGAATGGAGCAGGCTGAGAAGCGCTACGCATCATCTTGCGCGCGAGCTTGACCACATTGTCGGCCATGCCCAGGCCCGCCAGTGAAACAGGCCGCAACCCGGGTTCCCTAGCGGGCCTGCGAAGGCTATTTCGTTGCCTTGTGGATCGCATCCTGGGCTTTGCCGACGGTCTCCTTGGTGGATCCCACGGCCTTGTCAGCGGCGCCTTCGACCTGAAGCTTCTCATTGCCGACAGCTTTGCCGGCGGTTTGCTTGATTGCGCCGACACCCTTTTGCGTCGCGCCTTCGATGCCTAACTTGCTCATGATCGACTCCTGTCAGTTTTTCGCCGCCGGAACCGGCGCGCGGTTGAAGCTAAACGCGACCGAGCCGAGCCAGCGTCAGGTGCAGCCACCGTACGCCAGTCGGTCGTGATGACGAGAACGGCGCCGGACGACCAATGGGCGTGTCGTGCCAATCGCGACGGCGATGTCCGCTCAGCGGTCACATTGCGGACCGCCCTGATCGTTAGGCCCGGCAGAACCGGGGGACGAGGGTCGGATAACACCCATGGGAGGCCAACTTCGGGATTCCCCGAACGAACGGCAGAAGTCTGGAACTCGGATGGAAAAGACTTCGGCCTTGACCACCCGATCCCAGGCGCGGGCGAAGTTTCCATTGCGTCAGGACCACGTCTTTTCGCGTCAGCGCCCCTCCACTGAGTAGATTCCAGCTCTGCGAATTGGCAGCTGCAACCTTTAGGATTCGTGGTCGGCTCCTCGAAATCTGGGGCCCCGCCCAAGCTGGAAAATGATCAGCGCCGGCGGTCACACATCGCCGTTTCCGGTGTCCGAATGAGGATCCATTCCATGAAAAACCTGAGACTCGTGTTCGTCGGAGGTGCTCTGGCGTTGGGGCTAGCTGGGGGGCTCGTCGCCGCTCAGGAGCCACCCGCGCCGTCCGCCGACGCCCATGCCACGCCGAATCCGGCGCTCAAATCGACCCGCGACATGACCCAGGCGCCGCTGGCGAACGGGCAGAACTCTTTCACGAAGGCAGAGGCTCGATCCCGTATCGTCAGCGCGGGCTACAGTCACGTTCAGGAACTGAAAAAGGATCGTGAAGGGCTTTGGCAGGCCCGCGCAAAGCGGCACGGGTCCTATGTCCGTGTCGCGCTGGACTACAAGGGAAACGTCGCCACTCGCTAGTCGCCAACGAACGGCGCTCAACGTCAATGACCGGTTTTTCCGGCGAAAGGTCCTATCATGAGCAAGATGATCACCCGCCTCTACGACGAATTCTATGATGGAGAACACGCTGTTCTTGAGCTCCAGCGCATCGGTGTGCCTGACCACGACATCAGTCTGGTCTCCCGGAAATCGGAAGGCAAACGGGACGGCGTCAAGGTGCGGGAGCCGAAGGACCATACCGCCGGCGGCGCCGCTGCGATTGACGGCGGCGTTGGGGTTGCGACGGGCGGCGTCATTGGTGCGGCCGGTGGAATACTGGCTGGCCTCGGGCTCCTGGCGATCCCCGGGCTCGGTCCGGTCATCGCGGCTGGCTGGCTGGCGTCCGCTGCCGTCGGCGCCGTGGTCGGGGGTGCAGTCGTCGGTGCGGCGGGCGGGATTGTCGGCGCTCTGACACACGCCGGGGTCAGTCAGGAAGAGGCGGAGGTCTATGCAGAAGGGGTTCGCCGAGGGGGGACCCTGGTCAGCGCCAAGGTGGAAGACAACAAAGTCTCCAGCGCTGAAGCTGCGCTGAATTCCGTGGCCCACGTCGATATCACTGCGAGGGGCGCGGGCTATCGCGAAAGTGGCTGGAAGGGCTTCAACCCGGACTTGCCGCCCTATGCAGAAAGCGAAAGCGCCGCAGAGCGCGCCGCGCATCCCGTGCACTGAGATCGCGCGTCCAACGACCGGGGGCGCGCCCGCGCTCCCGGTGGTTCCAGACCCGCTGGGCGGTCGGCGGCTCCGCCGCAACCGCGTCCCCATTCCGGATCGATCGCCTGATCTTCGTTGGATGGACGTCCGCGGTTGGTCCCCTGGATGCAAATCTTGAGCGGAAGCGCCAATAATCCGAAGCAAGGCACTGGGATCACCGCCGTTGGCCAGCGCGCGTTGGCGTGGACCGGCGGGGTGCTGGTCGCTGTCATCCTGGCGTTCGTCTTGGTCGTTGTGTTCCTTGACTGGAACTGGGTGCGGGCCCCGATCGCCGGCGCCGCGTCCGCCGCCACCGGGCGCCGGGTGCGGATCGACGGCGATCTCAAGGTCGATCTGCTGACCGCCACGCCAACCGTTTCGGTCGCCAGTCTGAAGATCGGTCAGCCCTCGTGGGCCAAAGCGGGCGATATGGCTGTCATTGACAGGTTGGTGGTGCAAATCCGCTGGCGGTCATTGCTGCAGGGCCAGCTGAACATGCCTTTGGTCGAAATCGACCGGCCCAACCTCAACCTTCGCCGAGACAGCCAAGGCCGGTCGAACTGGTCGTTCTCCAACACGTCCAACCCCGGAGCTGGCCGACTGCCGCCGATCGAACGTGTGGTCATCAGAGCCGGCCGGGTTCACTACGAGGACGCCACACGCAAGTTGATGATCGATGGGGTGATCAATTCCAACGAGAGCACCGCCGGTCCGCAAGCACACGCGTTCGACCTGGCTGGCCGCGGCGTGTTGAACGCCCAGCCGTTTCAACTGCGCCTCCAGGGCGGCCCGCTGATCCACGTCAATGTGGACCAACCTTATCCATTCTCGGTGACGATCGGCACGGGAGACACCCGTCTGGAGGCGAACGGCATGCTGCGCCGGCCGTTCGATTTTTCGGGCTACAGCGCCGTCCTGCATGCGACAGGTCGAGACCTGTCGGACCTCTATTACGTGACCGGACTGACCTTGCCCAACTCTCCCGCCTACGATCTGAGAGGCGCGGTGGGGTATTCGGCGAAACTGTACAGGTTCGACCATCTCGCCGGCCGCATTGGGGGGAGCGACGTGGCGGGGGCGTTCACCGTCTCCACCGCCTCTGGCCGGCCGTTCGTCGATGCACAGCTGCGCTCCCGCTCGCTCGATTTCAGAGACCTGAATGCGATCTTCGGAGGGGCGCCCTCGAAATCATCCATGGCCGGTGTCAAGTCCGAGGTGAGGGTCGC
>CAINOV010000057.1 GCA_903851655.1 uncultured Caulobacterales bacterium
CCTCGAAGTCGATCTGCACCCGGGGCGCGTGCGCCGGCGCGGTGAGGCGCGTCACCGCCTCGGCCAGCTCATCGCGCAGCGCCGGCGACCAGACCGGGCGGCGGCGGCGGTCGATCTGGATGTGGGCGACGGCGGTGGTCACCTGCTCCGGCCGGGCCAGCAGGTGAAAGGCCCGGCCGCGGACGAAAAGGTCGGCGCCGCGGATCTCGATGAAGGCGGTCTGCACGGCGATCTCGGTGTCCGGCGGCAGGAAGCGCAGGTCCTCCGGCCGCTCCCAGGCCCAGACCACCAGCTGTGACGGCGCCGCGGCCACGGGCGGGGTCGTCGCCCCACTCCCGGCGAGCGCCGCCAGCATCCCCAGGATCGCAGGCCAGCCCCGGCGCATGGGCCTAGAGGCCGTAGACCTCGGCCATGGCCGGGTCCTTGCCGGCGATCTGCCGGGCGCAGTCCACCAGCACCTTCGCCTGCTTCCAGGTGGCGTCGTCCTGCATCTTGCCGTCGAGCATGGCCACGCCGGAGCCGTCGGGCATGGCCTCGAGGATGCGCTTGGCAAAGGCCACTTCGGCGGGGTCGGGGCTGAACACCTTCTTGGCCACGGCGATCTGGGAGGGATGCAGGCTCCACGCCCCGGCGCAGCCCAGCAGGAAGGCGTTCTTGAACTGCTGCTCGCAGGCGGCCAGGTCGGCAATGTCGCCGAAGGGGCCGTAGAAGGCCTTGATCCCGTAGGCGGCGCAGGCGTCCACCATCTTGGCCAGGGTGTAGTGCCACAGGTCCTGCTGCACGCTGGCCCGGGGGCTGCCATCGGCGTGGGGGTCCTCCATCACCCGGTAGAAGGGATGGCCGCCGCCCACCCGGGTGGTCTTCATCCCCCGGCTGGCGGCCAGGTCGGCGGGGCCCAGGCTGACCCCCTGCATCCGCGGGCTGGCGGCGCAGATGGCCTCCACATTGTTCACGCCTTCCGCCGTCTCCAGCAGGGCGTGCAGCAGGATGGGCCGGGTCACCCCGTGCTTCGCCTCCAAGAGGGCCAGCAGCTGGTCCATGTAGTGGATGTCCCAGGGACCCTCGACCTTGGGCACGATGATCACGTCCAGCTGGTTCCCCACGGCGGCGACGATCTCGGTGACGTCGTCCAGGTGCCAGGGGGAGTTCAGGCAGTTGATCCGGGTCCACAGCCCCACCCCGGCGGCGGCGAAGTCGTGGGCCCGGGCCATCTCGATGAAGCCGGCCCGGGCGGCGGTCTTGGACTCCGCTGGGATGGCGTCCTCCAGATTGCCGACGATCACGTCCACCTCCTTCAGGGTCTCGCCGATCTTGGCGCGGACCTTGTCCAGGTGCGGGGGCACGAAATGCAGCATCCGCTCCACCCGGGAGGGCAGTTCGCGGTAGGGCGCGGGGGCGCCGATGGCCAGGGGCTTGAAGAATCCGCGGGGGGTCTTGGTCATGGGCGTCCGGCTCGGGTCACAGGGAGGCTGCGTCGGTAGCGCAACCCGCCGCCGGGCGCCAGAGGGGGCGGCGCGGGAGGGACCCGATGACGCCTGTCTAGGCGCTGGCCCCCGGCTGGGGTACGGTTTCCGACAGAGATACAGAAAAACGAGGAAACCCCATGCGCCGTTCCCTGCTGGCCGCCGCCGTCGCCGCCGCCCTCCTGCCCCTGGGGGCGGTCGCCGCCCACGCCCAGACGAGCCCCGCCGCCGCGCCGGCCGCGCCGCAGCGTCCCACCCTGATCCGCGGCAAGGTGACGAGCCTCGAGGGCAATGTGCTCACCATCGCCACCCGCGAGGGCGGCGTGGCGGTGGTCAAGCTGACCCCGGACTGGGCCGTGGCCGAGGTGAAGCCCGTCTCCCCCGACGCCATCCAGAAGGGCAGCTTCATCGGCACCACCGAGGTGGACAAGCCCGACGGCACCGGCGTGTCCCTGGAGGTGCATGTGTTCCCGCCGGGGGTGAAGATGGGGGAGGGCCACTATCCGTGGGACCTTAAGCCCGGCTCGAACATGACCAACGGCACCATCGACAACGTGGTGGCCGGCGTCAGCGGCCGGACCGTGGACGTGTCCTATCCCGGCGGCGTGCGCCATGTGCAGATTCCGGCGGACATCCCCATCGTCCAGTTCGGCCTGGGGGACAAGGCGCTGGTCAAGCCCGGCGCCGGGGTGTTCATCGGGGCCATGAAACAGGCGGACGGGACCTACATCTCCAACCGGGTGACCACCGGCGCCAACGGCGTCAATCCCCCGATGTAGACTTGGCCTCCGATGTAGACTTGGCCTCCGATGTAGACTGGGCCCCCGATGTAGGATTGGCGTGTCTGCGGGAGAGGGGGTGCCTGGTCGCCACCACCTCCCGCAGGCGCTCGCCCGCCACATGGGTGTAGATCTCGGTGGTGGAGATGTCCGCGTGGCCCAGCAGGGTCTGCACCGTGCGCAGGTCCGCGCCCCCGTCCAGCAGCTGGGTGGCGAAGGCGTGGCGCAGCACGTGGGGGCTGACCACGGCGGGGTCGAGGCCGGCGGCCAGCGCCGTCTCGTCCAGCAGCTGGGCGAAGCGGCGCCGGGTCAGGCGCCCCCGCTCCGTCCCCGTCCCGCCCCGGGAGGGGAACAGCCACGGGCTGGACGTCGCGCCCCCCGGAAAGTGCCGGGGGCGAAGGGGCAGATAGGCCTGGATCGCGGCCCGGGCGGCCCGGTTCAGGGGGGCCAGCCGCTCCTTGCCGCCCTTGCCCTTGACGATCAGATACTCCGGGTCCCGGGCCACGGCCTGCAGGGTCAGGCCCAGCAGCTCCGAAATCCGCAGGCCGGACGCGTAGAGCACCTCCAGGGCGCAGACCAGGCGGGCGGTGTCCTCCGGCGGGCCCTTGCGCGCCGAGGCGGCGGCGATCAGGGCGGTCATCTCCGCATGGGACAGGGTCCGGGGCAGGGGCCGGCCGGGCCTGGGGGCGTCCACTCGCCGGCTGGGATCGTCCGGCCGCCAGCCCTCCGCCGTGGCGAAGCGGTAGAACTGCCGCACCGAGGCCCGCCGTCGCGCGGCGGTGGCGGGGGACAGGCCCCGCCGGCCCAGATCGACGAAATAGGCCTCCACCGCCGGCGCGGTGGCGGTCACGGCCTTTTCCCCGCGACCCTTCAGGAAGGCGTCCAGGTCGGCCAGGTCCTGGGCGTAGGCCTTCAGCGTGTTGGCGGCGCTGGCCCGCTCGGCGGCCATGGATTCGAGGAAGGCCTCGATCTGCGCGCCGCTCATGCTCGGACGGGGCGGGTCATCAGCGGCCGGCCAGGCGCAGCAGGCCGTCCAGGGCCACGGACCGGGCGTCCGCCCCCAGCCCCGCCCGGGTCAGGGGGGCCAGCACCAGGGCCCGCTCCGCCGGGGACAGGGTCTGTCCGTCGAGGGTCGGGGCCACGGTCGTCCCCAGAGTCGCGGCCAGGGCCAGCAGGGCCGTCTCCCCGGCCGCGCCCCGGGCTGCGGCCGCGTCCGCCAGCATCGCCGCCGCCGCGTGCCGGGCGGGGCCGGGCTCGAACCCCGACAGCTGCTGGCGGGCCAGGGGCGACAAGGGGGCTGCGGCGGGATCGGCGACGGCGAACAGGATCATGGCGGCGCCCTGGGCCCTCACGCTCTCGGCGCCGGGGGTGCGGCCCCCCAGCTCCACCAACCGGTCGAGCACCGGCCCGGCCGGGGTCTGCGGCGCGACCAAGGCGCGGACGGCGTCGAGGATCGCCAGGTTGAGCGCGCTGGGGCCGCCGGGCTCGTCCCGCTTCAGGCTTTCCCGCAGGGGCTGGGCGGAGGCGGCGTCCACCGTGGCGGCGGCGAGGGCCAGCAACTGGCGGTCGTCAGGGCCGAGGCCGTCCGGCGCGACCAGGGCCAGTTCCGGCGCCGCCAGCCCGCTCAGGGCGCGGAAGGCCGGCCCCTGGGCCGGGCGCAGCAGGGCGATCAGGGCCCGGGTCCGCTCCGCCGGGTCGGTGGCGGTGCGGGCGGCGGCGTAGAGCCGGGCGAGCTCCGCCGCCTGCTCCGCATCCGACGGGGCGGCGACGGGGGCCGGACGGGGGTGGACGGCGCGGCGGCCCTTGCGCGGGGCCGGGGGTTCCGGCGCTGGCGCCGCCGCGGCCGGGACCGGCAGCAGCAGCACCGGGCGGATCACCTCGGCGGCGTCGGCGCCGGACTGGATCAGCCGCAGGGCGGCCCGGCGGCGGAGCTCCGCAGGCAGGGACTCGTCGCTGGCCAGGGCCCGCAGGCCCGGCCGGGGGGCGGCGGCGACGACGCCGGCCAGGTCCAGCTTCAGAGCCCGGCTGGCGCCGTAGGCCAGCGCGGAGTCCGCCGAGGCGGGCGGGGGTTTCGCCCCGCTCACCGCCGCGGCGACCAGGGCGCCCACCGTCGGATCCCTGGCCGGGGCGGCGGCGGCCAGCTCCAGGGCCAGCTGGGCTTCGGAGGTCTTGCCCGCGCCGGCGAGGCACAGGGCCCGCAGGCGCAGCCAGAAGCCCCCGTCCCGTCCGTCGGACAGGGCGTCGCCCACGGCGCAGGCCCGGGCCAGGTCGCCGGACCACAGGGCCAGCGTCGCCGCGGCCTGGGACAGGCGGGCGTGGGCCGCCACGCCGGGGGTGCGGGCCAGCACGCCCCGGGCGCCCTCAAAATCCCCGAGGCGGATCAGGGCCAGCACCCGCTCTCCCGCCAGGTCGGCGTCGTCATGGGCGCCGTCGGGCCCGCGGGCGCCGGTGGCAAGCAGCTGTTGCGCCAGCTGGCCGAAGCCGGGCTCCGGCGGGCGCTGGCCGAGGCCGGCGATGACGCTGCGCGCCAGGTCGGCGGAGGCGCCCTTCCACAGGTCCCCGGGCAGGCCCGTCCGGCGGCCGGCGGCGGAGAAGAAGTCGAGGCTGTCCAGGGGGGCGGACTCCACCGCGCCGGCGGCGGGGGCCAGAGCGGGGGCCAGAGCGGGGGCCGGAGCGGGGGCCGGAGCGGGGGCCGGAGCGGGGGCCGGAGTCGGAACGGGCGCCGGGTCGGAAGCCGGAGCGGGGCCCGGAGCGGGCGGTGTCTGGGCCAGGGCCGGTCCCGCGGCCAGGGCGCAGGCCATCAGGGTCGCGGCGAGGGGGCGGGGCTTGGGGGAGCGGGGCTTGGGGGAGCGGAGCTTGGGGCGGCGGATCGGCAGCATGGCGGGGCGCCTCGGGGGTCGCGGAATCGGGACAGCGACGCTGAAAGGGCCGCATGGCGGCGCCCGTGTAAAGACCCCAGAGGCCCCAAATTTCGCCGCCCGGTGTCGCAGGCGGAATTCCGCCGGCGCCGGTCGCGGTCCTTGTGGGAGTTTCCGGCGATCGTGTAAGGCTTCGGCGTGATGACCGAACCCGATCCCCTCGCCGCCGCCACGGCCCCGCTGCCGCCACCCGCCGACGACGCGCCGCGGCTGCGCGGGCGGACCATCGCCCTCGTCGGCCTGATGGGGGTGGGCAAGACCAGTGTCGGCAAGCGGCTGGCCGCGGCGCTCGGCCTGCCCTTCCGCGACGCCGACGAGGAGATCGAGCGCGCCGCCGGCCGCAGCATTTCCGAGATCTTCGCCGACCGGGGCGAGGCGGAGTTCCGCGCGGGGGAGCGCCGGGTGATCGCCCGGCTGCTGGACGAGGCGCCCCATGTGCTGGCCACCGGCGGCGGCGCCTTCGCCCAGGCCGAGACCCGGGCCCTCTTGAAGACCCGGGCCATCACCGTCTGGCTGCGGGCGGACATCGCCGTGCTGGCCCGGCGGGTGGCGCGCAAGGACACCCGACCCCTGCTCAGCGGCAAGGACCCGGTCGCGGTGCTGACCCAGCTGGCGGAGGCCCGCTACCCCGCCTATGGGGAGGCCGACCTGGTCATCGACACCGGCGAGACCAGCCACCTGGCCACGGTGGAGCTCCTGATCTCCGCCCTGCGCCGGCGGCTGGACCTGCAGGCGTCGCCGGAGGACGGGGAATGAGCGTGACCGCAACGGACGCCGTGCGCCGCGTTCCAGTGGGATTGGGCGACCGGGCCTATGAGGTGCTGATCGGTCCCGGCCTGCTGGCCCGGGCGGGCGCTCTGCTGGCCGACCTGCTGCCAAGGCGGCGGACGGTGGTGGTCACCGACGCCACCGTGGCCGGGCTGCACGGGGACGGGGTGCTGGCCGCCCTGGCCGCCAGCGGGATCGCCGCCAAGCTCATCGTCCTGCCCCCGGGGGAGGAGACCAAGAGCTTCGAGGGGCTGGCCGATCTGTGCGACCGGCTGCTGGCCGAGACCCTGGACCGGGGGGATCTGATCACCGCCCTGGGGGGCGGGGTGATCGGCGACCTGACCGGCTTCGCCGCGGCCATCTACAAGCGCGGGATCGACTTCGTGCAGCTGCCCACCACCCTGCTGGCCCAGGTGGACAGCTCGGTGGGGGGCAAGACCGCCATCGACACGCCCCGGGGCAAGAACCTGATCGGCGCCTTCCACCAGCCCCGGCGGGTGCTGGCGGATATAGACGTGCTGGCCACCCTGCCGCCGCGGGAGCTGCGCGCCGGCTATGCGGAGGTGCTGAAATACGGCCTGCTGGGGGACCGGGCCTTCTTCGAGGGGCTGGAGGCCCGCGGAGCGGACGTGCTGGCCGGGGACCCCGACGCCCTGGGCTGGGCGGTGGAGCGCTCGGTGCGGATGAAGGCGGAGATCGTGGCGGAGGACGAGCGCGAGACCGGCCGCCGGGCGCTGTTGAACCTCGGCCACACCTTCGGCCACGCCCTGGAGGCGGAGACCGGCTTCGGCGGCGCCCTGCTGCACGGGGAGGGCGTGGGGGCGGGCATGGCGCTGGCCTTCCGCTTCAGCGCCGCCCGGGGCTGGTGCGACGGCCAGGAGGCGGACCGGGCGGTGCGGGCCATCGCCGCGGCGGGCCTGCCCACCACCCTGGCCGAGATCCCCGGCGCGCCCTTCCGGGGGGAGGCGCTGCTCGCGCACATGCTGCAGGACAAGAAGGCCGAGGGCGGGCGCCTGACCCTGATCCTCGCCCGGGGAATCGGCGACGCCTGGGTGGAAAAGGCCGTGGACGCCGGCCCGCTGGCGGACTTCCTGGCGGCGGAAGGGGCGGTCTGAGGCCTCTCAGACCACGTGGTCGGGCTCCAGCGCGCACGCGAAGCTTTCGTCGATCTCCACCTGCAGGGTCGCGTGACAGATCTTGTAGCGGTCCTGCAACATCTGGCAGGCCTCGGCCAGGAACGGGTCGCCGGGATGGCCGCCGGGCATGACCAGATGGCAGGTCAGGGCGGTTTCCGTCGTGCTCATGGGCCAGATGTGCAGGTCGTGCAGGCCGGTGACGCCGGGCAGGGCGCCCAGGGCGTCGCGGACCTTGCCGGGCTCGATCCCATCGGGGACGGCGTGCAGCACCATGTTGAGGGACTCCCGCAGCAGGCCCCAGGTGCCCCAGATGATCAGCGCCGACAGGACCAGGCTGACCACGGGATCGACCAGGCTCCAGCCGGTGAGCCAGATCACGCCCCCCGCCACCACCACGCCGGCGGAGACCACCGCGTCGGACAGCATGTGCAGGAAGGCGCCGCGGATGTTGATGTCGCCCTTGCGCCCCGAGGCGAACAGGGCCGCGGTGGCGCCGTTGATGGCGATGCCGATGGCGGCCACGACCATGACCGTGGGGCCGGCCACGGGCCCGGGGGCGATCAGCCGATGCAGGGCCTCGGTGACGATGCCGCCGGTGACCAGCAGCAGGGCCGTGGCGTTGAACAGGGCCGCCAGCATGGACGAGGAGCGCAGGCCGTAGGTGAACCGGTCGCTGGGCCGGCGCAGGGCCAGCCGGCTGGCCAGCCAGGCGGTGAGCAGGCCCAGCACGTCCCCCAGGTTGTGGCCGGCGTCCGCCAGCAGCGCCACCGACCCGCTGATCAGGCCATAGACCCCCTCGATCGCCACGAAGCCCACATTCAGCGCCGCCCCCACGGCGAAGGCCAGGCCGAAGCTGGCCGGGGCGTGATGGTGGTGGTGATGGCCGAAGCCGTGCCCGTGGTCGTGCCCGTGCCCGTGGTCGTGGTGATGATCATGGTCATGATGATCATGGCCGTGGGGCGGGGCGTCGGAAGGGTGCGGATCGTGAGCCATGCCCCGACCATACCCAGATCGCCCCGCCCTGTCAGCCCGGGGGGTGGTTGGTCCTGAACGAGGTTCCCGGGTCTTCGCCCGGGAATGACGAGGATTTAGATATCAAAAACAGTCGTCATTCTCGGCCTTCAGCCGAGAACCTTGTTCCGGACCTTGCGCCACATCCTGATCAATGTTCCCGGGTCTTCGCCCGGGAATGACGAGGATTTAGATATCAAAAACAGTCGTCATTCTCGGCCTTGAGCCGAGAACCTTGTTCCGGACATGGCGCCACATCCTCACCGAGGTTCCCGGGTCTTCGCCCGGGAATGACGGTTGTTGAAAAACACATCAAAACAAAACCAGTCGTTATTCCCGGCCCTGAGCCGGGAGCCTCCCTCCGGTCCGGGCTCACCCCCCGTTTACACCGGCCCCGTCACCTGTTTCTCTGGCCG
>CAINOV010000058.1 GCA_903851655.1 uncultured Caulobacterales bacterium
CCGGACCTGTCGGTGATCGCCTGCTGCAAGCTGGACCTGGCGACGGCGCGGCGGGCGGTCGCCCTGCTGGAGGCGCAGGGCCTAGACGTCTGGATCTATACCGAGGCCGACTGGCTGGTGCGCGACGTCGTCCGGCCCTATGTGGCGCGGGAGGCGTGGATCCTGCAGTTCGAGCCCACCGTGGTCGCCGACTTCACCGAGGCGCATCTCGCCGACGCCGTGAAGATCGTCGGCGTCAGCGACCAGCCGGACCGGGTCGCCGCCTGCGAGGCCCTGGCCCGCCAGACCCTGGGCGACCGGGTCAGCGCGGCGCGGTCCAACGCCCATCTGCTGGACGTGACCAGCCCCGGGGCCAACAAGGGTGCGGTGGTGCGGATGCTGGCCCGGCTGCTGGACATCTCGCCGATGCAGGTGGCCACCATCGGCGACATGCCCAATGACACCCTGATGTTCGCCGTCAGCGGCCTGTCCATCGCCATGGGCAACGCCAGTCCGGAGGTGAAGGCCAGGGCCAGCCATGTGACCGGGAGCAACGCCGACGACGGCTTCGCGCGGGCCGTTCACAGCTTCATCCTGCCGTCGCCGTGACGGGTCCCGCCGGCGGTCTGGTGCTGGCGCTGAATGCGGGCTCCTCCAGCCTCAAGTTCGGTCTGTTCGGCGCCGCCGGCGCAATGCCGGCGATGCTGCGCGGCGAGATCGAGGACCTGTCGGGGCGTCCGCGTCTGCGCGCTGCGGACGGGACCGGCGTGGCGGTCGCTGACCGGCTATGGCCCGCCGACGCCGCCCCCGGCTTTCCCCAGCTGCTGGACGCGGTGCTGGAGCTGGCGGACACGGTTCGCGCCGACCGGCGGCTGGTGGGCGTCGGTCACCGGATCGTGCATGGGGGCGCGGACTTTCACGCCCCCGCGCGGGTTACACCCGCCCTTCTGGCGGCGCTGGAGGCCCTGATCCCCCTCGACCCGCTGCACATGCCGCACTGCCTGGCGCCGGTCCGCATCCTGGCGCAGACCCGTCCCGACCTGGCTCAGGCGGTCGCGTTCGACACGGCGTTCCACCACACCCTGCCGGCGGTGGCGACATGGATGACCCTGCCCCGGGCGCTGCGGGCTGAAGGGCTGCGGCGCTACGGTTTCCACGGCCTGTCCTACGAGTTCATCGCCCGGCGGTTGAGGCAGGACGCGCCGGAGCTGGCCCGGGGCCGGGTGATCGTCGCCCATCTGGGGGCGGGGGCCAGCCTGTGCGCCCTGCGGGACGGGCGCAGCATCGCCACCACCATGGGCTTCAGCACCCTGGACGGGCTGATGATGGCCACCCGGTGCGGTCACGTGGACCCCGGCGCGATCCTGTATCTGGGCCGGAAGGGGCGCAGCTTCGACGAGATCGAGACCCTGCTCTATGACGCCTCGGGCCTTCTGGGGGTGTCGGAGATCAGCGGCGACATGCGCACCCTGCTGGCCAGCGACGACCCCCGGGCGCGGGAGGCGCTGGACCTGTTCAGCTACCGGATCGCCACCGAGGCCGGCGGTCTGGTCAGCGCGCTGGGCGGACTGGACGGCCTGGTGTTCACCGCCGGCGTCGGCGCGCACGCCCCCGCCATCCGGGCGGCGGCGTGCGGCCGGCTGGCCTGGCTGGGACTGACCCTCGATCCCGCCGCCAATCAGGCCGGGCGGGACCGGATCAGCGGGCCGGACAGCGCCATCGACGTCCGGGTCATCGCCACCGACGAGGAGGCGATGATCGCCCGGCACGCGGCGGAGACCCTCGCCTGAGGGGCGCCGCGCGCAACGGTCCGGTCAGACGGGTTCGGTCACCCGGCGGCCGTCGTAATAGCCGTGGAAGGCGTATTCATAGGCCCGGTCCACCTCCTGCGAGCCGTCATAGGCGGGGCTGTCCTTCACCGTAGCCTTGTCCACGTCGAGGCTGACCGTCCGGGTGGACCAGTTGGTGGAGAGGATGGACCGGGGCGAGATCAACACCTTCTTGCCCGGCCACCAGTCCTGGGTGCTCACCACCAGATAGTGGACGCTCCAGTCCCCGTCCTCCAGCAGGAAGTCCGAGATGTGGCCGATCTCCCCGTCGCGGGCGTGGATGTGGTAGCCGGTCACCTCCCGGACGCTGCGCAGGTGGATGTCGCCGCGCGGGTGTCCGTCCTCCGCCGCCGCATGGTCCCGGGCGTGGACGCCGCCGCCATTGGGGGCGTAGGGGCCGCCGGGATAGTAGTAGCCGCCCATGTAGAAGCCCATCGACCAGTAGGGACCCCAGCCGTAATAGTCGTAGAGGTCGCTCTCCATCTGCCGCGAGACCGGCTGGTCGGCGGTGATGGCGGGGCCATCCTTCAGCTGCTGCCGGGTCAGGGTCACGGCCAGCTGGCGGCCGAAATGGTTGACGTGGCTCAGGGCGGAGGGGGGCAGAAGCACGGTGCGACCGCCCAGGAACCCGCCCGTGTCCACCACCAGCCAGCGCACCCGCCAGCTTTCATCGTCGAACAGAAAGTCCGATACCGAGCCGATCGGGCCGTCCGTGGCGCCGATGGAATAGCCGTGGATCGCGGAAGTATGTCTCAACATCGCTCTGCTCCTTGGGTTTGGGGTGTGTCGGCGGCCTAGTGGGCGTCCTCGAATTCGGCGTCGACCACGTTTTCGTCGTCCGTCTTGCCGTCCGGGTCCGCCGGGTTTCCCGCCGCATAGCCCATGGCGTCGGCGAGGCGCTTGCCCGCGCGGACCAGCGCCTCGGTTCCGGCGGTGATGGCGGCCAGGTCCGCGCCGTCCTTCACGTCCCTCAGATCCGTCAGGGCCGCATCGATGGCGCTGCGGTCCCCTTCGGAGACCTTGTCGCCGTAGGTGGCCACGGCCTTTTCGGTGGAATCGAGGGTGGCGTCGGCCAGGTTGCGGGCCTCGATCAGGGCCCGGCGCCGGGCGTCGTCGGCCTTGTGCGCCTCGGCGTCCTTCAGCATCCGGTCGATCTCGGCCTCGGACAGTCCGCCATTGGCCTCGATGCGGATCGACTGGGCCTTGCCGGTGGCCGTATCCTTGGCGCCGACATTGACGATGCCATTGGCGTCGATGTCGAAGGTGACCTCGATCTGCGGGCCGCCCCGGGGGGCTGCGGGGATGCCGACCAGGTCGAACTGGCCCAGCAGCTTGTTGTCCGCCGCCACCGGGCGCTCGCCCTGGAACACCCGGATGGTGACCGCCGACTGGTTGTCGGCGGCGGTGGAGAAGGTCTGGCTGCGCTTGGTGGGAATGGTGGTGTTGCGCTCGATCAGCGGGGTCAGCACGCCCCCCAGGGTCTCGATGCCCAGGGTCAGGGGCGCCACGTCCAGCAGCAGCACGTCCTTCACGTCCCCCTGCAGCACGCCTCCCTGGATGGCGGCGCCCAGGGCCACCACCTCGTCCGGGTTCACGCCCTGGTGCGGGTCGCGGCCGAAGAAGGCCTTCACCACCTCCTGCACCCGGGGCATGCGGGTCATGCCGCCCACCAGCACCAGTTCGTCGATGTCGGCGATGGCGTAGCCTGAGTCCTTCAGCGCCTGCTCGCAGGGGCCGATGGTCCGGGTGATCAGGTCCTCGACCAGCCCCTCCAGCTTGGCCCGGGTCAGCTTGATGTTCAGGTGGACCGGACCGCTGGCGTTCATGGAGATGAAGGGCAGGTTGACCGTGTATTGCAGGACGGTGGAGAGCTCCTTCTTGGCCTTTTCCGCCTCCTCCCGCAGGCGCTGCAGGGCCAGCCGGTCCTGCCGCAGGTCCAGGCTCGTCTCCCGTTTGAACTCGTCGATCAGGTAGTCGACGATCCGCAGGTCGAAGTCCTCCCCGCCGAGGAAGGTGTCGCCATTGGTGGCCTTCACGTCGAAGACCCCATCCTCGATCTCCATGATCGACACGTCGAAGGTGCCGCCCCCCAGGTCATAGACGGCGATCTTCTTGCCCTCTTTCAGCCCGACCCCGTAGGCCAGGGCCGCGGCGGTGGGCTCGTTGATGATCCGCAGCACCTCGAGGCCGGCGATCTTGCCCGCATCCTTGGTGGCCTGGCGCTGGGCGTCGTTGAAATAGGCCGGAACCGTGATCACGGCCTGGCTCACCGTCTCGCCGAGATAGGCCTCGGCGGCGTCCTTCATCTTTTCCAGGATGAAGGCGGAGATCTGCTGCGGCGAATAGTCCTTGCCCTGGGCCCGGACCCAGGCGGCGCCCCGGGGGCCCTTGATGATCTCGTAGGGGGCCATGCCCTTGTCCTTGACCACCGTGGGATCGTCGTACTGGCGGCCGATCAGCCGCTTGATGGCGAAGAAGGTGTTGGCCGGGTTGGTCACCGACTGCCGCTTGGCGGACTGGCCGACGAGGCGCTCCCCATCCTCCTGAATGGCGACGACGGAGGGCGTGGTGCGCGCGCCCTCGGCGTTCTCGATGATCTTGGGGCTCTTGCCGTCCATGATCGCCACGCAGGAATTCGTGGTCCCCAGGTCGATGCCGATGATCTTGCCCATGGTGCTTTGGCCTTGCGGTTGGAGGGCTGCGGAGCGCGTCAGGTCCGTCTTTCCGGGGTCATATCCGGGGGGCGTCCCCCCGGTCAGGGCCGGAAACTGCTCAGGCGCACGCGCCGCGATGCAGGGGGCGGCGATTGAGTAGATTCCGGCGCTGCGTCCGGCGGCGCGGCGCCGATAGCGTCCGGTCTCATGGCGCGGTCCCGACCCCCAGGGCCTGCGCGTCGGCCCTCCTTGGATCGGACCTTTCCCATGACTGACCAGACTGATGACCTCCTCAAGACCGCCGTGGAGGCCGAACTGGCCTGGGAGCCGTCCGTCGCGGCGGGTCAGATCGGCGTCACCGCCCGGGACGGCGTGGTCACCCTGTCCGGCCAGGTGGCGCGCTTCGGCGACAAGCAGGCGGCGCAGACCGCGGCCCTGCGGGTGAAGGGCGTGCGCGCCATCGCCGAACAGATCGAGGTCCGGCTGCCCACCCAGGCCGCGCGCAGCGACGCCGACATCGCCCGCGCGGCCGTGGACCGGCTGGCCTGGGACTCGACCCTGCCCAAGGACTCCGTCAAGGCTGCGGTGCAGGACGGCTGGGTCACCCTGACCGGGGAGGTGGGCTGGCAGTTCGAGCACGACGCCGCCGCCCAGGACGTCCGCCGCCTGTGGGGCGTCGTGGGGGTCAGCAACCACATCACCCTGAAGCCGCGGGTGAACACCCACGACCTGGCCCGGGACATCATGACGGCCCTGCACCGCTCGTGGTTCGATCCGGGCGGCGTCACGGTGCTCGCCGACGGCGGCAAGGTGACCCTGACCGGCCACGTGAAGTCGTGGAGCGAGCGGGAGCTGGCCGGGTCCACGGCCTGGGCCGCCCCCGGCGTCGTCGACGTGGAAAACGACCTGATCATCGCCTGAGCCCCCATCATCGCCTGGGGAGGGAGCGATCCTGACGACGGCCGCAGCCAGAGTTGAGGGACACGCGCCTTGGACGACCCCTACAAGATCCTCGGCGTGACCCGGGACGCCACCGCCGACGACATCCGGCGCGCCTATCGCAAGCTGGCCAAGCGGCATCACCCGGACCTGAACCCCGGCGACGCCCAGGCCGAGGCGCGCTTCAAGGGCGTGACCGCGGCCAATGACCTGCTGTCGGATCCGGCGCGGCGGGCCCGCTTCGATCGCGGGGAAATCGACGCATCGGGGCAGGAGCAGGCGCCGCGATCCTCCTGGCGCGACCACGCCGACACCGGGGCCGGCCGACGGTACAGCGCCGGCGCCGGCGACCCGCCCGACTGGGAGGGCGACGAATTCGCCGACATGTTCAGCTCCATGTTCGGGCAGGGGCGGGGCCGCGCCAGCGACGCGCCCCGACGGGGCGGGGACGATCGCTACGCCCTGACCACGGCCTTCCTCGACGCGCTGAATGGCGGGACCCAACGGGTGATCCTGCCGGACGGACGCTCGCTGAACGCGCGCATCCCTCCGGGGACGACGGAGGGCCAGGTCCTGCGTCTGCGCGGACAGGGACGCCCCGGCGTGAAGGGCGGAGCGGCCGGTGACCTGCTGCTCGAGATCCATGTGGCGTCCCATCCCCTGTTCACCCGGGACGGCCAGGACATCCGGATGGCGCTGCCCGTCAGCCTGTCCGAGGCCGTACTGGGCGGACCGGTGGAGGCGCCCACCCCGACCGGTCCGGTCCGGGTGCGGATCCCGCCGGGCTCGGACACGGGCTCGGAGCTCCGGCTGCGCGGCCGGGGGGCGCCCAAGTCCGCCGGGCGTCCCGCCGGCGACCTCTATGCGACCCTGCAGGTGATGGTCGGCCCGCCCGACGCCGCCCTGACGGCCTTCCTGCAAGGCTGGACGCCGGAACACCCCACCGACCCCCGCCCACCGACGGAGCCGCCGCCATGATCACCCTGGAAGGTGTCCTGATCCGGATCCCGGACCTGCCGGCGCCGGACCTGGAGCGCTGGATCGTCAACGACTGGGTGCGTCCCGACGGCGAGGCCGGCAGCTACGCCTTCCAGGAGATCGACGTGGCGCGAATCCGGCTGATCCAGGAGTTGCGCGACCAGCTGGAGATCAATGACGCGGCCCTGCCTCTGGTCCTGCGGCTGCTGGACCAGCTCTACGATCTGCGGCGGTCCCTCAGGGAGGCGGCGCAGTCCCGGCGTCCGGGCTGAGCGCCGCCCGCCGTCCGCGCAAGGCCTGACGCCGCAGACCCCCCGTCCGGCCGTTGGAGGATCCGGGCCCGGATCGGGGATTGTGCCGGCCCGGGAGGTCGATCATTGTCGGCCTGGCTGATGGCGATGGTCCCTCGGCGGCCTCAAAAACACGCTCGGGTCGAAATGTTCAAACAGCTTCTGGTTCCCGTGGGCGACAGCATCCTCCTGTCGTTCGCCGTGGCGGTCATCCCGATCCTGGTGGTCCTGCTGATGCTCGGCGTCCTGCGGCGCCCGGCGTGGCAGGCCTCGCTGGGCGGTCTGGTTGTGGCGCTGGCCGTGGCCGTGCTGGTCTGGCGGATGCCGTCCGCCCTGGCGCTGAGCTCGGTGGCCAACGGGGCGGTGTTCGCCTGCTGGCCGGTGATGTGGATCGTCGTCAACGCCCTGCTGGTCTACAACATCGCCGTGCGGTCCGGGCGGTTCGACGCCTTCCGCGACTGGATCGTGGCCAATATGCCTGACGACCGGCGGGTGGTGCTGGTGGTCATCGGCTTCTGCTTCGGGGCGTTGCTGGAGGGAATCTCGGGCTTCGGCACGCCGGTGGCGATCACCAGCTCGCTGCTGATCCTGATCGGCTATCCGGCGATGGAGGCCCTGGTCTTCGTCCTGATCTTCAACACCGCCCCCGTCGCCTTCGGCGCCCTGGGGGCGCCGGTGACCGTGCTGGGCGCCGTGACCGGTCTGCCGGCGACGACGCTGGGCGCCATGATCGGGCGTCAGCTTCCGCTGCTGGCCCTGATCCTGCCGTTCTATGTCATGGGTCTCTATGGTGGCTGGCGGTCGATCCGGGCCCTGTGGCCGCTGCTGCTCGTGGCGGGCGGAAGCTTCGCCGCCGGTCAGTTCGTGGCGTCGAACCTCATCGACTACAGCCTGACCGACGTCCTGGCCTCCCTGACCTCGCTGATCGTCACGGTCCTGTTCCTCAAGGTCTGGCGGCCGGCGCCGGACCCGGAGTTCAGGATCGCCGTCAGCACCGCGCGGGCGGCGATCTCGGGGCAGACCCCGCCCGCCTGGCAGGGCTGGGCGCCCTGGGCGATCATCTCCGCCACCGTCATCCTGTGGACGACCTTCAAGGTCGCCACGATCGGCCAGCAGGCGATCAACTGGCCCCTGCTGCACAAGGCGATCTCGATCACCCTCTACAACGACAAGCCCTACGCCGCGGTGTGGACCTTCCAGCCCCTGGGAACCGGGACCGCGATCCTGGTGGCGGCCCTGGTGACGGCGGTCTTCGTCCGCATGTCGCCATCGGTGTTCCTCGCCTGCGTGGCGCAGACCGTGCGGCAGACCTGGATGGCCGTGGTCACGGTCATGCTGATCGTGGCCCTGGCCTATCTGATGAACTATTCGGGCATGGCCTACACCCTGGGCAAGGGCGTGGCGTCCACCGGGCCGCTGTTCGTGCTGCTGTCGCCGTTCCTCGGGTGGGTCGCGGTGATGCTGTCCGGCAGCGACACCTCGGGCAACGCCCTGTTCGGCAACCTGCAGGTGGTCGCGGCCCGGCAGCTGAACCTCAACCCGATCCTGTTCGCCGCCAGCAATTCGTCCGGCGGCGTGCTGGGCAAGATGATCTCCCCCCAGAACATCGTGACGGGGGTTTCGGTCACCGGAATGGTCGGACAGGAAGGCGCCGTGTTCGCCCGGACCTTCCTGCACAGCGTGATCCTGACCGTCATCCTCGGCGGCCTGATCGCGGCGCAGCAGTACCTTGTTCCCTGGATGATCCCGCTGTCGCCTCCCGGCCTGCACTAGCGCCCGTGGATCCCCTGTCCGAAATCCTGTCCCTGCTGCGGCCCAACAGCTACGGCTTCCGAGGACTGGACGCGGGGGGCGACTGGGCGCTGAACTTCCCGGCGGACGCCGGCGTCCGCTGCTACGCCATCCAGTCGGGCGGCTGCTGGCTGACGGTGGAGGGAGAGACCGCGCCGGTGCGGCTGGCGGACGGGGACTTCGTCCTGCTGGCGGGCGGCCGGGGCTATCGCCTCCACGGCGCCGCCGACGGGGTCCCGATCGACGCCTTCCGGTTCTTTCCGTCGGTCCCGGCGGGGGAGACGGCGGTGCTGAACGGCGGCGGCGACGTGGCCGGCGTCGGCGGCTATTTCGGGTTCGAGGGGCCGCATGCGGACCTGCTGCTGGCCCTGCTGCCGCCCGTCGTGCATATCCGCGCGGAGGCGGAGCGCGCCGGGCTGCGCGGGTCGATCGAGCGGCTCATGCGTGAGCTCCGTGACCCGCAGCCCGGCGGCGCGCTGATCGCCGAGCACCTCGCCCAGGCCCTGTTGATCGAGGCGCTGCGGCTGCACCTGGCGGACGCCGCGCATCGCCGCGTCGGCTGGCTGTTCGCCCTGGCTGATCCGCGGATCCGTCCGGTGCTGGACGCCCTGCATGCGGAGCCCGGACGTCGCTGGACTCTCGACGCCCTGGCCCGGCTCGCCGGCATGTCGCGGTCGAGCTTCGCCTTGCGCTTCAAGGACCGGGTGGGCGAGCCGGTGATGGATTATCTCACCCGCTGGCGGATGATGCTGGCGGCCGACCGGCTGTCCCGCGGCGGCCTGTCCATCGCCCAGGTGGCGCCGATGGTGGGTTACGACTCCGAAAGCGCGTTCGGCGCCGCGTTCAAGCGGGTGATGGGCCGGTCGCCGAGGCGGCACGTCAAGGCGACGGCTGGGTGAGGCGAGCCGGGCGTCCGGCGCCCCGCTGAAGGCGCCGGCGCCCAATTCTTCGGCGACCGGGCCGGCGGCGGCCGCGGATCGCCGTTTAAGCTGGGAATTATTACGAAATTCGAAAATCGTAACATGCTGGACGGGTGCGAGAGCCCGGCGGAGGTCGTGATGTCGGGTGTCGTTTCGTTGCGCTGGCTGGGAGTTCTGGCGGCCGTGATCTCGGTGGCGGGACTGGCGTCCTGCGGCAAGCCGGCGGGGGACGCCAGGCCCGCCGCGGCGCCGGCCGCCGCCGCCGACCACGTCTACACCGTGGCCTGGACCATCTACGCCGGCTGGATGCCGTGGCCCTACGCCGACCAGGCGGGGATCGTGAAGAAGTGGGCCGACAAGTACGGGGTCAGGATCCGGCTGGTCCAGGTCAACGACTATGTGGAGTCCCTGAACCAGTTCAGCGCGGGCAAGGTCGACGCCGTGGTCTCCACCAACATGGACGCCCTCACCGTGCCGGCGGCGGGGGGGCGGGACTCCACCGTGCTGATGATCGGCGACTATTCCAACGGCAATGACGGCCTGATCCTGAAGGGCTCGGCGAAGCTGGCGGACGTGAAGGGCCGCGCCGTCAATCTGGTGGAGAACTCGGTCTCCCACTACCTCCTCGCCCGGGCGCTGGAAAGCGCGGGGCTGAAGCTGCCCGACGTCCACACGGTGAACACCTCCGACGCCGACATCGTCGCCGCCTATGGCGCCGCCCAGACCACGGCGCTGGTGACCTGGAACCCGCAGCTGTCCACGGTGAGGGCCCAGCCCGGCGCCCATGAGGTGTTCGACTCCTCGCAGATCCCGGGGGAGATCCTCGACACCATGATCGTCGACACCGCGACGCTGAAGGCCAATCCCAATCTCGGCAAGGCGCTCACCGGCATCTGGTACGAGACGCTCGCCCTGATGACCCGCGACGACGATGCGGGCAAGGCGGCGCGGGCGGCCATGGCCAAGCTGTCGGGGACGGATCTGTCCGGCTTTGACGGCCAGCTGAAGACCACGCACCTGTTCGTGACGCCGAAGGACGCGCTCGCCTTCGAGACCGATCCGGGGCTGGTCGCCGCCACCGACCGGGTGCGGAAGTTCAGCTTCGAGCATGGGCTGTTCGGCCAGGCGGCCCGTTCGGTGGACGACATCGGCATCAGCCTGCCGGGGGGCAAGGTGCTGGGCGACCCGGCCCATGTGCGCCTGCGCTTCGACCCGACCTACATGGACCTGGCGGCGTCGGGCAAGCTGTAGGCGGGCGGGGGCGGATGAAGCGACTCCTCAACATCCGGCCCGGCGCCGGCGGCCGGTTCGTCCTGGGGGCGGCGCCGGTGCTGGTGGCGCTCGCCGCCTACGCCATCGCCTCGCAGGCCCAGCATGACGCCAATCCGGCGGAGAAGATCCTGCCCACCTTCCAGGCCATGGCCCGGCAGGCAGGCGTGATGGCCCTGCAGGTCGACCCCCAGACGGGGACCATCCCCCTCTGGCAGGATACGGCCGCCAGCCTGATGCGGCTGGGAACGGGCCTGGCC
Organism: uncultured Caulobacterales bacterium; assembly: GCA_903851655.1. Classification (GTDB taxonomy): domain Bacteria; phylum Pseudomonadota; class Alphaproteobacteria; order Caulobacterales; family Caulobacteraceae; genus CAIMFV01. Next base: position 10,910 of record CAINOV010000058.1, read on the forward strand.
ATCGCCACGGCCTCGTCCCTGCTGCTGGGGCTGGCCCTGGGACTGCTGCCGATCCTGCGGGGGACCTTCGGGCCTTTCGTCGCCGCGGTGTCGGTGGTTCCGCCGATCGCCATCCTGCCCATTTTGTTCATCACCTTCGGCCTGGGTGAGACGGCCAAGGTGCTGCTGATCGTGCTGGGGGTGGCGCCGGTGATGATCCGCGACCTGGCCGGCTTCACCGCCGCCCTGCCGAGCGAGCAGATCATCAAGGCCCAGACCCTGGGCGCCTCCACCTGGCAGGTGGCCCTGCGGGTGGCCCTGCCGCAGGTGATGCCGCGGCTGATCGAAAGCCTCCGCCTGTCCCTGGGACCGGCCTTCGTGTTCCTGATCTCGGCGGAGGCCATCGCCTCGGACGTGGGGCTGGGCTACCGGGTGTTCCTGGTCCGCCGCTACCTGGCCATGGACATCATCCTGCCCTACGTGGCCTGGATCGCCCTGCTGGCGGTGCTGTTCGACCTGGTGCTGAGCCAGATCAGCCGCCGCGCCTATCCCTGGGCGCATCCGGCGGCCGGCCGATGACCGCGCCCTCGCTCCTCTATTTCCGGGACGTAGCAGTCCAGTACGGCGACCGCATCGTGCTGGAGCAGGTGAGCCTGGCGGTGGAGCAGGGCGCCTTCGTCTCCGTGGTCGGCCCCTCCGGCGCCGGCAAGAGCACCTTCCTGCGCCTGATCCTGGGTCAGGAGGCGCCCAGCCGCGGCGTGATCCACCTGGAGGGCGAGCCCCTGGCCGCCGAGCCGGACCGCCATCGCGGCGTGGTGTTCCAGCGCTATTCGGTGTTCCCGCACCTGAGCGCTCTGGACAATGTCGTCTTCGGCCTCGACTGCGCCGGCGCGCCCCTGACCGGCCGCCTGCGCGGCCCGCGGCGCGCGGCGGCGGCGGAGGAGGCCACGGCCTTGCTGGCGCGGGTGGGGCTGTCCCACGCCCTCGACCTCTATCCCGCCCAGCTGTCCGGCGGCATGCAGCAGCGGCTGGCCATCGCCCAGGCCCTGATCATGAAGCCCCGCATCCTCCTGCTGGACGAGCCCTTCGGCGCCCTGGACCCCGGGGTGCGCAAGGACATGCACGGGCTGATCACCGAGCTCTGGCGCGAGCATGGCCTGACCATCGTCATGGTCACCCACGACCTGAAGGAGGCCTTCACCCTGGGCACCCGGGTGCTGGCCTTCGACAAGCCGCGGCATTTCGACGACGGCGGCCGGGCTTACGGCTCCACGATCGTCTATGACTTCCCGCTGGACAAGGGCGCGCCCCCCGTCGATCCGGCGACCCTGGCCACCCTCAAGGACCGGCTGGACCCCGATCAGGCCTGAGCCAGGGAGGCGATATAGGCCCGCCAGCCGCCAAAGGCGGTGATGTCCGCAGCCCCGTCCAGGGCCCGCGGCTCGGCGACGAAGCCCTTCACCTCGGTCCCGTCTTCGAGGGTCAGCGTGCCGATGGCCAGGGGGGCGGGGACCTCGACCACGAAGCTGCCGAAGGCCTCCACGTCGAGCTCGTAAACCTCCACCTCGATGGACGCGCCGCCGTCGCCCACGTGGACGAGGGCCGGCTTGGGCGGGGTGGAGTGGGCGATGGCGTAGAGCCGGTAGGCGGGCGCCGTGCGGGTCCGGCGCCAGAGCTTCGCGTCGCGGGAGGTCAGCTGCCAGTGCAGGGGCATGGCGGCCAGGTGCGCGCCGACCACGGCGAGGCGCACGGGCGTGCGGACGCCGGCGGTGTCGAGGGGTGGGGTCGTGGGCATGGGCGCATGCTCCTCATAGGCCTGGGAGAGGGAGAGAAGGGCGCGGTCGGCGAAGGCCGGACCGATCAGGGTGACGCCGAAGCCGGTGGCGTTGTCGCGGAAGCCGGCGGGCAGGGACAGGGCGCTCATGTCCAGCAGGTTCACGAAGTTGGTGTAGAGCCCCAGGTTCGCGTTCAGGGCCAGGGGCTCGGCCAGCACCTCCGCCAGGCGATAGGTGGTGGGCGCGGTGGGCAGGACCAGCACGTCCGCCGCCGCGAAGATCGCCTCCGCCCGGCGGGCGAAGGCCTTCAGCGCATATTCGCCCCGATAGGCGTCCATGGCGGAGATGGACAGGCCGCCCTGCAGGATGCCCCGCACCACGGGGTGGATGGCGCCGGGGCGGGCGCGGAGGAAGTCCTCGATCGCGGCGGTGCGCTCCGCCACCCAGGGACCGGCGTAGAGCAGCTGCGCCGCCTCGGTCAGGGGCGAGATGTCCACCTCCACGGGGACGCCGCCCATCTCCTCCAGGCGGCGGACGGCGGCGTCGAACAGGTCCGCCGAGCCGCGGTCGCCGAGGAAATTGCGCTGGTCGGCGAGGGGCAGGCCGAAGCGGAACCCCCGGGCCGGCAGGCCGGGCGTCACCGCCGGAATCCGCCGGGAATAGGAGTCCTCGGAATCGAAGCCGGCCAGGACGTCGTCCACCCGGGCCGCGTCGGCGGTGGTGTGAGTGAAGACCGTCACGCAGTCGAGGGAGCGGCAGGCGGGAACGACGCCGGACGTGCTCCACCGCCCCTTGGTGGGCTTCAGGCCGAACAGGCCGTTCAGCGCCGCGGGGACCCGGCCGGACCCCGCCGTGTCGGTGCCGAGGGAAAAGGCCACCAGTCCGGCGGCCACGGCCACCGCCGATCCCGCGCTGGATCCGCCGCTGACATAGGCGCGATTGTGGACCGCGCGGCAGGCGCCATAGGGCGAGCGCGCGCCCACCAGCCCGGTGGCGAACTGGTCCAGATTGGTCTTGCCCACCGCCAGGGCGCCCGCCGCCAGCAGCCGCCGGACCACCTCGGCGGACCGCTCCGGCCGGTAGGCGAAGGCGGGGCAGGCGGCGGTGGTGGGCAGACCGGCCAGGTCGATATTGTCCTTGATGGCGAAGGGAACCCCGGCCAGGGGCAGGTCCTCCCCAGCGGCCAGGCGGGCGTCGATGGCCCGGCCCTGGGCGGCGAGCTGCTCTGCGTCGAAGCGGCTGATCCACACCTCCGGCTGGATCGCCTCATAGGCCAGCACGCGGGCGGCCACGTCCCGGGCCACGGCCTCGGCGCTCAGCGCGCCGCTGCGCACCCGGGCGGCGATGTCGGCGACCTGGAGGGGGGGCTGGGCCATGCCGTTACTCCGCCTCGATGGCGACCAGCGCCGCGCCGGGGGCGATGGGCTGGCCCTCCTTCGCATAAACGCCGGTGACGCGGCCGGCGCTCTGGGCGTGGACGTCGCACTCGGTCTTCATGGCCTCGATCACGGCTATGACGGCCCCGCGCTCCACCCGGTCGCCGGTCCGGACCTGCATCTTCCACAGGCTGCCGCCCAGGGGCGCCTCGACCAGGTCCGAGCCCGGCGGCGCGACCACCGCCTCGGTCTCCGAGACGGCGTCGGGGGTCTGGGACAGGGCTTCCACCCGGTCGAACTCCCCGTCCGCCTCCCAGCGCGCCCGCTCCGCGTCGAAGGCCACCTGCCGCCGGGCCTGGAAGGCGTCGATGCTGTCCCGGTGCTGCGCCAGGAAGGCCCGGTAGTCGCTGAGGCGGAAGGTCTCCGTCTCGATCCGCAGGCTGCGGCGGCCCAGCGGGAAGTCCCGTCGCCACGCCGTCAGCTCCTCGTGGCTCACCGGGAAGAAGCGGATCTGGTCGAAGAAGCGCAGCAGCCAGGGCTTGCCGTCGGTGAAGGCGTCGGTCTGGCGCCAGGTGTTCCAGACCTGGATGGTGCGGCCGAACAGCTGATAGCCGCCGGGCCCCTCCATGCCGTAGATGCACATATAGGCGCCGCCGATGCCCACCACGTTCGGCGGGGTCCAGGTGCGGGCGGGATTGTACTTGGTGGTCACCAGCCGGTGGCGGGGGTCGATGGGCGTCGCCACCGGCGCGCCCAGATAGACGTCCCCCAGCCCCATCACGAGATAGCGGGCGTCGAAGACGATGCGTTGCACGTCCTCGATGGAGTCGAGGCCGTTGATGCGTCGGATGAACTCGATGTTGTCCGGACACCAGGGCGCATCATCCCGCACCGAGGTCATGTACTTGTCGATGGTCTGGTAGATGGCCGGGTCCCGCCAGCTCAGGGGCAGGTACACCACCCGGGACGGGATCTCGAAGTCCTCCAGCCCCGACAGCCGGTCCTCCAGGGCCAGCAGGGCGTCCATCAGCCGGTCCTGCGGCAGGATCCGCGCATCGTAGCGCACCTGCAGGGAGCGGATGCCCGGCGTGATGTCGATCACCCCGTCCAGCCGGGCCTCCTGCAGGGCCAGCATCAGGGCGTGGACTCGCAGCCGCAGCTCCAGGTCCAGGGTGATCTCGCCATATTCCACCAGCAGGGCGTGGTCCCCCTGCCGCCGATAGGTGACCCGCGGGCTGAGGCCCTTGGCCGGCAGGGCGTGCAGGACCGGCGTCTCGGCGGCGGCGACGGCGATCGTCGGCGGCCCCGCAGCGGTTGGCGCGCGCAGGGTGGCGACCAGGGCGTCGAGAGCCGTCTCCGCCGCCCGGGCCTCGGCGTGGGACACGACCTGGAAGCGGACCGTGTCGCCGGGCGCCAGCTGGCCGGTCTTCCACAGGTCGGCGGCGATGATCACGAAGGGGCAGACAAAGCCCCCCAGGGACGGGCCGTCGGGCCCCAGGATGATGGGCATGTCTCCGGTGAAGTCGACGGCGCCGATGGCGTAGGCGTTGTCGTGGATGTTGGAGGGATGCAGCCCCGCCTCGCCCCCGTCCCGCCGCGCCCATTGCGGCTTGGGCCCCACCAGGCGGACTCCGGTGCGGCTGGAGTTGTAGTGGACCTTCCACTCTGTCGCGGCGATCATGGCGACGTCCTCGGGGGTGAAGAAGTCCGGCGCCCCGTGGGGACCCGGCAGCACCCGCAGGCGCCAGTCCCGGCTGAGGGCCGGGCGCAGGTCCGCCGCCAGCGCGGTCCCGGGCGCAGGGGTCCCCGGCCCCGCCAGATGGACCACGTCCCCCGCCGCCAGGGCCCGTCCGGCGGCGCCGCCGAACTCCCCCAGGGTGAAGGTCGCGCGGCTGCCCAGATAGAGGGGCGCGTCCACGCCGCCGCCGACGGCCAGATAGCCCCGCAGACCCGCCCCCTGCACGCGGCCGATCTTCAGGGTCTGGCCCCGGCGGACGGGGACGCGCTGATAGGGCGACAGCAGGGCTTCGTCGAGCCGGGCGGCGAAGTCCGCGCCGCCCAGGCAGATGTCGCAGTCGGTGTTGAAGCGGAGCGTCGGCCCCGCGGCGGCGAACTCCAGCCCGGCGGCGTCCGCGGCGTTGCCCACGACGCGGTTCGCCAGGCGGAAGGCGAGGGCGTCCATCGGACCGGAGGGCGGCACCCCCACATCCCAGTAGCCCAGCCGGCCGGGATAGTCCTGCACCGTGGTCGACGGGCCGCCGGACAGCACGGTGATCGTGGCGGGGTGGTGCGCCACGCCCTCCAGCAGCCGGGTGGACACCGCTCCGGACACAAAGCCCGGATCGCGGACCACGTCCCGCAGCCAGTCGAGATTGGTCTCGATCCCGGTCAGCCGGGTGTCCGCCAGCGCGATCTGCATCGCCCGGACCGCGGCGGGACGGTCCGGCGCGGTGACGATCAGCTTGGCCAGCAGCGGGTCGTAATAGGCGCTGACGTCCGAGCCGTCGGCCACCCAGGTCTCCACCCGCGCGTCCTCGGGAAAGCGCGCCTGCGACAGGCGGCCGGAGCTGGGGCGATAGTCCTGGGCCGGGTCCTCGGCGTACAGGCGGGCCTGGATCGAGGCGCCCCGGGGGCTGGGCAGGGGACTGTCGAGGAAGCTGAAATCCCCCGCCGCGCCGCGGACCATCCATTCCACCAGGTCGATCCCGGTCACCTGTTCGGTCACCCCATGCTCCACCTGCAGGCGGGTATTGACCTCGAGGAAGAAAAAGTCGTCCCGGGCGGCGTCATAGAGAAACTCGACCGTGCCGGCGGAGCGGTAGGCGACGGCCTCGCCCAGGCGGACGGCGGCGTCGAACAGGGCCGTGCGGGTGCGGTCGGGCAGGTGCGGGGCGGGGGTCTCCTCGACCACCTTCTGGTTGCGGCGCTGCAGCGAGCAGTCCCGCTCCCCCACCGCCACGACCTTGCCCCGGCCGTCGCCGAAGATCTGCACCTCCACGTGCCGGGCGGTGCGGACATAGCGCTCGAGGAACACGCCGCCATCGGAAAAGGCGCCGGTGGCCATCCGCTCCACCGCCGCAAAGCCGGCCAGCACCGCCTCGGCGTTTTCGCAGATCCGCATGCCGATGCCGCCGCCCCCGGCCGTGGCCTTGAGGATCACCGGATAGCCCAGCGTCTCCGCCGCCGCGACCGCCGCCGCCGCGTCGGACAACAGGCCCGTTCCCGGCGCCAGGGGCACGCCATGGGCCACGGCCAGGTCGCGGGCGGAGTGCTTGAGACCAAAGGCCGCGATGTTCTCCACCGTGGGGCCGATGAAGACGATCCCCGCGTCCTCGCAGGCCCGGGCGAAGGCGGTGTTCTCCGACAGGAAGCCATAGCCGGGATGGATGGCCTGGGCGCCGGTGTCCTTCGCCGCCTGCAGCACCCGCTGCACGTCGAGATAGCTGCCCGCCGCCGCCGCCGGACCGATCAGCACCGCCTCGTCCGCCTCGGTCACATGCCGGGAGCCGGCGTCGGCCTCGCTGTAGACGGCCACCGACGCCACGCCCATGCGCCGCAGGGTGCGGATGATGCGGCAGGCGATGGCGCCGCGATTGGCGATCAGCACTTTCTGGAACACGTCGGGCGGCCTTGAACAGTCGGAGGGGGAGCTAGTCGCAGACGATCATGCGCACCGGCGTCGGATTGAAGCCGTTGCAGGGATTGTTGATCTGGGGACAGTTGGAGACGACGACGACCACGTCCATCAGGGCCTTGAGGTCCACATAGAGGCCGGGGGCGGAAATGCCGTCGACAATGCCCAGGGCGCCGTCCGCCTCCACCGGCACGTTCATGAACCAGTTGATGTTCGAGACCATGTCCCGCTTGCCGCGGCCCTGGGCGGCGTTCGCGATCAGGAAGTTCTCGACGCAGGCGTGCTGGCTCTTGGTGTGGTGGCCATAGCGCAGGGTGTTGCTCTCGCAGCTGCAGGCGCCGCCGATGGTGTCGTGATAATCCACGGCGGTGGCCGTGACCTGCATCATCGGCGCGCCCTCGTTGGACCGGAGGACCGAACCCGCCCGCAGGAAGATGTTGCCCTGGGCGGTGATGGTGTCCTGGGCGCTGTAGCGCTCGGCGTCGTCGGCGGCGTTGTACATCAGGAAGTCCACCGCCTGGTTGCCCTCCAGATCGACGATGCGCAGGGTCTGGCCCTGGCGCAGGGTGTGCAGCCAGGGGGCGCGGGCGGGGACGACCTCGTCATGGACGACCGGTCCGGGCAGGGGCGGGGGCGTTTGCAGGGGCGGGGGCATGGGGACCTCAGCGGGTATAGTAGTCTTCGACGTTCAGGAAGGCCCGCCGCCCCTCCGGCGTCGCGGTGCGAATGGGGTCGTCCGGGGGCGTGACCGGGCCCCGCCACGCGCTGAGCCGCAGCGGCGTCACGCAGTAGGCGTCCCGGGGGTCTAGCACGTGCGGGCAGTTGGCGATCACGACGATCAGGTCCATCTCCGCGCGCAGGGTCACGTGGCGGCCGGGCGGATAGGGGCCGATCTCGATGACGGTCTCGCCCCCCTGGGCGATCCGCACCCCCTTGAACAGGTTCAGGCAGGGATGGATGTCCTTGCGGCCGAGGCCGAACTTGGCGACGCCGAGGGCGAACCGGTCCCGGGCGCTGGGATGGGTCCCGTGATTGACCCCGTCGCCGTACTTGCGCTGGTTCGACGCCGGGTTCGAGGCGCCGCAGAAGCCGTCATGGCTGGCGGCCGTGTCCTCCACAAGGCTGGCCAGCACCCGGCCCATGTCCGACAGCAGCAGCCGGCCCTGCTCCAGATATCCGGTCCACTGGACCTTCAGCGTGTCGGCGATGTTCAGCCGCTCCACGGGCTGCTCGGCGTTGAACAGCAGCAGGGAGGCGCAGGCGTCCCCATGGACGTCGGTCAGCCGCAGGCGGGTCCCCCGCGCGATCCGACGGCTGGCGTAGCCGCCGGGGGCCAGGGTCTCCTCCCACACCATGTCGGACGCCGCGACGCCGGGGGGCGGGTCGGCGACGGCCGAGGCGGGCAGGGTGGGCATGGCCTCGACGACGGTTCCGGCCATGGCCCGGGCGTGGTCGCGGGCGCCCTTGGGGTCTGCGGTCTGGGAGGGGGAGCTCATGGGCGGCGTCCGTCGGCTGTTTCGGGCGGCCAGTCCCCGTGGGCGTGCAGGGGCGGCAGCAGGGCGGTGGTGGCGACCAGCTTGATCTGCTGCACGCCGCGGATCTTTCTCAGGTCGTCACAGAGGGACTGCAGGCGGTCCGCAGGGCCCTGCACCAGCAGCACCTCCAGGGACTGGTCATCCTCCAGGAACACATGCTGGGACGAGATGACCTCCTTCAGATAGGCCCCCTGGGTCTGGGCCAGCGCATGTCGCACCCGCCCGCTTTCGGCCCGGTAGGTCAGGGTGATGGTGCCGGCGATCACCGTGTCCTCGCGCTCCATGCTGTGCTCGGACAGGGCGTCGCGGATCATCTCGGCGATCACCTGGGAGCGGTTGGCGAGGCCGCGCTCCTCGATCATCCGGTCAAGCCGGGTCAGGAGGTCCGACGTCAGGCTGATGCTGAGGCGGGACAGGGTCGGGGTGGGGGGCGCGCTCATGCCTCGAACCTATGTCGTTCATACGAATGAGGCAAAAAGTATTACGCGCCCCGTCCCTGCGTCAAAACCTCCCGTCAAAACCCGGCCTTCAGGGTGACGCCGATGGTGCGCGGATGCACCGTGTAGCCCTGGGTGACGGTGTTGATCTGCGGCGACTGGATGATCGTCTTGTCGTCGAACAGGTTCTTGGCGTAGAGCGCGATCTCGTACCCGTCCCGGATCAGGGCGATATTGGCGTTCGCCACCCCGTAGGAGGGGTTGTAGTAATTCGGATTGGTCGACTGGTAGCTGCCGTGCGACCGACCGGTCCAGGCGTAGTCCGCCCGCGCCACCAGCTTCAGCCGGTCCGTCAGATCGCGGCTGTAGATCCCGGCGAAGGTCGCCGTTCCCACCGGCACGTCGATCAGGAGGGACCGGGTCGGCACGTCGATCGGATTGATCGACTTGGTGATGGTGGCCGTCTCGCTGCTGGCGTTCAGGTTGAGCCGCAGATGCTGGGTCAGCTGGAGGCTCGCCTCCACCTCGCCGCCGTAGATCTCGGCGTCGCCCACGTTTTCCGTGAAGTAGTAGCCGCAGGTGGGCAGATAGATCTGCTGCTGGATGTTCTTCCAGTGGGTGTAGAAGCCCGCCGCGCTGAAGGACAGGCGGTTGTCCAGGAACCGCCCCTTGGAGCCCAGCTCGTAGGTCCACAGGCTGTCCGCCCCGAACTTGGTCGGCTGGCTGGTCTGGTTGATGGTCTGGAAGTCCCCGGCGCAGACCGTGTTCGGGCCGAAGGTGATCGGACCGGTGGGGCCGCCCAGGCGGAAGCCCTGACCGGCGGAGGCGTAGACCGTCTCGTCGGCGCTCAGGTCATGGCTGACCGTGATCTTGGGCGTGAAGGTGGTGGCGTCGCCCTGCTGGTGGTACGGGCTGATGTTGCCGATCTGGTAGAAGCCGCTCTCCACCGAGTCGAAGTGTTCGGCGGCGTGCTCCACCCGGCCGCCCAGGCCCAGGCGCCAGGTGGGCGCGAGCGTCAGGTCGATCTGGCCGAAGGCCGAGACCTGGGTCTCCTTGTAGGTGCGGTTGTCGCTCTCATCCACGTCGTTGGGGAACAGCACCGTGCCGGGAACCCCGCCGTTGAAGGCGTCCTCCACCGAGGAGTTCTCCATGGTCAGGCCATAGAGGCCGAGGAAGGTGGAGTTGATCCCCGGGATCTGCTGGAAGTCGATATTGTGCACCTTCTGCTGGGCGTAATAGAGCCCGGCGACCCAGCGCAGCGGCGCATTCGGTCCGGTGTCGGGGGAGGAGAGGCGGACCTCCTCCGAGAACTGGACGTCCTTGGTCTGCAGGTGCACCGCCGACGGCAGGTTGCCGATGATGTTCAGGGCCGTCGTGGGGCTGTAGGCGGGATTCACCGGATTGGGCAGGGGCACCGTGGCCAGGAAGGCCTGGGCGAAGGTGGTGGAGTTGAAGAAGGTGCCGTCCTCCCGCCGCACATGGTTGCGCTGGAACAGGCCTGTGATCGAGGTCAGGTCGGCGAAACCCAGGCCCTTCTTGATGTTCAGGCTGTACAGGGCGAGATCGTCATGCCCGTTCTCCTGCACCTGCTTGTCCTGGCCGTAGAGGCCAAGGCCCGGCGTGTTGAGATAGAAGGCCGAGCTGTCGTTGACATAGACGTGCTGCAGGAACACCGCCGGCGTGATCACCAGATCCCCGGGCAGGTCCAGCCTGCCGGTCACGTGGGCGGTCTGGATGCGGTCGCTGTTGACGCCCTTCTTCACCAGGGCGCCCGCCCCGACGGCGGCGCCGTCGACAATGTCCTGGTTGTAGTGGTCGATCCAGCCGCTGTCCTCGGTGGAGGAGAAGCTCGCCCGGATGGCGAACACGTCCTGGATCACCGGGACGTTGACATTGATCGATCCGGAATAGTTGCCGCCCCCATGCTCCGTCGACGAGGCGTCGAGGGTGGTGTCGAGGCTGGACCGGGTCAGGCTGGGCGCCTGGGAGATGTAGCGGATCGTGCCGCCCTCGGAGCTGTCGCCATAGAGGCTGCCCTGCGGCCCGCGCAGGACCTCGATGCGCTCCAGGTCCGCCGGCCGGGGTTCGGCGGCGCCTTCGTAGAACAGGTTCTTGGTGGTGATGGAGACGTCGTCGAGATAGAGGCCCACGGTCGCCGATCCCGCCGAGGAACTGACGCCGCGGATCGAGATGTTGGTGGTTCCCTCGGTCCCGTTGGAGTCGAAGGACACGCCCGGCACGACGCGGCTCAGATCGTCGAAATTGGCGATCCGCTGCGCCTTCAGGTCGGGGCCGCCGAGGGCGGAGATGCTGATCGGCACGGACTTGATGTCCTCGGAACGCTTCTGCGCCGTGACCACCACCTCGGCCAACTGGGCCGGGCCCCCGCTGTCGGCGGGGGCCGGCGCCTCCGCGGCGCGGGCGCCGCCGGCGACGACCAGCAGCATCAGGGCGCTGGATGACAGCAGCTGCGCTCTGGCGCGGGAGAGAACTTGCATCGCCGATATCCCCAAGACAGGTGGCCACAGGTCGTCCCGCAACGGCGGCGAAACACGGGCGACGCGGGCGGTTTTCCGGCCCGGTCCGCTGTGGCTGCGGCGACGTCGAGTATTACGAACAAAGAAAATTGTAATACTGAAGATGCGCCCTTCGCATTTGCCGGCAATTGCCGGATGCTGCCTTGCGAATGGGCGCCGGCTGCGGGCAAAAGGGCGGCGGCGCCGTAAACTTAGTCTGGCGTCCGGCGCGCGCGGCGTGCGCGGTCCGGGCTTAATTGGGGGGCGAACGGATGACCATCGCGCAAAGTCTCACGGTCCTGTCGGCCCTTCTGGCCCTGGCCGCGCCCGCCGCGGCGGGGCCGGCTGCGCCCCTGTTCCAGCCCTGGATCGACGGGGTGTCGCCGTCGGAGCCGCAGATGCAGGTCCAGCGCTATGACGACGACACCTTTGTCATCCGGCAGTCGATCCGGACCAATTTCGAGGGACCGTTCCTCTATCTGCTGTTCGGCCGCGACCGGGCGATCCTGTTCGACACCGGGGCCGGCGGGCTGAAGATCCGGCCGACGGTCGACCGGCTGGTTGAGGGGTGGCTGGCGGCGCATCATCGCGGGACGATCCCGCTGCTGGTCGCCCATTCCCATTCCCACGGCGACCACCATCAGGGAGACGCCGAGTTCGCCGACCGCCCGGACACCACCGTCGTCGGCCTGGCCCCCGCCGATGTCGCCGCCGCCTTCGGCATCCGCGACTGGCCCCGGGAGATCGGGCGGTACGATCTGGGCGGACGGGTGCTGCAGGTCATCCCCACCCCGGGTCACCAGGCGGCGGCGATCATGGTGCTGGACGAGAAGACCGGCGTATTGCTGACCGGCGACTCCCTCTACCCGGGCCGCCTGTATTTTCCGATCAATCACTTCGACGAATATCGCGACAGCCTCGACCGCGTCGTCGCCGCCACCCGGGGTCGCGGGGTGACGCATCTGCTCGGGACGCACATCGAGATGACCCGGACGCCGGGGAAGGACTATCCCGACGAGGCGCCTGAACACCGGGACGAGCGGGTCCTGGAGCTGCCCTATGCGGATCTGGTGGAGCTGGACGACGCGGTGCGGGCCATGGGGTCGACGCCCCGGCGGGAGGTCCATGCCGACTTCATCATCACCCCGATCCCGCCGCGGCCCTGAGTCGGGAGCCCCGCCCTAGGACAGGGTCGCCACGGTCCACGTCGCGCTGGTGACCTCCGTGCGGCGTTCGATATGGCTGACGATGGCGTCCAGCTCCTTGTGGTCCGCGGTGGTGGGGACGATGGAGGCGGCGAGCTCCACATAGTCGTCGCTCTCGGACAGGGTCTCGATCTCGCGGATCGGGTAGTTGTGCATCTCGAGCTCGTCATAGAGCATGTCCCGCACGGCGGTGACGTTC
>CAINOV010000059.1 GCA_903851655.1 uncultured Caulobacterales bacterium
ACGCCCTTGTTCTTGAAGGCCGAGCCACACAGGATCGGGTAGAAGGCGCCGGTCAGCACCGCCTTGCGGAGGCACTTCTGGATGACTTCGAAGGACGGCTCCTCGCCGCTCAGATAGGCTTCCATGGCCTCGTCGTCGAGTTCCACGGAATTCTCGATCATGTAGTGACGGGCGGCTTCGGCCTTGTCCTTCAGGTCGGCCGGGATTTCCTCGTCATGATAGTTGGCGCCGAGGCCGTCATTGTCCCAGACAACCGCCTTCATGCGAACGAGGTCGATGAGGCCCTTGAGGCTTGCTTCCGAACCGATGGGGATCTGGATCGGAACGGCCTTCACGCCCAGGCGATCACGGATCGACTCGACGCACTTGTCGAAGTCGGCGCCGATCTTGTCCATCTTGTTGACGAACACGATCCGGGGAACGTTGTAGCGGTCAGCCTGACGCCACACGGTCTCGGTCTGGGGCTCCACGCCCTGGTTGCCGTCCAGCACCGCCACCGCGCCGTCGAGGACGCGCAGGGACCGCTCCACCTCGATGGTGAAGTCCACGTGGCCGGGGGTGTCGATGATGTTCAGGCGCTTGCCGTTCCAGTAGGCGGTGGTGGCGGCGGAGGTGATGGTGATCCCCCGCTCCTGCTCCTGCTCCATCCAGTCCATGGTGGCGGCGCCGTCATGGACTTCGCCGATCTTGTGGCTCTTGCCCGTGTAATAGAGGATCCGCTCCGTCGTCGTCGTCTTGCCGGCGTCGATGTGGGCCATGATGCCGAAGTTGCGGTAGTCTTCGATGGCGTTGCTGCGGGGCATGGGGCTCGCTCTGGATCAGGCTCTGGGGGAGGCTCTGGGGCCGTATCAGTCGGTGGTCATCTCGCAATGCGCGGGCGGTTTAACGCAAACCGCCCGCACAAGGAAGAACTGTCTGGCAATGGGCGGACGGAGCCGACCGATTTACCAGCGGTAGTGGGAGAAGGCGCGGTTGGCTTCGGCCATCTTGTGGGTGTCTTCGCGCTTCTTCACCGCCGTGCCGCGGTTGTTGGAGGCGTCCATCAGTTCGCCGGCCAGCTTCTCGGTCATGGTGTTCTCGCCGCGCTTGCGGGCCGCGTTCACCAGCCAGCGGATGGCCAGCGCGCGACGGCGGTCCGGACGGACCTCGACGGGCACCTGGTAGGTGGCGCCGCCGACCCGGCGGGAGCGCACTTCGATGGCCGGAGCCACATTGTCGAGGGCCGAGTGGAACACGGTCAGCGGATCCATGTCCCGGCGCTTTTCCGCCAGGATGTCGAAGGCGCCATAGACGATGTTCTCGGCGACGGCCTTCTTACCTTCGTACATGACGTAGTTCATGAACTTGGTGAGGATCAGATCGCCGAACTTGGGATCGGGGAGGACTTCACGCTTCTCTGCGCGGTGACGACGGGACATTCAGATGATCCTTACTTCGGACGCTTGGCGCCGTAGTGCGAGCGACGCTGCTTGCGGTTCTTCACGCCTTGCGTGTCGAGCACGCCGCGCAGGATGTGGTAGCGGACGCCGGGAAGGTCCTTGACGCGGCCGCCGCGGATGAGCACCACGGAGTGCTCCTGCAGGTTATGGCCTTCGCCGGGGATGTAGCACACGGCTTCGATGCCCGAGGTCAGGCGCACCTTGGCCACCTTACGAAGCGCCGAGTTCGGCTTCTTCGGGGTGGTGGTGTAGACCCGGGTGCAGACGCCGCGGCGCTGCGGGCTGCCCTTCAGGGCGGGAACCTTGTTGCGCTTCACGCGGGGCGTGCGCGGCTTGCGGATCAGCTGGTTGATTGTGGGCATCGGCTCTGACGACAGTCCTTTGGCGAGAGCGACGCTGTGCCTGTCGGCCGGGCGCGTCGCGGATCCTTCTTTTGCACGGCGCCCAGACACCTGGACGACGCACGGGTCGATATCGGCTGCGAGGCCATTGACCGCCGCCCTTGAAACAACGAAACCGGCCGGGACGCGCGCTCTGGGCGTTCCGGCGGGCACAGCCCTCAAGATCGGTTGTCCAATGCAGCGACCGGAAACCGGCTGCGCTGTCTCGAAACAGAGGCGCGTAGTTATGCGCAAATCGCCGCGCGGTCAAGCCTTGCGCATATCGCCGGGAAAATCCCGGGACCCGCAATATGTTGACGCGCGGCCTCTCGCCTTTTGCGCGTCCACACGCCACCTTGCAGACACGATGCGCAGCCAGCCTGCGCGTCTTAGGCGACACGGACGATCAGCGGACCAGACCCCATGCGGCGAAGGCAATGGAGCGATCGCGGCACAGCGGTGGCCACGGCCACGTCGCTGCACATCGCCGTGGTCCTGCTGATCGGCTTTGCCTCCCCTCGCCTCCTCGCGCCCCCGCGGCAGGAGCCCGAGGCCGAGACCGTTGTCGAGGTGGAGCTCTCCCCTCAGATCTACCGGCCGCCGGTGGAGACCCGGCCGCTCAAGGTTCACCGCCCGGAGCCGAGCCCCACCCCGCGCGCCCAGGCGACACCGGCCCCGACGCCGCCTCAGGCTGCGCCCAAGCCGCAAGCGACGCCTGAGGCCAAGCCCGCCCCCGCGCCCGTCCTGCCCCCCGCCCCGGCCCCGGCGCGCGCCGAGGCGCCACGGGCTGCGCCGGCACCGCCCACGGCCCC
>CAINOV010000060.1 GCA_903851655.1 uncultured Caulobacterales bacterium
CCTCAGCGGCCCCACCGTTTATCGCCCGGTGGCGGCGAGGAGGGCGGTGTTTAGTCGCCCCGGAATTTTGTGTCAACTGCTTTTTTCGAAGCAGTCGAACCGTTTAGCGCCCGGCCGGCGAAGGAAGCGTCGTTCTAAAGAAGAACTCCGGCTTGTCAACTGAATAATCCGAAGATTTTCAGTCCGCTTGTTTTTCGCCCTAAGCTTGGCGGAGCGGCTGAGATAGCTGCTCAGAACTTTAAGTCAACCCGGCTTTTCTAAAAAAGCTGGCCAACCCCGCCTCTGTATACTGACCCCGAAAGATCCAACAGAGGCGACGAATACACTCAGGGCCGCGAGGTGCTTCCCTCTTGTTCACTGAGCGATTCGATTGGAAGCGTGAAACCTAGAACTTTTTGCGAAAAAAGCAAGCAGAAATTCCGCTGGCCGCTCACAATCTGTCCGCCGGTCTCAAGCGGAGGGAGGCGTATAACGAGCCCGGTTTCCGGATGCAAGACGGAATTTGTCCGCATGCGTCACGATCGCCAATCCCCGGCGCGCGGGCCCGGCCCGTCCCTTCTCCCTCCGACCGCTAGCCGGCGGCGATGTAGGCCTTCAGGTGCTGGGCCTCCGCCTCCGTCTCGGCGATCTTCGCCTTGACCAGATCGCCGATGGAAACGATCCCGATCAACCGGTTGTCCTGGCACACTGGCAGGTGGCGGATGCGACGGTCGGTCATCCGCTCCAGCAACAGGTCCAGCGTCTCCTTCGGCTCTGCGAAGATCACCTCGTGGCTCATCGCCTCGCTGATCGGCCGCGACAGGGCCGCGCCGCCCAGTTCAGAGACCGCGCGCACCACGTCCCGCTCAGACAAGATGCCCACGACGCGGTCCTGCTCCATCACCACGATGGCGCCGACCCGGCGGGCGTGCAGCATCGACGCCGCCCCCTGCAGGGTTTCGTGCGGCGATGCGGTGAAGACTGCATCCCCCTTGGACTTGAGCAACTGAGACACCAGCATGTCGTCCTCCCTTCCCGACCGCTCTCTCTCGGCGGTCATGTGAGGAAAGCGTCCTCCCAAACGGCGGATCGCGCAACACATTCTCTTGTGAGCTCTTGTCCGTCCGGACCTCCTCGGGATCCGGTCCTCCTGGGTGTCGAAACGGCGCGTCGCCCCAGGCGCGGTTCAGCTCCGCGGGACCAGGCGCAGCAGCCACGCCACAGGCCCCACCAGCACCAGGCCCGCCACATACCCCGCAATATGCGCCTGCCAGGCGATCGGCGCGCCGCCGCTCAGGATGGTTACGCCGAACAGGCCGATCAGCAGGTTCGATGTCACCCACGCCGCCGTCATCCCCACCACCGTCGGACCAAAGAACGCACCAAGCCGGGCCGGATCCCGCCGGCCCATCAGCCGCGCCGCGGCGCCGGCCAGTCCGGAGACCGCGCCGGACGCCCCGACCAGCACCTCGTCGGGCCGATGGGGGGCCGCGGCGAAACCGAGGTTCGCCAGCACCCCGCACGCCAGATAGAACACGAAGAAGCCCAGCGCGCCGCGGGCCCCCAGGCCGAACAGCCGCGCGACGGGCGCGCCGAAGGCCAGGGCGAACCCGGCGTTGACCAGAGCGTGGGCCCAGCCGCCGTGCAGGAACAGTGAGGTCACGAGACCGCCATAACGCCCCGCGCCCAGGTCCCGGGGCGCGAACCACAGGCTCTGCAGCGCGTCCGGATCTGTGAGCAGCGTGCTCTGCAGCCCGTAGCTCGCCACGATCGCCGCCGCCAGGACAAGACTGGGCCAGGGCGCATGGAAGAGCGGCTCCGACCGCCCGCCGCGTCCGTCCACCGTCTGCTGGTCGTGACTCATCGTCTCTGATCCAACCTTCGCCCGAAACCCCGCCGACCGCCGCCGCCGGCCATCGACCGCCCCGGCGCAGCGTCGCCTCGCAGTCTTTACAGGTTCGTTAACCGCAACACACGTCGAAAGCGGCGCCTGGCGCGTCGCCCGTGCGACTTTTTGCCGTCGGCGCCGGACAGGAAATCGTGCCATCTTCGTGTTCCGCGCCGCCCGGCGATCCCTGCCGGGCGGCGGCGTCGTCTGAGCCCTGTGATCGCCGCTTCAAGGACCCGTACATGTTGACCTGGACTCGCGTTGCGCCCCTCGCCCTGATGTGGCTGACCGCCGGAGCGATCGCCGCCTATGCGCCGCTCGCCGCCGCTGCGGCCGCCACCGCTTCCCCCGCCGCGACGCCGGGCGCGCTGGCGGTCGACCCCGCCGTCCGGTCGGGCGTGCTGGCCAACGGGATGCGCTACCAGATCCTGCGCAACGCCACGCCCAAGGGCCAGGCGGCGATCCGGCTGCGGATCGGCTCGGGCTCCCTCGAGGAAAG
>CAINOV010000061.1 GCA_903851655.1 uncultured Caulobacterales bacterium
CGGATCCGCCGGCGCCGTGGCGGCCAGCCTCGTCGTTCGTCGCAAGCTGGCCGTCCTGCCGGCGGTCTATGGCTCGGCGGCGCTGCTGTTCGGCGGGGCGACCCTCATCTTTCATGATCCGAACATCGTCGAGATGAAGACGACCATCATCGACACGGGCCTGGGCGTGCTGATGCTGGGCGGCCTCGCCCTGGGCAAGAGCCCGATCCGGATGCTGATGGGTCAGGCCGTTCATCTCACCGAGACGGGCTGGCGCAAGCTGACCCTGCGCTTCGGCCTGTTCTTCCTGGCCATGGCCGTCGGCAACGAAGTCGTCCGGCACCAATCGCACGAGCTGTGGCTGGCCTACCGGACGGCGGGCTCGGTGGTGCTGACCTTCCTGTTCGCAGCCTTCCAGGCGCCGCTGATGATGCGGGAAACCTGCCACCCGGAACCGCCGGGGTTGCACCCGCCCACGGACTGAGTCTGCAGCAGAGACTGTCGTCAAAACGACGTGTTCGGTGTTTATATGAACCGTGGTCGGAGTATATCTGGCGCTGGCGGTGCGAATTCGCCGCTCCGGGACAAGGGGGGCCTTATGGCCAAGTCCGTAAAGATCGCCGTGTCCAGCCTCGAGCGATCACCAAGTCATCTGCTGCATCGGGCTTTGCAGCTCGCACTTGACGTGTATGCCGCGGAGACCGGCCCCGGCGCCGTCACCCAACGTCAGTACGCGGTGCTGGCGGCTGTGGCGGAGCACGAGGGCCTGACGCAGACCGATCTGGTTCGCGCCACGGGAATCGACCGCTCCACCCTGGCCGACATGATCGCCCGTATGATCGCGAAGGCCTATCTGGCGCGGGAAAGGTCGGCGACGGACGGGCGCGCCAACACGGTGAGGCTGACAGACGCCGGCCGGGCGATCCTCGACGACGCCGCGCCCAGGGTCGGCGCCGCCGACGCCCGGATCCTGGCCTATCTGGCGGCCAACAAGCGCGAGAGTTTTCTCGGCGTCCTGCGGGATCTCGCCAAGGCGGGGGAGAAGGCCCTGATCGACGGGGAGGTCGCCGACGCCGTCGCCGCCAAGAAGAAGACCAAGGCCGCCTCGAAGTCGGCGACGAAGCCCGTCAAGGTCAAGACGGACAAGGTTCCGAAGGCGAAAAAGAAGGACAAGAAGGACAAGAAGGTGAAGAAGGCCAAGAAGTCCGTCTGACGCCGGGTCCTCAGCGCGACTTCAGAAGGTCGCGGATTTCGGTCAGCAGCGCCTCGCTCGGGGTCGGTTCCGGCGGCGCGGCCGGGGCCGCTGCGGCTTCCGGCTTGCGGCGAAGGCTGTTGGCGACGCGGACGACCATGAAGATCACCACCGCAATGATCAGGAACTGGATCACCGTATTCAGGAACGCCCCATAGCCGATCGCGGTCTCGGTGACCTTGGCGGCGGGGTCCGCCGCCCGCAGCACGACCTTCATCTGGGCGAAATCGACGCCTCCTGTCAGAAGGCCGACCGGGGGCATGATGATCTGGTCCACCAGGCTGGTCACGATCTTGCCGAACGCCCCGCCGATGATCACGCCGACCGCCAGGTCCAGGACGTTCCCGCGGGCGATGAATTCACGAAATTCGCTGGCGATCGACATGAGTCCTCCGAGGCGTCCAGAATCGACGCCGTCACTAAGCTGTGGAAACCATCGTCTAGTGGAAAGTGTCGGTCAACAGACAGTGACTATTCATCACCGCTCGCATTGAGCCGTTCCCGGAGCTCCTTGCCGCTCTTGAAGAAGGGAACGGCCTTGGCGCGCACCTGGACCGTGGCGCCGGTGCGGGGATTGCGGCCGGCCCGGGCCGGTCGCGCGCGCACGGAGAAGGCGCCGAACCCCCGGAGCTCGACCCGACCGCCGCCGACCAGGGCCTCGGTCATCTGGTCGAAGATCACCGAAATGACGCGCTCCACGTCCTTCTGGGTCAGGTGCGGATTTTCCGCCGCAAGCTTCGCGATCAATTCCGACTTGATCATGTTTCCGACCCCGAACACGGCGACAGCCCGAGCCGGAACCCCACGGACCCCGGCGCCTTCCCCCGAACGCGCGTGACCATTGCCGAAACGTCAGGGGAGTTCAAGGGGTTATGGCGGAGCCCTGGGGGCATTCGCCACGAAAAAGCCCGCGCAGGGCAAACCTGCGCGGGCCATTGCCGCATCCCACGTCACTTCGCGGGGTGTGGTGTCTATTCCTTGGACGCCTTCTCGCGGAGCGCCGCGCCGAGGATGTCCCCCAGGGACGCGCCGGAGTCCGACGACCCGAACTGCTCGATCGCAGCCTTGTCCTCGGCCATTTCCAGGGCCTTCACGGACAGGGACACCCGACGGGCGGCCTTGTCGATGTTGGTGATCTGGGCGTCGAGGCGATCGCCGACGGCGAACCGCTCCGGCCGCTGTTCCGACCGGTCGCGGGACAGGTCGGACTTGCGGATGAAGGCGGTCATGGGGGCGGAGTCCTCACCGAACTTCACTTCCAGGCCGCCGGTGGTGACTTCCGTCACGGTGACGGTGACCGTCTGGTTCTTCCGGTAGGAATCCCCGGCCATCGGGTCGCCGGCCAGCTGCTTGATGCCCAGCGAGATCCGCTCCTTCTCGACATCCACGTCCAGCACCTTGGCCTGGACCATCTCGCCGCGATGGTAGCGCTGCACGGCTTCCTCGCCGGACACGCTCCAGTCGATGTCGGACAGGTGGACCATGCCGTCGATGTCGTTGTCGAGGCCGATGAACAGACCGAACTCGGTGGTGTTCTTGACTTCACCCTCGACGGTCGATCCGATCGGATGCTTGGCCACGAAGTCGTCCCACGGGTTGGGCAGGGCCTGCTTGAGGCCCAGCGACACCCGGCGCTTGGACGGATCCACGTCCAGCACGATGACATCCACTTCCTGCGAGGTGGAGACGATCTTGCCGGGATGGACGTTCTTCTTGGTCCAAGACATTTCGGAGACGTGCACCAGGCCCTCGACCCCGGCTTCCAGCTCCACGAAGGCGCCGTAGTCGGTGATGTTGGTGATGCGGCCGGTGAACTTCGCGCCAGCCGGATACTTGGCCTCCACGCCGTCCCACGGGTCGGACTGCAGCTGCTTCATGCCGAGCGAGATGCGCTGGGTGTCCGGATTGATCTTGATGATCTGCACCTTCACCGTGTCGCCGACCGCCAGCACCTGGCTGGGGTGGGAGACGCGCTTCCAGCTCATGTCGGTGACATGCAGCAGGCCGTCGATGCCACCCAGGTCCACGAACGCGCCATAGTCGGTGATGTTCTTGACCACGCCTTCGCGGATCTCGCCCTCGGCCAGCTGGCTGACCAGTTCGGTCCGCTGCTCGGCGCGGGCTTCCTCGAGGATCGCCCGGCGGGAGACCACGATGTTGCCGCGAGGACGGTCCATCTTGAGGATGGCGAAGGGCTGTTCCTTGCCCATCAGCGGGCCGACGTCGCGCACGGGACGAATGTCCACCTGCGAGCCGGGGAGGAAGGCCGAGGCCCCGCCCAGATCCACGGTGAAGCCGCCCTTCACGCGGCCGACAATGGCGCCCATCACCGGCTCGGCGCGGGCGTAGACGCCCTCGAGACGGGTCCAGGCCTCTTCGCGCTTGGCCTTCTCGCGGCTGATGACGGCTTCGCCGGCGGCGTTCTCGACGCGCTCCAGGAAGACTTCGACCGTGTCGCCGACCTTCGGGAGGGGCTTGCCCTCCATGTTGGCGAATTCCTTCATCGGCACGCGGCCTTCGGTCTTCAGACCGACGTCGACCACGACGAAGTCCTTTTCCACCGCCACCACATGGCCGTGCACAACCGTGCCTTCCATGATGTCGCGACCGCCGAAGGACTCGTCGAGAAGGGCCGCGAAATCATCGCGGGAGGGATTCATGCTGGCGTCGTCAGCCATTGGGTCTCCAGACAGGTAACGGTCTGACCCCGCGTTTCTGGCGGACGTCGTGACCGGGTTGAGGGTTAAAGCCGAAAACGCGGGGACGCACGCAGACCCGAAGGCCGTCGCCCGTCCATCGCATCAGATCGAAAATCGCCCGCAGCCGTCCGAGTTTCTGGCGCGTTTGGATTTGACGAGGCCCTTATCGGACCCGGTCGCGCGCCGCCTCGACGATGCGGCGGGCCGCATCGGCAGCCGCCTCTATAGTCAAATGGGTCGTATCTAGCAAGACCGCGTCGTCCGCCCGGGCCAGAGGCGCGGCGCCCCGGCCGGCGTCGCGGGCGTCCCGCTCCAGGATATCGGCGAGCACGCCCTCCAGTGTGACCGCCCGCCCCGCCGCCAGATGCTGCCGGAACCGGCGGTCGGCCCGCGCCTCCGGCGTGGCGGTGACGAACAGCTTGGCGGGGGCGCGGGGGGCGATGACCGTCCCGATGTCCCGCCCGTCCAGCACCGCGCCGCCCGGCTGCTGGGCGAAGCGCGTCTGCAGGTCCAGCAGCGCCGCGCGCACGGGGGGATGGGCGGCGACCACGCTGGCGGCGGCCCCCACGTCAGGGTCGCGGATGGCGACCGGGTCCGTCAGCCGGGGATCCAGCAGCCGGGCCACCCGCCGGGCCGCCTCGGCGTCGTCGGGGTCGCGGCCCGCGGACAGCACGCCCAGGGCGACGGCGCGGTAGAGGGTTCCGGTGTCGAGATAGGGCAGTCCGTAGTGCCGGGCGAGGCCCTCGGCCACCGTTCCCTTGCCCGACGCCGCCGGGCCGTCCACGGCGATGACCAGGGGCGGGCGCAGCGGGCTCATGCCTCCATGATGTCGGCGCCGAGGCGCGCCATCAGTGCGGCGAAGCCGGGGAAGCTGGTGGCGATCATCTCCGGTTCGTCGACGATCACCGGCGCCTCGCTGGCCAGTCCCAGCACCAGGTGCGACATGGCGATCCGGTGATCCCCGAGCGTCCGAACCGTTCCGCCGCCGGGCGGGGCGTGGCCAAGGCCCCGCACGGTCATCCCTTCGGGACGTTCGTCCACCTGAACGCCGCACGCTGCAAGCCCCTCGGCGGTGAGGGCGATGCGGTCGCTCTCCTTCACGCGCAGCTCGCCCAGCCCGTCCATGTGGGTGTCGCCCTCCGCGAACGCGGCAGCCACGGCCAGGATCGGATATTCATCGATCATCGACGGCGCCCGGTCGGCCGGCACCGTGACCCCGGCCAGGCGGGAATGGCGGGCCACGAGGTCGCCCACCGGTTCCCCGCTGATCTCGCGGGCGTTCTCGACCTTCAGGTCCGCGCCCATCTCCACAAGGGTCTCGAACAGTCCGGTGCGCAGGGGGTTCAGGAGGACCCCCTCGACCACCACCTCGGACCCGGGCGTGATCAAGGCCGCGACGATGGGAAAGGCGGCGGAGGACGGGTCCCCCGGCACGGTGATGCGGGTGGCGGTCAGGGGCTGGCCGCCCATCAGCCGGATGTGGCGGCCCTCCGCTCCGTCCTGCACGCCGACCTCCACGCCAAAGGCGCGCAGCATCCGTTCCGTGTGATCGCGGGTCGGCTCGGGTTCCACCACCTCGGTGAGGCCCGCCGCCCGCAGACCGGCCAGAAGAATCGCCGACTTCACCTGGGCCGAAGCCACCGGCAGGCGGTAGCGGATGGCCTGCAGGGACCCGCCGCGCACCGTCATCGGCAGGCGTTCGCCCTCGAACCGCGCCCCCATCTGGGCCAGGGGCGTGGTCACCCGGGCCATGGGCCGGGTCCGCAGGGAGCTGTCGCCGTCGATCACGACGGTGACATCGTGTCCGGCCACGGCGCCCATCAGCAGCCGCGCCCCGGTGCCGGAGTTACCGCAATCGATGGCGGCGGAGGTCAGCTCCGGCGCGCCGGTCACGGTCCAGGTTCCGTCATCTCCCCGGCGGACCCCGGCGCCCAGGGCGGACATGGCCGCCGCCGTGGCCAGGACGTCGGCGCCTTCCAGAAGGCCGGTCACGGTGGTCTCGCCCCGCGCCACGCCGCCCAGAATCAGGGCGCGATGGGAGATGGACTTGTCGCCGGGCGCGCGCACCCGGCCGCGCAGGGCGCCGGTCGCGCGGGCGGTTAGTCGAGCTGGGCTCAAGCGTCGCCTCGGAGGTGGGATGAAGGATAGGGGACCCAAATGGGTCTTTGCTTTTGACAGCGCCGCGCGCGCGTGGCAAGTGAGCCGCCGCTCCTTCGCGCTCCGGGTCTCGCACCCTGGCGCGGACGCGCTCGCCAGAACCGCACGCAGGAAAGGTCCGCCTTGGCTAGTCCAGAGCTCGGCGCCAAACAGATTTGCCCCAGTTGCGGGGCGAAGTTCTACGACCTCGGTCGCCGCCCGGCGGTGTGCCCGAAGTGTCAGACCGCCTTCGACCCGGAAGAGGCCGTGAAGACCCGTCGGGTGCGCGCGCGCGCCGTCGTGCCGGACTATGAGGCGGACGACGAGGCGCCGGAGAAGCCGGCGGTCGAGGCGGAGGTCGAGGGCTTCGAGGACGAGGTCGACGACACCCCCGAGATCGATCAGGCGGCCGAGGCCGAGCCCCTGGAAGTGGACGACGGCGACGAAGTGGTCGAGCCCACCGCCGAGCCGGACCTCGGGGTGGACTTCGAGGAAGAAACCGCCCTCGAGGACGACGCCGAGGACGTCCCTTTCCTCGAGGATGACGACGAGGATTTCCCGGACGACGAGATCGACGTCCTCACCGACGATGACGAGGACCCGGTCTGATTCAGCCACAGGGCAAAAAACCCGCCGACCGGGGTTGATCTCGTCCGGCGGCTGACATAGGTTCCGCCGCCTTGCGGCAGGGGTCGTGTCGGTCCTTCTGCAACCCGAATTCGTCGTCCAGGGTCGCCCTGTTCGGCGCGGGGCTATAGCTCAGCTGGTAGAGCGCTTGAATGGCATTCAAGAGGTCAGCGGTTCGACTCCGCTTAGCTCCACCAAATCAGCCCTCGTCGGAAACGACGGGGGCTTTTTTGTGCGGATGGCGGCGGCGCCTTTGTTTTCCCGCCGCCCGCCCCATCTCCGCAGGACAGCGGACGGGAGCAGCCTATGGCGACGGCGGTGGTGATCGGTGCGACCGGAGGGATCGGGCGGGCCCTGGTGGGCGAATTGGCCCGGCGCGGGGGACAGGACCGGATCTTCGCCCTCAGCCGGCGTCCTGTCGCTGCGGCGGCGCCGGGCGTGATCGTCGGTCGCGTCGACCTGACCGATGAGGCCAGCCTGCGGGCGGCAGCCGCGGAGATCGGCGAGGCGGACCTGGTGATCGTCGCCTCCGGCGTGCTCCAGACCGATACCCTGAAGCCGGAGCGCAGCTACAAGGCCCTGGAGGCCGAGGCCATGCTGGAGAGCTTCCGGATCAACGCGGTCGGACCCGCCCTGGCCGCCAAACACTTCCTGCCCCTCATGCCCCGGGGGCGACGGGGGGTGTTCGCCGCCCTGTCGGCCCGGGTCGGTTCGATTTCCGACAACCGCCTGGGGGGCTGGCACAGCTACCGGGCGTCCAAGGCGGCGCTGAACATGACCCTGGCCAATCTGGCGATCGAACTGGCGCGGGAGCGGCCCCAGGCGGTCTGTGTCGGCCTGCATCCCGGTACCGTGGATACGGGGCTGTCCGCCCCCTTCCAGAGAAACCTCGCCTCCGGACAGCTGTTCACTCCCGCCTATTCCGCGACCTGCCTGCTGGATGTCCTGGACCGCCTGACCCCCGGGGACAGCGGGGGCGTGTTCGCCTGGGACGGATCGCGCATCGCCCCGTGACGGCCGGCTATTGAACCCGCAGGGCGCGAGGCACATATGCCTACGCATCGACCCGGCGCGCCGCACGATATGGGCGCCGGTCCAGAACCAAAGTCGCTTCCTGCAAGGACTTGAGACCATGACGACACGAACGATCCTGTTCGACAGCCCCTTCCTGCTCGGTTTCGAGCACACCCGCGCCCTGATCGAGCGGGCGGCCAAGGCGGCGGCGGACAGCTACCCGCCCTACAATGTCGAGCAGACGGCCGAGCAGCGCTTCTGCATCACCCTCGCCGTGGCCGGCTTCTCGCCGGACCAGCTGAGCGTGACCGTGGAGAACAACCAGCTGGTGGTGTCAGGGAAGCGGGACGGGGACGGCCGCGCCGACGCCGCCTATCTCCACCGAGGGATCGCCGCCCGCGGCTTCATGCGCAGTTTCGTCCTCGCCGACGGGATGGAGGTCGAAGGCGCCGTGCTGGAGCATGGCCTGCTGCATATCGACGTGGTGCGCCTCGAGCCCGAGCGTAATGTACGGCGGATCGCCATCCGCAGCGCCGACTGACCCGGCGCGCTTTTCCCGGTCAATTCCGAGATCATTCAAAGGAGGCGGTCATGACGACGCCCGGAATCCCTGTTCACTATCCCCTCAGCAACGAAGCCTTCGCCGCTCTGGGCGGTCCGCAGCTGGTCTATGTCCGTGGCATGACGGCGGCGGATGCGCTGGCGGACGAGCCCCAGGCCCTCGCCGAGGCCGAACTGCGCCCCGACCAGATGGTCTACGCCGTTCACCGTGCGGACGGCGCGCGCATCGCTGTGGTCGCCGATCGCGACCAGGCCTATGCGGCGGCCCTGGCCTATGACCTGGCGCCCGTATCGGTCCACTGACGCGCCGAGCGCAGAACATCAGGGCCCGGTCGCAAACAGCGGCCGGGCCCTTTTTCGTTGTCAGACGGCGTGCCGGGGCCCGCAGGCGTCAGAGGGTGCGCTGGATGGTCTCCACCGTGAAGCACTCGATCTGGTCGCCGGCCTTGAGGTCCTGGAAATTCTGGAACGCCATGCCGCACTCCTGGCCCACCTGCACCTCGTTCACCTCATCCTTGAAGCGCTTGAGGGTCTGCAGGGTGCCCATTTCCTGGATCACCACATTGTCGCGGATGATCCGGACCTTGGCGCCCTTGCGGACCACGCCTTCGGACACCTTGCAGCCGGCGATCCGGCCGACCTTGGAGATATCGAAGGTCTGCAGCACGTCGGCGTTGCCCAGGAAGGTTTCCCGCTGGATCGGCGCCAGCATGCCCGACATGACGCCTTTGATGTCGTCGATCAGGTCATAGATGATCGCGTAGTAGCGGATCTCCACCCCTTCCCGCTCGGCCAGGTCCCGCGCCTGGCGCGAGGCCCGGACGTTGAAGCCGAGGATCGAGCAGTTGGCGCCCTTGGCCAGCAGGACGTCGCTTTCGGTGATGGCGCCGGCGGCGGAATGGATGATCCGCGCGCGGACCTCGTCCGTCCCCAGCTTGTCGAGGGCGCCCATGATCGCCTCGGCGGAGCCCTGGACGTCCGCCTTGATGATCATCGGCAGCTCCGAGACCTTCTTGGTCTGCAGCTTGGCCATCATGTCGGCGAGGCTGGAGCCGGCGGTGATGGGCGACACAGCCTTGTCGCGCTTCACCCGCTCGCGGTACTCGGTCAGCTCCCGGGCGCGGGCCTCGTTCTCCACCACGGCGAAGGTCTCGCCGGGATCGGGGGTCTGGTCGAGGCCGAGGATCTCCGCGGGTGTGGACGGGTCAGCCGACGGGATCTGTTCGTTCCGCTCGTTGATCAGGGCGCGCACGCGGCCCCAGGCGGCGCCGGCCACGACAATGTCGCCGCGCTTCAGGGTGCCGCGCTTGACCAGCACCGTGGCCACCGGGCCGCGACCCTTGTCGAGCTTGGATTCGATCACCACACCTTCCGCCGACCGGTCCGGATTGGCGCGAAGGTCCATGACCTCCGCCTGGATCAGGATGGATTCCAGCAGGGTGTCGAGGCCGGTCTTCTTCAGGGCGGACACCTCCACCACCTGGGTTTCACCGCCCAGCGCCTCGACCACGATCTCGTGGCTGAGAAGCTCGTTGATGACCCGGGTCGGGTCGGCGTCCGGCTTGTCGATCTTGTTGATCGCCACGATGATCGGCGCCCCGGCCGCCTTGGCGTGGTGGATCGCCTCGATGGTCTGCGGCATCACGCCGTCGTCGGCGGCCACCACCAGCACGACGATGTCCGTCACATTGGCGCCCCGGGCCCGCATGGCCGAGAAGGCGGCGTGGCCGGGGGTGTCGAGGAAGGTGACCTTGTCGCCGGACTCCAGCGTGACCTGATAGGCGCCGATATGCTGGGTAATGCCCCCATGCTCGCTGGCGGCGACGCCGGCGGACCGCAGGGCGTCCAGCAGGGAGGTCTTGCCGTGGTCCACGTGGCCCATGACCGCCACCACCGGCGGCCGGGACACGGTGTCCTCCACCCGGTCGTCCTCGGAGATGAAGCCGGTTTCCACGTCGCTTTCCGACACGCGGGTGACCGAGTGGCCGAATTCCGTGGCGATCAGCTCCGCCGTGTCGGCGTCGAGCACGTCATTGATGGTCAGCATGGCGCCCTGGCGCATCATGTACTTGATGATGTCCACGGCCCGCACGGCCATCCGCTGGGCGAGGTCCTGAACGGTGATGGCGTCGGGGATGACCACGTCGCGGACCACCTTGGGGGCGTCGAGGCCGCCGAGGCCCCGGGCGCGCTTCTCCCGCTCCCGTTCCCGGGCGCGGCGGACCGACGCGAGGGACCGCATGCGGTCATCGCCGCCTTCCTCGCCGGCGGCCACCTGGATGGTCAGCCGGCCTTCGCGGCGCTTGGGCTCGCCCTTGACGCGGGAGACCGCCTTGGCGGCCTCGGCCTTCTTCGGCCCGCCAGGCCCGCCGCGGCGGCGCGCGCCCTCCTCGTCGTCCACCACGGGGGCGGGGCGGCGATCATTGGCGCGGGGCGGCGCGGTGCGGGCGGTCTTGGTGATTTCAGGCGCCGAAGGGGCGGCTGCGCCGCCGCGCATGGGCGGTCCGCCGGGGCGGGGTCCCGCAGGGCGCGGGGCGAGGGCCGAGTAACGCACCGTCTCACCGGGCGCCGGACGCGGTCGATCGCCGGCGTAACCCTGTCCGGCCGGACGGGGGCCGCGATCGCCCATGGGACGCGGGCCGCGGTCGCCATAGGCCGCTCCAGCCGGCCGCGGACCGCGATCCACCGGGCCGCGATCGCCCATGGGGCGATCCTGGCCGGCAGGGCGCGCCGTGCGATCGGGATAGGACGACCCTTCCCGGCGCGGGGGCTCATAGACGCGACCTTCGGGGGTCCGGCCGTCATTGCGGGGATCCTGGCGCACCGGACGGGCCGGCGCCTGCGGCTCGTCCCGACGGGGTTCGCGGGGGGGCAAGGGTCGGGCCTGGACCGTCGCTGCGGCGGGCTCGGCGGCGGGGGCGGCTACCGCGGCGGGTCGGACAGGCGTTTCCGCCGCGACCGGGGCCGGAGCTGACGGCGCCGGTTGCGGCGTGGAGGCCGCGGCGGCCGGCGGCGCTGCGCTGGCGGGGCTTTCCGACGGCGTCGGCGCAGCGGCGCGCGCTGCAGAGGCGGCGGCGGCGATGGCGTCGGCCCGTGCGGCGGCCTCGGCGCGCTGGCGCTCGCTGGCGATCCGGGCGGCGTCGAGGGCCCGTTGCCGGGCGGCCAGCTCGCTTTGAGACAGGTTGAGGGCGGGTCCGCCAGCCGGCGGCGCCGTCGGTGTCGCCGGCCGCGGCGCAGCGGGCGCCTCGGCGCGGGGCGCGGCGACCACCGGCGGGGCGGGGCGCCGGACCTCGACCGGAGGACGATCGCCCTCCCTGCGGCGCTTGGTCTCGACCACCACCGTCTTGGAGCGGCCGTGACTGAAGCTCTGGCGGACGACGCCCGTATTGACGCCCGGCGCCCTCGGCTTGAGAGTCAGGGGTGCTCGTCCTCCCGGACCCGCGCCGCCAGGAGTACCAGAACCCGGGCCGCCTTGGCCGCCATCATTGTCGTTCGCGTCGCTCATCCGCTCGCTTTACTCATCGTCGTGCGCCCGAAGTTGGGCGTCAGTCGCCAAGACATCAAAGGACACCGCCTTGGCGCCCCTTTGCAGGGACCGCCCGGTGTCGCCAATACTCCCAACGCCCGGTCCGTCGCACTTTGACGGAGGGCGTTGTCGTTTTCCCTGACCGCTGCGTCGGGACGCTGCGTCGTGAAACGCTCCGCATCGCCGGAGTCAGGGTTCCTCGCGCCAGCTCTCGGGAAGGAGCGGGCGAAAACCGGCCAATCGCTCGACGTCTTCCGTCCAGCTATCAGCCCCTCGCCCCACAAGGAAGGCGAGGTGTATCACATTTCCAAGGCCCAAGGCCAAACTCAAATCGTCCGCGCTGAACACGCCGATCACGCGCGGGGGCCGCTTCGCATTCGCCACGCGACGCTTGATCGCCTGACCGAGCTTACGCCGACCGTCCGCCGCGCCATCGCTGGCTTCGATCAGCCAGGCGACGCGGCCGCCGTCGATGGCGGCCTCGACCTTCTCGAATCCGTAGGTAAGGGTCCCGGCGCGGCGCGCAAGCCCCAGATGGTCCAGCAGCCGTCGCCACAGAAGCCGTTCCACCTGGTCGGACAGGTCCGCGGGCGCCGTCAGCCGGGTCTTGGCGGAGCGAGAAAATCCGCCCTTCCGGACGGCCTCGTCCACGGATGCGCGGGAGGCGGCGACCCACATGCCCCGGCCCGGGAGCCGGCGCGCAATGTCCGGCGTCACCACGCCGTCAGGTCCGACCACGAACCGGATGAGGGCGCGTTCGGGCATCACGGCGCCAGACACCAGGTCGCGACGCTCGCGCATCGCTTCACGGTGGGTCCGGGGGCCGTCGGCGGCCGGCGCCGACGGGTCCGGCGCGCCTTCGGGGGTGTCAGGCGGGAGCGCGCTCAGGTCGCATCGTCTCCAGCGTCGTCGACCTCGGCCTCGGCCAGTTCGAGCTCATCCTCCGGCGGGGCGATATCCGCGGCGTCGATCCAGCCGGCGGCGACCCGGGCGCGAAGAATGATGGCTTCCGCCTCCTCCACCGGGAGATTGAAGCTCTCCAGCGCGCCGGGATTGCGAACCCGCTCTCCGCCCTTGCTTTCGAAGGCTCCCCGCAGCTCGTCGGTCGCCAGGTCGGCCAGGTCTTCCAGCGTCTTCACGCCGGCCTCGCCCAGGGCGACGGACATCTGCAGGGTCACGCCCTCCACGTCGAGCACGGCGTCGTCGACGCCCAGTTCACGACGCTTGGCGTCCAGCTCCGCGGCTTCGCGCTCCAGCGCCTCCCGGGCGCGGGTTTGCAGTTCCACCGCGGTGTCCTCGTCGAAGCCCTCGATGGAGGCCAGCTCGTTCTCGTCCACATAGGCGATATCCTCGATGGCGGCGAAGCCCTCGGTGACCAGCAGCTGGGCGACCATCTCGTCCACGTCCAGGGCTTCCTGGAACAGCTGGGTGCGCTCGGCGAACTCCCGCTGGCGACGCTCGCTCTCCTGGCTTTCCGTGGTGATGTCGATCTGCCAGCCAGAGAGCTGGGAGGCCAGACGCACGTTCTGGCCGCGGCGGCCGATAGCCAGGGACAGCTGGTCGTCGGGGACCACCACCTCGACCCGGCCGTCGTCCTCGTCCATCACCACCTTGGTCACTTCCGCAGGGGCGAGGGCGTTGACGATGAAGGTCGCCTCGTCCGGGCTCCACTGGATGATGTCGATCTTCTCGCCCTGCAGCTCGGCGACCACGGCTTGGACCCGGCTGCCGCGCATGCCGACGCAGGCGCCGACGGGATCGATGGAGCCGTCATTGGAGACCACCGCCATCTTGGCGCGGCTGCCGGGATCCCGGGCCACGGCGCGGATCTCGATGACGCCGTCGTACACTTCCGGCACTTCCTGGGCGAACAGCTTGGCCATGAAGCCGCCGTGGGCGCGGGACAGCATGATCTGCGGACCCTTGGCCTCGCGCCGCACGTCATAGATGTAGCAGCGGATGCGGTCGCCGATGTTGAAGTTCTCCCGGGGGATCGACTGGTCCCGGCGCATGATTCCTTCGCCGCGGCCCAGGTCGACGATGACATTGCCGTATTCGACCCGCTTCACCGAGCCGTTGATGATCTCGCCGACCCGGTCCTTGAACTCCTCGAACTGGCGCTCGCGCTCGGCTTCGCGGACCTTGTGGGTCACCACCTGACGGGCCATCTGGGTTTGCACCCGACCGAACTCGAAGGGCGGCAGGATCTCCTCGTAGGTCTTGCCCACCTCGGCGTCGCGATACTTGCGCTTGGCTTCCGTCAGGCGAACCATGCCCAGCAGGCCCTCGATGTCCGCCTCGTCCTCGACCACGGTGATGTACCGGGTCAGGGTCAGCTCCCCCGTATTGGGATTGATGTGCGCGCGGATGTCATGCTCTGCGCCGTAACGCGCCCGGGCGCCCTTGGTGATCGCCTCCTCGATGGCGTCGATCACGACTTCCTTCTCGATCGACTTCTCGCGGGCGACCGCGTCGGCGATCTGAAGCAGTTCCAGCCGGTTGGCGCTGATGCCGGTAAGGGCCATGGTCAGGCGTCCTCATCTGAGTGGTTCGGGTGGTCGTCGTCGTCCTGGCCGGCGTCGGAGGCCAGCCGCTGCTCGCGCTGCTCCGCGCCGCGCTTGAGAAGTTCGTCGGTGAGGCTGAGCTTGGCCTCAGTGATCCAGTCGAAGGGGATCATCGTGGTGTCGGCCTCGCCCTCGAGGTCGATGCACACGGCGCCGTCCTCGATCCCGGCCAGCACGCCGCGGAAGCGCTTGCGGCCGTCGGCGAGGCGGTCCAGCTCCAGCTTGGCCTCGTAACCCTCCCAGGCCTCGAAATCCTTGAGCCGGGTCAGGGGGCGGTCGACGCCGGGGCTCGACACCTCCAGCACATAGTCGCCGTTGATCACGTCCGCGGCGTCGAGGACATCGCCCACGGCCCGCGACAGGGCGGCGCAGTCGTCGACGTTCATCTCCCCGTCCGGCCGCTCCGCCATGATCTGCAGGGTCCGGCGGGCGGCGCCGCCCATCATGCGCAGGCGCACGACCTCGTAGCCCACGGACTCGGCCACGGGGTCCAGCAGCTCCAGCAGTCGGCGGTCTTCCGGCGTCTTGCCGCGCAAGGCGGATCTCCAAGCAACAAAAAAGCGGCTGACCCGGAGGCCGCCGCTCGAAAGCCCCATCCAGGACTGACGATCGATGTTGCACTCCTTGTAGCGCGTCCGGGGCGCGGAGGGAAGGGGCTGAAACGGACTCGCCGCTCCGGACTTTCGGCGCCGGGCCAAGGGTTCATTAAGCAATCCATGCGCTCCATGACGCCCGCCAACCGACCTGTCCGGAGCCTGCATGTCCGTCCGAGAAAACCCCTCAAGTCCTTGCCGTCCAAAGGGTAAGCCGACTTGCGCCGGTGGTCCGGAGGTCTGACGCATGTCCGCTGTCGAAAGCCGTCTGGCCCTCAGCACAGCCCATTTCGGGCGCCATGGCGTGGTGACGCCGGCCCGCGCCCGCCAGTTCGACGCCGAGCTCCGGGGCGCCTTCGCCCTGGCGGCTGACGCCGGCATGACCCTGATCGACACCTCCGCCGACCATGCCGAGGCCGAGGCCCTCGTCGGGCGCCTCGCCCCGCGGGAGCGGCCGTTCCGGACCATCGCCAAGACCGCGCCGCTGGCGGCGGGATTGGCCGTCGTGGAGGCCCGGGCGCAGAAATCCCTTCGAAACCTGGGCGTCCCGCGGGCCTACGCCCTGGTGGTGAGCGAGGCGGAGGATCTGCTGGGGCCCGACGGGGACGCCCTGTGGCGGTCCCTGCTCGGCCTCCGCGACGCCGGACTGTTCGAGAAGATCGGCGTCTCCGCCCGGCTGGAGGATGCGCCGGCGGCGCTGGCGCGGCGCTACAAGCCCGACATCATGCAGCTGCCCGTCAGCCTGCTGGACCAGCGGCTGGTGACCGGCGGAGAGCTTCAGACCCTCGCCGAGCTCGGCGTCGAGGTGCACCTCCGCTCGATCTTCCTGCAGGGTCTGATGTTCCTTCCCAGCGACGGGCTGCCCCCGGCCCTCGCCGAAGCGGGTCCGCGGCTGTCGCGCATCCGCCGGGAGATTGCAGAGGCCGGGGCCGACCCGCTGCAGGCGGCGCTGGCCTTCGCCCTCAGCCAGTCGGCCGCGGCGCAGGTGATCGTCGGCGTGGCCTCCCAGGCGGAGCTTCGCGCCATACTGGCCGCCGCCGCCGCTCCGGCGCCCGACCTCGACTGGCAGGCCCTGAGCCTGAACGCCCAGGAGGTCGAGCACGTGGGACTGTGGGCCGCCGCCTGATCGGGGCGACCCGGATCTGCGAGATTATGGAACGCCGAACATCCGGCGGGCGTCGGCCGGATTGGAGATGGAAACGCCCAGGTCGCTGACCAGTCCGTTCTCGATGGAATAGCACCAGCCGTGCACGGTCAGGTCCCGTCCGGCCGCCCAGGCCTCCAGCAGGAACGGGTTCATGGCCACGTTGCGGACCTGCCGGATCACGTTCAGCTCGCAAAGCCGGTCATGGCGCGCCTTGCCGTCCGGCAGCAGCTCGAGCTCGGCCCGGTGTTCGGCGGCCAGAAGTCGGATCGGCGTCAGCCAGTGGTCGATCAGGCCGTGATGGGTGTGCTCGGTCGCCGCGATCACGCCGCCGCAGCCATAGTGTCCGACCACGAGGACGTCGCGGACCTTCAGCATCTCCACCGCGTACTGCAGCACCGACAGGTAGTTGGCGTCCTGCGGCGGCGCGAGGTTGGCGACATTGCGGTGAACGAACAGCTCGCCCGGATCCAGCCCGACGATCTCGTTGGCCGGAACGCGGCTGTCGGAGCAGCCGATCCACAGATAGGCCGGGCTCTGCTGGCGCACCAGGCGGGCGAAGAAGTCGGGGTCGACCTCCGTCTTGCCCTGGGCCCAGGCACGGTTGTTGTCGATCAGGTCGCGAATCACCGTCGTCGAGGTCCTATCTGTCCGCGTCGGGCTGGAGGTCCGGGTGGGCGGACGCCACCGCCGGAAGGGCGTTGAGGGACGCCATGGCGGCGCGGATGCTCGGAAAGGGCGTCATGTCCACGCCGAACCGCGCCGCAGAGTAGACCTGCGGCGCCAGACAGCAATCGGCAAGCGTCGGATGGTCGCCGAAGGCAAAGCCCCGGCCATATCTGTGGATCGTCGTCTCCAGGGACCGAAAGCCGGCGGAAATCCAGTCGTTCGCCCAGTCCCGCTCCGTCTCCGGGTCCGCGCCGAACCGACGCCGCAGGCTTTGCAGGACCCGGAGATTGTTGAGCGGATGGATGTCGCAGGCGATCGTCGCCGCCATCGCCCGGACCACCGCCCGGTCGGCCAGGCGCGGCGGCAGCAGCGGCGGGTCGGGATAGCGTTCCTCAAGCCATTCGAGGATCGCCGGGCTCTGGGTCAGCACCACGTCGTCGGCTTCGAGGGCCGGCACCAGGCCCTGGGGATTGAGGGCCAGGTAGTCCGGAGCGGACTGGGCGCCCTGACGCAGGTCGTGGGTCGCCTGCTGATAGGCGACGCCCTTGAGGTTGAGGGCGATCCGCACGCGATACGCAGCGCTGGATCGCCAGTAGCCGTGAAGGATCAGGCTCATGGCGGGCGTGTCTCCGGAGGGGGCGATCGGGCCGGGACCGGGGTCGCGGCCGGACCAGAGCGCTAGACGATGCGGAAGTCGAGGGCCGGCAGGCCGTCGATGACGGCGTGGACGGCGTCTCCCGGCTCGAGGGGCCCCACGCCGTCCGGCGTTCCGGTGAAGATCAGGTCGCCGGGGGCCAGGCGCCACAGGCGGGAGCATTCCGCGATGATGTCCGGCGCGCTCCAGATCATGTCGGACAGATGCGCCGCCTGGCGCGGCGCCCCGTTCACCGACAGGCGGAGCCCGCCCTGCAGGTCCGACCCCGGCCGGGCGGCGATCGCCCCCAGGGGCGCGGACAGGTCGAAGCCCTTGGCGCTGTCCCACGGGTGGCCCTTGGACTTGGCGGCGGCCTGCAGGTCGCGGCGGGTCAGGTCGACGCCCACGGCGTAGCCATAGACGTGTCCCAGGGCGTCGCCGACGGCGATGTTGGCGCCGCCCACGCCGATGGCGATCACCAGTTCGACCTCGTGATGCAGGTTGTGGGTCGCCGAGGGGTAGGGGATCGCGGCGCCGGAGGCGACCAGGGCGTCCGCCGGCTTGGTGAAGAAGAACGGCGGCTCCCGGTCGTCTCCGCCCATTTCGGCCCGGTGGGCGGCGTAGTTGCGGCCGACGCAGAAGATCCGGCGGACGGGGAAGGTGGCGTCATGGTCCGCGATCGGCGCGAGGATCGCCGGCGAGGGTGGAAAGACGGTGGAGGCCATCGGGCGGATCCTCTGTTGTGCCGGGTCCGCCCGGCGGGCGGCGCATGTCCGTTGGGCGCCGCGGCGGCCGAAACGAAACATGACTCACCGTTCACTTGCCTTGACCGTAGCCGCAAGGCAACGTCCGTCCGGAGTATGGCGCCAGTTGCGCGGGGGCGGGAGCGGCAATGCTTGAAATCGACGACCTGAGCCATGTCTATCCAAACGGCGTACGGGCGCTGGACAGCGTCAGCCTGTCCGTCCGGCCGGGCATGTACGGCCTTCTGGGTCCCAATGGCGCCGGCAAGTCCACGCTCATGCGTTGCATCGCCACCCTGCAGGTCCCCACCTCCGGCTCGATCCGCTTCGACGCCATCGACGTGGTGCGGGATCCCCAGGCGCTCCGGCGGACGCTGGGATATCTGCCGCAGGACTTCGGCGTGTATCCCCGGGTGTCCGCCTACGACATGCTCGACCACATGGCCATCCTCAAGGGGATCGCCGACGGCCCAGCCCGCAAGGCCGAGGTCGAGCGCCTGCTGGATCAGGTCAATCTCTGGAACGTCCGGAAAAAGGCCATTGCCGGGTTTTCCGGCGGCATGCGCCAGCGGTTCGGGATCGCCCAGGCCCTGATCGGCGGCCCGTCGCTGATCATCGTCGACGAGCCCACCGCCGGCCTCGATCCGGAGGAGCGCAATCGCTTCCTCAACCTGCTGGCCGATATCGGCGACAAGGTCGTGGTGATCCTGTCGACCCACATTGTCGAGGACGTGGCGGACCTGTGTCCGGCCATGGCCATCATCGCCAACGGCCGCATCGTGCGGCAGGGCGCGCCCCATGAACTGATGCAGGAGCTCGAGGGCCGGATCTGGCGCAAGACCATCGACCGGTCGGAACTGGACGCCCTTCGCGCCGCCCATACGGTGATCTCGACCCGTCTGGTCAGCGGGCGGACGGTGGTCCATGTGCTGGCGGACACCGATCCGGGCCAGGGCTTCGCACCCCATACAGGCGGGCTGGAGGAGGTCTATTTCACGGCCCTCGCCGCGTCGCGCCGCGCGGCCTGATCCGGTCCGAGCCCATGTTCCTCCAGGTCGCCGGTTTCGAATTCCGCTACCAGCTCCGCAGTCCGGTGTTCTGGGTGGCGGTGGTGCTGTTCTTCCTGCTCAGCTTCGCCACCCTGGCGATCGACCAGATCCATGTGGGCGGGCCCAACACCAACCTGCACCGCAATGCGCCCTTCGCCCTGGGCATGACGCACATGATCATGGCGCTGTTCTTC
Source organism: uncultured Caulobacterales bacterium (assembly GCA_903851655.1). Taxonomy (GTDB): domain Bacteria; phylum Pseudomonadota; class Alphaproteobacteria; order Caulobacterales; family Caulobacteraceae; genus CAIMFV01. Next base: position 19,385 of record CAINOV010000061.1, read on the forward strand.
ATGTTCGCCTCCACGGCGATCGTGGCGAACGTGGTGGTGCGGGACGACGAGACCGGCTACGGCGCCATCCTCCGGTCCAGCCGGATCACGCGCTTCGACTATCTTTACGGACGGTTCAGCGGCGCCTTCGCCGCCGTGGCCCTCGCCTATCTGGCGGTCCCGGTCGGCGCCCTCGTCGGTTCCGTGGCGCCCTGGCTTGACCGGGACCTGCTCGGTCCCGTGCGGCTGGGCGACTTCGCCTATGACTACGCCGTGCTCGGCCTGCCGACGGTGTTCCTGACCTCGGCCCTGTTCTTCTCCCTGGCCACGGCCACGCGCTCGATGATGGCGACCTATATCGGCGTCGTCGCCCTGCTGATGATCTGGAGCGCCACCCTCGCCGTCACCGACAAGCCGGAGCTCGAGCGGCTGATGGCGGTCCTGGAGCCCTTCGGTCTCGGCGCCTACGGTTTCGTGACCAAGTACTGGACGGTGGCGGAGCGCAACAGCCTGAACGTGCCCATGACCGGGACCCTGCTTCTGTCCCGGGCCATCTGGATGACGGTGGCGGCGGCGGCGCTGGCGTCGGCCTACGCCACCTATCGGTTCGAGCAGACGGGAAAGTCCGGCGGCAAGGGTCGGGCCGCCGCCGAGCCCTCGGCGGCGCCGGCTCCGCGCCTGCACGCCGTGGCGCCAGCCTCCGCCCGCCGTGACGCGGCGTGGTCGCAATTCGTCGCCCGCACCCGGTTCGACATGGGGCAGGTGTTCCGCAGTCCGGCCTTCTTCGTCCTGATCATGCTCGGCGTCTTCAACGCCATGAACGCCCTGTGGTTCTCCCCGGGCCCGTATGAGGTCGACATCTATCCCGTCACCCGGGTGATGATCGGCATCCTGTCCGGCGCCTTCACCTTCATCCCGGTGATCGTCGCCGTCTATTATGCGGGGGAGCTGGTCTGGCGCGAGCGGGACCGCCGGACCGAGGAGATCATCGATTCCACCCCGGCGCCGGACTGGGTGTTCGCCACGCCCAAGATCCTCGCCATCTCCCTGGTGCTTCTGGTGTCCCTCGTCTTCGGCGCGCTCACGGCCCTGCTGGTGCAGGCCTTGAAGGGCTGGACCGACTTCGAGCTTCCCAAATACCTCCTCTGGTATGTGGCGCCGTCCGCCGTGACACTGGTCCTGACCGCGATCCTGGCGGTGTTCGTCCAGACCCTGACTCCGCACAAGTTCGTGGGGTTCGGCGTCATGCTGGTCTATCTGATCGTCATGCAGGTGCTGGCGAGCCTGCACTTCGAGGATCTCCTCTACCGGTACAACGGCGCGCCGCCGGTGCCCCTGTCGGACATGAACGGCGAGGGCCGGTTCGGAATGATCCGGTTCTGGTTCCGTAGCTACTGGAGCGCCATCGGGGCGATCCTGGTCCTGCTGACCTACGCCCTGTGGCGTCGCGGACGAACCGACAGCCTGTGGGTGCGCCTGCGCGCGCTGCCGCGCCGCCTCGCAGGACCGGCCGGCCTGGCCATGGTCGGGATGGTGGTCCTCGCCACAGGGCTCGGCGGCTTCATCTTCTACAATACCCACATCCTCAACACCTACCGCACCGCCGAGGCCGAGGACATCTGGACGGCGGACATGGAAAAGACGCTGCTGCGCTACGAAACCGTGCTGCAGCCCAAGATCACCGATGTCCAGCTGCAGGTCGATCTCGATCCCTACGGCAACCGCGCCGTGACCCGGGGGGTCTACCGGATCGAGAACCGGACCGGCGCCCCGGTGCGGGAGCTGCACGTGCGGTTCGCTCACGATCTGAAGGTGGTCAGCCTCAGTGTCGAGGGCGCCCGGCCGAAGACGACCTATGAGCGGTTCAACTACCGCATCTTCACCTTCGACACCCCCATGGCCCCGGGGGAGCATCGCAGCGTCTCGTTCCAGACCGAACGGGCCCAGACCGGTTTCCGCAATTCCGACAATGGCTGGACCCGGATCGCCGACAACGGGACCTTCCTCGACGACCGGGATATCGCCCCCAGCATCGGCATGGGCCGCGACGGGCTGCTGCAGGACCGGGCCAAGCGGCGCAAGTACGGCCTGCCGCCCCAGCTGCGCCCGGCCAAGCTGGAGGACGTCGCCGCCCGGCAGTTCAACCTGCTGGGCAAGGACGCCGACTGGGTGAACGCGGACATCACCGTCTCCACCGTCGCCGACCAGACGCCGATGGCGCCCGGCTACAAGGTGTCGGAAGAGGTCGTCGGTGGGCGCCGGATCGCAAGGTTCCGCACCGAGGCGCCGATCCTGCGGTTCTTCTCGATCCAGTCCGCCGCCTATGCGGTGAAGACCGAGCGTTACAAGGGCATTGACCTGTCCGTCTACTACCATCCCGGCCACCCCTGGAACGTGGACCGGATGCTGAAGGCGCTGAAGGTCGGGCTGGACTATGACCAGGCGAACTTCAGTCCCTACCAGTTCCGCCAGGTCCGGATCCTGGAGTTTCCGGCCTATGCGGACTTCGCCCAGTCCTTCGCCAACACCATTCCCTATTCGGAGAATCTGGGCTGGATCATCGACACCCGGAACCCGGAGAAGATCGACATGGTCACCTATGTGACCGCCCATGAGCTGGGGCACCAGTGGTGGGCGCACCAGGTGATCGGCGGCGACATGCAGGGCGCGTCCATGCTCGACGAGACCCTGGCCCAGTACTCGGCGCTGATGGCCATGGAGAAGCTCTACGGCCCGGCGCAGATCCACAGGTTTCTGAAGTTCGAGCTGGACCACTATCTCCGCGCCCGGGGCGGCGACCTGGTGGAGGAGCTGCCCCTGGAGCGGGTGGAGAACCAGGGCTACATCCACTACCGCAAGGGCGCGCTGGTCATGTACCGGCTGAAGGAGGAACTGGGCGAGGACCGGGTGAACGCCGCCCTGCAGGAGCTGCTGCGCCGCTATGCGTTCCACGCGGCCCCCTACCCCACCTCGCGGGAGCTGGTGGACCTGTTCCGGGCCCAGGCCCGGCCGGACCAGCAGCAGCTGATCACGGACCTGTTCGAGAAGATCACCCTCTATGACCTCAAGGCCCGGTCTGCGACGGCGAAGCGCCGGCCGGACGGCCGGTACGACGTGACCCTGACCTATGAGGCGCACAAGACCTATGCCGACGGCCAAGGCCGCGAGACCAAGGCGCCGCTCAGCGACACGGTGGAATTCGGCCTGTTCACCCAGTCTCCGGTGCGGGAGTCGTTCACGGCGAGGGACGTGGTCCGGATCGAGCGCGCGCCGATCACCGACGGGGTCCACACCGTCACCGTGATCGCCGACCGGCTCCCCACCGTGGCCGGGATCGACCCCTACTCCAAGCTGATCGACCGGAACACGGACGACAACGTCGTCCCCGTCACCCACTGACGGCGGCAGGGGCGCCTAGAGGGCGCGGCGGATCTGGTCCCAGTCCGCGGCCAGCTGGGCCCGGCGGCCGGGGGCGGCGATGGCGATCAAGGCCTCGGCCCGGCCGTCCATGTCCCGCCCGCGCAGGTCGGCGACCCCGTGCTCCGTGACCACCAGGGCCACATCGGTGCGGGGGATGGTGGTGATCCCGGGGCCGAGCCGCGGTACGATCCGGCCGTGCTTGCCACCCGCGGTCTCGGCCGGCAGGGCCAGGATCGGCAGGCCGCCCCGGGCCGCCGCGGCGCCCCGCAGGAAGTCGCCCAGGCCGCCAATGCCGGACATCAGCCGCCCCCCGACCTGCTCGGCGTTGGCCTGGCCGAACAGGTCCACCTCCACCGCGGAATTGATCGCCGCCAGACCGTCGATCCGGCTCAACACGTCAAAGCCGTGCGTGACGGGAACGCCCTCCATCCGCACCCGCGGATCGCCGGCCAGGCGGGCGCCCAGGGCGGGTGAGCCGAGGATGGCGCCGATGGTGATCGCGCCCGGCGTGTCGGCGAGGGCACCGGCGTTCATCAGGTCGATCAGCGACTCGCTGGCCATGCCGGAATGGATCCGCAGCCCGCGGCGATCGGTCAGGGCGCTGAACACCGCCGCGCCCAGCTTGCCGATCCCCGTCTGCAGCACGGCGCCGTGGGGGATCAGGCCGGCGGCGACCCGGGCCACCGCCTCGGTGGCGGCGTCGGGCGGCCCGGGGTCATAGGTCGCCGGCGCCCGCTCCGCCTCCACCCAGGTCAGGAACCGGGACAGGGCCACCGAAGGCGCGCCCCGCACCACCGGCAGGGCGGGATTGACCAGCCCGATCACCGGGATCGGCCGTTCCAGCACCGCAGCGGTGAAGTCGGCCGTCAGGCTCAGATTGCACCGGCCGTCCCGGTCCGGCGGCGCCACCTGCACGATGGCCGCATCCAGGGGCGAGGTGGCCACCCAGTCCCAGGCCTGGCGATAGCCCAGGGGGCGGATCTTCATCCGACCCTCCCGACGGCTGTCGCCCCATTCCGGCGCGGCGAAGGTTGTCTCGGCCCCATCCCCCAGGCGGGACCAGTCGGTCCGGTTCACCCCCGGGATCCAGACGCCGGCGAAGGTGATCCCCCGGCCCAGCGTCGGGTCGAGGCTCAGGGCCTCGGCGAAGGCCAGGGGCTCCGCCGCCGCCCCGGGGACGTGTAGGCGAATCGGCCCGTCGGGGAGGGCGCGTTTCAGGGCGAGGAGGGCGTCCTGGGGCGAGGGCGACCGGAGCGGTTTCGGGCTGGACATGGGGGCCAAACTGGACGGGGTCGCCGAGATCGTCAAACCGCCGTCGAAGTGTTTTCCAGAGGGTTAAAACCGGGCCCGGTTGTCACCAGATATTAAGTTCTTGTTAACGAAAAAGTCCGGGCGCCCCCTCATCTGGCCGTTGACGAGTCGCAGCGCATTTGCGCACCATATAGTGGGCTGTGGGGGGATCACCCTACTAGATGTATGGGTGGGGTGACGTGAACGCGTTCGCCTCCGAGGCCCCCCGTTCCGTATTTTCCTGGGGTTTTGGACGATGGTCGGCAGAGAAGCAGCAAAGGTTCAGGCGCAATCCAAGGTGCGGGTCGGCAAACCGGCGGCCCAGGCGGAGCGGCCGCGCCTCAGCCTCGTCAAGCATGTGGAGGTCGACCGGTCCCGGGACGCCCTGCTGACCGACTTCGGCAAGACCACCCTGGAAGACCGCTACCTGCTCCAGGGCGAGAGCTACCAGGACATGTTCGCCCGGGTGGCCACCGCCTATGCCGACGATTCCGAGCACGCCCAGCGGGTCTATGACTACATTTCCCGCCTCTGGTTCATGCCGGCCACCCCGGTCCTGTCCAATGGGGGCGCCGACCGGGGCCTGCCCATCTCCTGCTTCCTGAACGCGGTTCCGGACAGCCTCGAGGGCATTGTCAGCACCTGGAACGAGAACGTTTTCCTGGCGGCGAACGGCGGCGGCATCGGCACCTACTGGGGTGGCGTCCGCTCCATCGGCGAGAAGGTCAAGGGCGCGGGCCAGACCTCGGGCATCATCCCCTTCGTGCGGGTGATGGACAGCCTGACGCTCGCCATCAGCCAGGGCTCCCTGCGCCGGGGTTCGGCGGCGGTCTATCTCGACATCAACCATCCGGAGATCGAGGAGTTCCTCGAGATCCGCAAGCCGTCCGGCGACTTCAACCGCAAGTCCCTGAACCTGCACCACGGCATCTCCATCTCCGACGAGTTCATGGAGGCCGTCCGCGCCGGCGAGAAGTTCGCCATGCGCTCGCCCAAGACCGGCGAGGTGGTGAAGTATGTGGACGCCCGCACCCTGTGGCAGAAGATCCTCGAGATCCGCCTGCAGACCGGCGAGCCCTATCTGATCTTCTCCGACACGGTGAACCGCTCCATGCCGGCGCACCAGCAGTCCCTGGGCCTGAAGGTCCGCCAGTCGAACCTGTGCTCCGAGATCGTGCTGCACACGGGCGCCGACCACCTGGGCAAGAACCGCACGGCGGTGTGCTGCCTGTCCTCGGTGAACGCCGAGACCTTCATGGAGTGGCGGGACCACCCGACCTTCATCGAGGACGTGATGCGCTTCCTCGACAACGTGCTGCAGGACTTCATCGACCGGGCGCCGTCGGAAATGGATCCGGCCATCTATGCCGCCATGCGCGAGCGGTCGGTGGGGCTGGGTCTCATGGGCTTCCACTCCTTCCTGCAGGCCCAGAACGTGCCGTTCGAGAGCGCCCTGGCCAAGTCGTGGAACATGCGGATCTTCAAGCACCTGCGCCGGGAGGCGGACAAGGCCTCCAGGCTGCTGGCGGAAGAGCGCGGGCCCTGCCCCGACGCCGCCGACGTGGGCGTGATGGAGCGGTTCAGCCACAAGCTGGCCATCGCCCCCACCGCCTCGATCTCGATCATCTGCGGCGGCACCAGCGCCGGCATCGAGCCGATCCCGGCCAATATCTACACCCACAAGACCCTGTCCGGCTCCTTCGCCGTGAAGAATCCGTACCTGGAGAAGGTGCTGGAGCTGAAGGGCAAGAACACCGACGCGGTGTGGAGCTCGATCCTCGAGAACGAGGGCTCGGTCAGCCATCTCGACTTCCTGACCCAGGACGAGAAGGACGTGTTCAAGACCGCCTTCGAGATCGATCAGCGCTGGATCGTCGACCTGGCCGCCGACCGCACCCCGGACATCTGCCAGTCCCAGTCGCTGAACCTGTTCCTGGCGGGCGACGTGGACAAGTGGGACCTGCACATGCTGCACTGGTCGGCCTGGGAGCGGGGGGTGAAGTCCCTCTACTATCTGCGGTCCAAGTCCGTGCAGCGGGCCGCCTTCGCCGGCGCCGACATCGTCGAATCGACCTTCACGGAGTCCGCGAAGACCGATTACGAGGAATGCCTCGCCTGCCAATAGGCGGCGCGGGGCCCCATATGCTGACCGATCCGCTGAAATGCCGCGCACAGGCTTGCCTGTTGCGTAGGCGCGGCTGGAATCTGTCCACAGACCTACCACATGATGTGTGTGAACTCCGCTAACCTACTAGACTTGGTAAACGGTTCGTTCACCATATGACTCGACAGTGACATCGGGGCGTGCTGATTCTAGGCCTCGCCCGCCGCAAGAATGGTGACGAACGATGATTTCCAAAGCTCCCCAGGCGCTCATCAAGCCCGGTCTCCTGACCCCGTCCTACAGCTACAAGCCGTTCCGCTATCCGTGGGCGCACGAGTTCTGGAAGAAGCAGCAGCAGGTCCACTGGGTGCCGGAGGAGGTGCCCCTGGGCGAGGACTGCAAGGACTGGGCGAGCAAGCTCACCGACCGTGAGCGCAACCTGCTGACCCAGATCTTCCGCTTCTTCACCCAGTCGGACGTGGAAGTGAACGACAACTACATGGAGCGGTATGCGCGCGTCTTCAAACCCACCGAGGTGAAGATGATGCTGTCGGCCTTCTCCAACATGGAGACGATCCACATCGCCGCCTACGCCCTGCTGCTCGAGACCATCGGCATGCCGGACAGCGAATTCTCCGCCTTCCTCGAATACGAGGCCATGCGGGCCAAGCACGACTACATGCAGACCTTCGGCGTGGAGTCGGAGGACGATATCCTGCGCACGCTGGCCATGTTCGGCGCCTTCACCGAGGGGCTACAGCTGTTCGCGTCCTTCGCCATGCTGCTGAACTTCCCCCGCTTCAACAAGATGAAGGGCATGGGCCAGATCGTCAGCTGGAGCGTGCGGGACGAGAGCCTGCACTGCGAGGGCATGATCAAGCTGTTCCACGCCTTCGCCAAGGAAACCGGCGGCGTGAAGAAGGCCGTGGCCGACGACATCATCGAGAACTGCCGCACGGTGGTGAGCCTCGAGGATCGCTTCATCGACCTGGCCTTCGAGGCCGGCGAGGTCCAGGGCATGACCCCGGAAGACATCAAGAGCTACATCCGCTTCATCGCCGACTGGCGCCTGCGCCAGCTCGAGCTGCCGCCCCTCTACGGGATCAAGGAAAACCCGCTGCCGTGGCTGCAGTCCATGCTGTCGGGCGTGGAGCACGCCAACTTCTTCGAGGCCCGCGCCACGGAATACTCCAAGGCGGCGACCCGCGGCCAGTGGCAGGGGGAGGGCGGCGTCTGGTCGTCCTTCGACCAGCTGATGAGCCGTCGGTCGGAAAACGCCCTGCCGGCGGAATAGGCCAAGGACCGGCCTCGGGGCCTTCGTTTCAGATCTGCGGGCCGTCGAAGGCGGCCCGCAGCCGCTCGAACTGGCTGAGCACCGGGTTGGGCCGGTCATCCGTCTCCGGCTCCAGATACATCCGCCGGTCGAGGTGCGAGATCCGGTCGTAGAGCCGCTCCGAGCGGTCCACCAGCTCGGTCAGGCCGCCGGGCAGACGGTCCGTTGACCCATCCTCTGACACAACGGGATCCGCCCGGTCCCGCCGGGCGACGGGTTGGGGGCCGATGCGGTAGCGGGGATCGCTGGCTTCCTGGGCGCTCATGTCGCCCTCCCGGACCGCGCGTTGCACCAGGAGCCACGAGGCCACCTGCATCAGGCGTGTGGTCAGGCGCATGCTTTCGCTGGCGTAGGCCAGGGCGGCGTTGCGGGACAGGAGCTTGGATTCCTGCCGTCCCGGCCCGTCCAGATAGACGGCCGCCGTCTCCACCAGCTCCATCCCTTCACGGAACGTGCGCTCGAACAGTTCGGACCGCGCAAAGTCCTGCACGACCGAGCCGCGGGGGGAGAGGACGGAGCCAACCTCGTTCATCACAGCAGAAACCCTTGCCTAAGCGTCATGGCAACACACCCAGCGGATCGACGCAAGACCACCGCTTCGGCCTCGTGGAGAGCCCTGCAACCGCCGTGCCATGGGACCGGGGTCAATCCGGACGGCGGGAGAACAGGGCGTCCGCCGCCGCCCGCCCGGACAGCTTCCGCTCCCGCGCGCTGCGGACCCGGACGATCTCGGTTTCCAGCACGGCGATGCGGGTGTCGAGCTCCTCCACCGAATACAGGTCAAGGTCTTCTTTTGAAAGGGAGTCCTGAAGGGCTCCCCGTCCCTGGCGGGGTTGCGCCGGCTCGTCCATCCGCTGTGGTCCCCAAATCGCGTCACGGGCTCGCCGCAGCGCTTGCAAAACCGGCGCGGACAGGCGAACGAGCAGTCTAGCAAGTCCGGCGCGGCGATGCGAGCCGCGGACGGACCCGACCGGAGTCCCGCCCCATGACCGTTCCCGCCCGCATGTCCGCCATCGAAGTCGAGGGCGGCGCCGGTCCGGCCGACGCCCTGCGTCTCGCCCAGATCGACACGCCGGTCCCTGGCGAAGGCCAGATCCTGATCCGCGTCGCCGGGGCCGGGGTGAACCGCCCAGACATCCTGCAGCGTCTGGGCTTCTATCCGCCGCCGCCGGGCGCTCCGGTCACCCTCGGCCTGGAGGTCGCCGGAGAGGTCGCCGCCATCGGTCCGGGCGACAGCCGCTGGACGGTGGGCGATCGGGTGACGGCCCTGCTGGGCGGCGGCGGCTACGCCCAGTTCGCCGTGGTCGATGGTCGCCACGCCCTGCCGATCCCCGCGGGTCTGGCGCCTGTGGAGGCCGGCGGCCTGCCGGAGACGGTCTTCACCGTCTACGCCAATGTGTTCGAGCTCGGCGGTCTGAAGGCCGGCGAGACGCTGTTGCTGCACGGCGCCACCAGCGGCATCGGCGTCACCGCCATCCAGATGGCCAAGGCGGCGGGCGCCCGGGTCATCGCCACGGCCCGGGGCGCCGACAAGGCGGCCAGCGCCTTGCGGATCGGGGCCGACCTCGCCATCGACACCACCTCCGAGGACTTCTCCGCCGCAGCCATCGCCGCCGGCGGCGCGGACGTCATCCTGGACATGGTCGGCGGGAGCTTCGCGCAGAAGGGACTCGACTGCCTGAACGCCGGCGGACGGATCGTCTATATCGCCTTCCAGGCCGGGGGCCGGGTGGAGATCGACCTGCAGAAGATCATGCAGAAACGCCTCACCGTGACCGGCTCGACCCTGCGCCCCCGGTCCGCGGACGAGAAGGCGAGGCTCGCCCGGGCCATCGAGGCGACGGTCTGGCCGTGGATCGCCGCGGGCCAGGTGCGGACGGTGGTCGACCGGACCTTCCCCCTGGCGGAGGCCGCCCATGCCCACGCCTGGCTGGAATCCGGCGCCCATGTCGGCAAGGTGGTCCTGGTCCCGTGAGCCTCGGTGTGTTCGATTCCGGCGTCGGCGGGCTGAGCGTCCATCGCGCCCTGGTGGAGCGCCTGCCCCAGGCGGACTTCATCTATTACTGCGACCAGGCCAACGCCCCCTATGGCGGCCG